>NZ_JAMYSF010000003.1:0-372954 GCF_040321775.1 Mesorhizobium sp. M0243 | reverse complement strand
GTCCATGAAGTAAATCACGGACGAAACCATGGCCAAAATACCGGCCTGCCCCGGAACCCACGCCTCGGTTTGCCCCTCCCGCTCGCCGCCGTAGCTCCCCGACAGGATTGCCTCGAGCGGGCGCTCGTGCGGCTCGACAATTGGCAGACAGGAGAAAGCCCCCGGAGGTGGCTGTTTACGATCATGCATCATTTGTTCATCGACCAGATGCGCAAGGTGAACCGTCGCGGCGAGGCGGCGATGTTGCCGCTGGAGGCGGGCGAGGCCGTTGCCCAGCCGGCCGAGCAGATGGAGAGCATTGCCTCGCGCGAGATCATCGACGCATTGCAGGCGATCAGCCCCGACCGTCGCGCAGCCCTTGTCATGGTTGCCATCGAAGGTTTTTCCTACGCCGAAGCCGCCAACATTCTGGGCGTGCCTGCGGGCACGCTGATGTCGCGCATTGCGCGCGGGCGTGAGGAATTGCGCGGGTTGCTGGACGACACGGCGCGCCGCCGGGCGATAAGGATCGTCGAGAAATGATCCGCCGCGACTTTTCCGAACGTGACATCCACATGGCGCTCGATGGCGAGCTGCCCGGCGATGAGCGCTCGGCCTACGATGCCTGGCTCGACGCCAATCCCGAGATGAAGGCCAAGAGCGCCCGTTTCACCGCCGACCGAGCGGCGCTGCGTGCCGCCTTCGCCGACGTGCTGGACGAAGCCGTGCCTGCGCGGTTGCGCAAGGTCGTGCTTGGCGAGACGCCGGTCAAGGCAGCTGTGCCACGCTCACGCTGGTGGCTTGCCGCTGCTGCCGCCGTGCTTCTGGTCGTAGGCGGACTTGGTGGCTATTTTGCCGGCATCGACGGCATCGGGCAGGAGGATCCGGCGGAAGATCGGCTGGCCGAGCAGGCAATCGCGGCCCATGTCATCTATGCCGCCGAAAAGCGGCATGCCGTCGAGGTGCCGGCCAGCGACAAGGACCATCTGCAGACCTGGCTGTCCAACCGGGTAGGGCTGAAGCTGGTGGCGCCGGACCTGACCGCCGACGGATTCCAGCTGGTGGGCGGCCGGCTGTTGCCGGCAGGCGAGAGCAAGGCCGCCATGCTGCTTTACGAGGACGGCAATGGGCAGCGTATCTCGCTGTTCGTCACCACGGAATCGACCGAGAATGCCAAGGGCACCTACGCCGCCGCGCAAGACGGACCCGAGGCCGTCTACTGGCTGGACAAGGGCTATGGCTGTGCCGTGGTCGGCTCCTTGCCGCGCGAGCGGTTGGCCGAGGTCGCGAGGAGCGCCTACACGCAACTTGTAAACGGGCTGGCAAGCTGAACGGCATCGCTTTTGCCGGTGCCGTCGATCCAGGAATGCTGATCCGGCCGAAGGACCTTTTGCGCCCGTCGGGCCGGCGTCGGATTTGTCACAATTCGGCCCTAATCGAGGTGCGATAGCGCTTGATGAATGCCGTCGCATCGCCCCGAAAATCGGAAACGGTTTTTGGTAACCCGAGGCGAAGATTCAAGGTGGTGGAGCGGACTTCGTGCGCCCAGGTGGACGCCGGTTTTCCCAACGCCCTGGTTGGCGTCAAGGACGTGTTCGAGTAGGGCCATTTCCACCACCAATCGAGGTTTTCTGAAGCCGCATGCCTGCCGAGATCCGCACGGCCCGCGCGTCTGACGTCGATGATCTCGCCGCCATTGAGAAAGCTGTTTTCTCAAGCGACCGTATTTCCCGCCGCTCCTTCCGCCTGTTCATCGAGCGTGAAACCGCCGAGACGCTGGTCGCCGAAGTCGACGGCCGCGTGGCCGGCTATGCGATCGTGCTGTTTCGCAAGGGCAGCGGCGTGGCGCGCCTCTACTCGATTGCGACCAGTCCGTTTTTCGGCGGACTGGGTGTCGGCCGCATGCTGCTCGGATCCGCCGAAGATGCCGCCTTCGAGCACGACCGCATGATGCTGCGCCTCGAAGTTCGCGAGGACAACAGCCGCGCGATCCGCATCTACGAACGGGCCGGTTATCGCAAGATCGGCCGTGAGCCCGGCTACTATGAGGATGGCGAAACGGCACTTCGCTACGAAAAGACCTTGCGTGGCGACATTCCGATCGCCACCAAGGTTCCGTTCTACCCGCAGACCTGCGAATTCACCTGCGGCCCGTGCTGCCTGATGATGGCGATGGCCAATTTCGATCGCGGCTTCGTGCCGGATCCGGTCATGGAAATCCGCCTGTGGCGTGAAGCGACGACCGTCTTCATGATGTCGGGTCCCGGTGGTTGCGAGCCATTCGGCCTTGCTGTCTCGGGCTACGAAAGCGGGCTCGCGGTGGAGATCTACGTTTCCTTCTATGGCGCGCTGTTCCTGCAATCGGTGCGCAGTGAGGACAAGCGCAGGGTGATGGAACTGGCCCAGGTCGACTTTCGCCGACGCGCGGAACTTTACGGTATCCCGGTGAATTACCGTGCATTCACAATCGACGATATCCGCGCTGCGATCGCTGGGGGAAAGCTGGTGCTGGTGCTGATCAGCGGCTTCCTGATGTTCGGCAAGAAGGTGCCGCACTGGGTGCTGGCGATCGGCGATGACGGCGACCATATCCTGATCCACGACCCTTGGGTCGAGGATGAAAGGCAGGAGACCATCCTTGATGCAGCCAACATTCCCGTGCCTTACGGCATCTTCATGAACATGGCGCAGTTCGGTCGCGATGGACTGCGTGCCGCCATCACTCTGGGAAAGCGTGACAGATAATGACCTGGGTCATCCTTACCGGCAGGCAGAGCGATCTCGACCAGGTGGCGACACCACACAAGATCATCACCAATCGCGACTATCTTGCGCATCCGTCGCTGTTTCGCGGCCAGCGGCCGAAGGTCATCAACCTGTCGAACAACTACGCCTACCAGAGCCGCGGCTACTATGCGTCGCTGCTGGCAAGCTCGCGCGGCCACAAGGTGATCCCGACCGTCGAGACGATGATCGACCTGTCGGAGCGCAAGCTCTATGAACACGCTTTGCCGGAACTGGAACTGGCGCTCAACAAATGCCGCAAGGACCTCGGCGACGTTTTTCCGCAAAAGGTCTGCATCTTCTTCGGCATCGGCCCGTCGAAAATCTGGGACCGCTTCGCCAAACTTCTGTTCGACTGGTTCCGCGCGCCGGCGCTCGAAGTCCACATCAAGGACAGCGCCGAATGGGCCTCGATCCGCAAGATCGGTTTCCATCCGCTGGCGCGGATGACCGAGGACGAGGAAAAAAGCTTCATCCAGTGCCTGGAGACCTACACCAACCGCGAATGGCGCGACACCAAGGGCCGCACGCCGGCGCGCTACACCTTCGCCACGCTGGTCGACCCGCATGAGGAATTGCCGCCCTCGGAGATATCGTCGCTGCGCTATTGGGCCAAGATCGCCGAGAAGATGGGCGTCGAAATCGAGCCGATCACCAAACGGGACCTCGCCAAGCTCGCCAATTACGACGCGCTGTTCATCCGCGAGACCACCTCGATCTCCAACCACACCTATCGTTTCGCCCGCCGCGCCCAGCAGGAAGGAATGCCGGTGATCGACGATCCGCTGTCGATGATCCGCTGCACCAACAAGGTCTATCTCAACGAGCTGATGGCCTACAACAAGGTGCCGGTGCCGCCGACGGTGATGATCGCCGGCACCTCGGATCTCGAACTGGCGGCGCAGACCCTGGGCTTTCCGCTGGTGCTGAAGATCCCGGATTCGTCGTTCTCGCGCGGCGTCAAGAAATGCGCCAATTTCGAGGAACTGAAGACGCTGGCCACCGAATGGCTGGAGGATTCCGACCTTCTGATCGCGCAGAAATTCATTCCGACCGAGTATGACTGGCGCGTCGGCGTGCTCGGCGGCCAGCCATTGTTTGCCGTGCACTATCTGATGGCCAAGAAGCACTGGCAGATCGTCAACCACAAGGCCAACGGCAAGCCCGACCAGGGCGGCATCAAGACCTTCACGCTAAAGGAAACGCCGGCGCATGTCGTCGAGACGGCAGTGAAGGCGGCGCGCTGCATCGGTGACGGGCTCTATGGAGTCGATCTCAAGGAGACCAAGGACGGCGTCTTCGTCATAGAGGTCAACGACAATCCCAACCTCGACCATGGCTGGGAGGATTCCGGCGAGAAGGACGAGGTCTGGGTGCGGCTGACGCAGTGGTTCCTGGAGCGGCTGGACCGGCCGGGGCGGTAATTTGATCGGGGGTAGAACATGCAGTTCATCGTCATCGAGGATTTCACCGGCTGCGATCGCAAGGAGATCTACCGCCGCTTTCGCGACCGCGGCCGCCTGAAACCTGACGAGCTTCTCGTGCACCACAGTTGGATCGCGGCGGACATGAGCCGCTGCTTCCTGCTGGTGGAGACCGATGACGTCACACTGCTGCAGCGTTGGGTCATCGAATGGGCGGATCTGGTGGAGTTCGAGATCATCCCCGTGGCGACAAACAAGGACATGGCTGAGGCATTGAGCGGGCACCTCTGATCATCGCCGCACACTACGTCAACGCAGTGCCGGCGAGCCGACTGCGCGCCGACACTCGTCGATCAGCCACAGGCGAAACGCCGCCACGACATCGCGCCTGGCGCTGCGCTCCGGGATCGTCAGGCAATAGGGCTGGCGCAGCTCCAGTGCCTGGGCGAGGGGCCTGACAAGTCGGCCGTCTGCCAGCGCCGCGGCACAGTAGATCCCTTGCGCCAGCGCCACGCCCAATCCCGAAATGGCAAGGTCGAGTGCCGCGCGCGATGAGTTGGCCGAGAGGCCGCGCTGCGCTGCCCGGCCGGGCTCGATGCCGGCCGCCTCGAACCAGTTGTGCCAGGACGGAAAGGACGCACCAGTCGGTCCCCAGCCCGTGTGGATAAGCGGCAGGCTGGCCAGGCCCTCGGGTTTGATTGTGTCCGCCAGCCCGGGGGCACACACGGGATAGACTGCGTCCTGGACGATGTCCTCGGTCGGGTGCTCGCGATAATGCGGCCCATAGGAGAGCCTGATGTCGATCAGTTCACGGTCGAACGGCACCGGGTCGTCGTCGCCTCTGAGCGATATGTCGACGACGCCATGGCTTGAGGCAAAACCAGCGAGACGCTGCGAAAGCCAACCCATGGCCATGGATGGCGGCACCGACACCACAAGGCGTGGGCGGAACGTATCGCCGCCCAGCTGGCGCGCGACGCTGCCGATCTCCTGGAAGGCCATGGTCAGCCTGGGCAGCATCTCGACGCCGGCCTCGGTGAGGACGACGCGCCGGTTGACGCGGTGGAACAGCTTGCGGCCCATCTGCTCCTCGACCGTGCGGATGAGCTGACTGACGGCAGCGGCCGACACCGAAAGCTCTTCCGCCGCCGCGGCAAAGCTGCCTATACGGGCCGCAGCCTCGAAAGCTTGAAGCACTTTGAGAGAGGGAGGTACGGCCATAATCACCGAATAGATAAGTTCAGCTTATCTAGATTGCAGAAATCGTCGTTTTTGGAAAGGTTGTTCATTGGCTACAGTGGGTTCATCAAACTCCAGTCTGGATCGAAGCACGTGGATCATCGTGACGTAATTTCATCGCTGACGCAGGAGGAGCGCAATCGGCTGACCGCCAAGTCTGATGTTGCGGGCCTCGTTCAGCTTGCTGCTCATTGGGGCGCGATCGTGGTCGTCGGATCGCTGATCGCCGTCAAGGTGCCGTTCTGGCCACTGCTGATGCTGCCGCAAGGTATCCTCATCGTCTTCCTGTTCACGCTGCTGCACGAAACGGTCCATCGCACGGCCTTTGAGTCGCAATGGCTGAACGATGCCGTGGCGCGGGTGTGCAGCCTGGCGATCGCGCTGCCGGCGGACTGGTTTCGCTATTTCCATTTCGCCCACCATCGATACACGCAGGACCCGCAGAACGACCCGGAACTGGCCTTCCCCAAACCGGAGACATGGCGGCAATATCTCGTCCACATATCCGGCATCCCTTTGTGGTGGGGCCACCTCAAGACGCTTTATGCCAATGCGATGGACCGCGGCCGGGAAAGCTACGTTCCGCCAAAGGGCTATGACAAGGTGCGCATCGAGGCACGCGCCATGATTGCCTTTTACGCCGTGGTCCTTCTGCTGGCCGTCTATTTCCGGCTCTCGGTGCTTCTCTATGTCTGGATCTTGCCCGCTCTGTTGGGGCAGCCGTTTCTGCGCCTCTATCTCTTAGCCGAGCACGGCCGTTGTCCGTTCGTCGCCAACATGCTGGAGAACACCAGGACCACGCTGACCAACTGGCTGGTCCGCAGGCTGGCGTGGAACATGCCGTTCCATGCCGAGCATCATGCCTATCCAGGCGTGCCGTTTCATCAACTGCCGCGGTTTCATGCGCTGATCGAGCGGCATCTCAAGGTGGTCGAGCCCGGCTATGTCAGCTTCCACGGCAAATACATCGACACGCTGCGTTGACGATGGCCGGCCTCAGCCGGTCTGGCTGTGGAGCGCTCGGGATTTCAACAGACGCTGGATCTCGGCGGCCGTTGACGGCACGCCGATCAGATAGCCCTGCGCCTCTGTACAGCCATTGCCGCGCAGGATGTCGAGTTGCGCCTCGGTCTCGACCCCCTCGGCGGTGACAGTGATGCCAAGCTCGGCGCCCAGCCCGATGACGGTGCGAACGATCGCCGCGGCGTCACGATTGCCCAGGTCGTGGATGAACGAACGATCGATCTTGATCTTGTCGACGGGAAAACGCCTGAGGTAGCCGAGCGAGGAATAGCCGGTGCCGAAATCGTCCAGCGCGATGCGGACGCCGAGTTCGCGCAACTGCCGCAGCGTCCTTAGCACCGCCTCGCTTTCGTCCATCAGCACGGTTTCGGTTATCTCCAGTTCCAACCGATCGGCTGGCACGCCGGAGAAAGCCAGCGCCGAGATGACGCTGCGGGCGAAGCTGCCGCTTTTAAGTTGCACGGCCGAGACATTGACCGCGACGCGCAGGCCGGCGGGCCAGTCGGCCGCCGCCGTGCAAGCTTTCCTCAGCGCCCATTCGCCAAGCGGCACGATCAATCCAGTGTCTTCGGCGACCGGAATGAAGCTGTCCGGCGCCACCGTGCCGCGTGTCGGCGAATGCCAGCGCATCAAGGCTTCCGCGCCGACGATCTCCCCGGATGCGATGTTCATGATGGGCTGGAAGTCGAGGTCGAATTCCTGGCGCGGCAGCGCGGTCTCGAGGTCGATCTCCAGCGCACGCCGTGCCTGTACCATAGCGTCCATTCCGGGTTCGAAGAACCGATACTGATTGCGCCCTTCGCTCTTCGCCCGGTAAAGCGCCGTATCGGCGTTCCTCAGCAGCGTGTCGGCATCTCCACCGTCGTCGGGGAAAACCGCTATGCCCAGGCTGATGCCGATATGCATCTCGCGGCTCTTGTCGCGGAACGGTTTTCCTATTGTCTCGATGATGCGCTTCGCGAGTTTTTCAGCATTGGCAATGCCCTTGAAATTGAACTGGATGATGACGAATTCGTCACCGCCGAAGCGGGCAACGACGTCGTTTTCATTATGAAGGCAGCGCTGCAGCCGCTCGGCCACGCTCTTCAGCAGCCAGTCGCCGGCCGGATGTCCCCAAGTGTCGTTGACCGCCTTGAAGCGATCGAGATCGAGCGAGAAGATCGCCAGCGGCGTGGCCGCCGTGTCCTCCAGCGCAAGGTCGAGCCGTTCGCGAAACATCGAGCGGTTGGGCAGTCCGGTCAGCATGTCGTGATGCGCAAGATGGGTCATGCGCTCTTCGGTACGGCGGCGCTCCGTAACATCGTCAAAGGTCGCCACCCAACCGCCGCCGTTCATCGGCTGGCGGGTGACCAGAACCGTCCTGCCGTCTGTAAGATGCCGATAGGCCGAATGCATTTTTTTCGCCACCAGGCAGGCCTCGGTCTTGGCGACTTCGCTGTCGACATCGATCTTCGTATAGATGCCGAGTTCCAGCAATCGTTCGAGCGCGTCGCGGTGCGTCGTTCCAAGCGGGAAGTCCGCCGCGGTGACGTTGTAGAGTTCTAGGAAACGCCCGTTGCGCACGATCATCTTGCCGTCGGCGTCATACATCAGCAGGCCTTGCGACATATTGGCGAGCGCTGCGTCGAAGCGGCGGTGCTGCTCTTTGAGATCCTCTTGCGCGCGGCGCTGCTCGGTGATGTCTTCATAGATCGAGACCCAGCCGCCCAGAGCCAGAGGGCGGTGCGAGATGCTGACGATGCGGCCGTCCGACAGTGTTTCTTCGTAGGTCGACGGCTTTGCCTGATCGATATAGGGCTTGCGGATGGCGTAGAGTTCGTCGGCGGTTTGCGAGGCGATGCCGATATCGGCGCTGTGGCGCAGAATGTCGAGGAACCGGATGCCGGGCCTTATCACGCTGGCTTCGAGGCAAAAGATGTTCAGGTAGTTGCCGTTGCAGATGATCATCCGCTCGTCGGCGTCGAACATGCACAGGCCGTGCGACATGTTCTCGACCGCAGCCGAAAAGCGTTGGTTCTGCTCGCGCAGTTCGTCTTCCATGTGGCGGGAGTGGTCCATGCCTTCGGCCTCCCGTTTCGGGATGGTCGGACCATCCTTGGCATCAGCGACGGGCATGAGCGCGCCTGCGGACCGTGATCGAACGCGCTATTGTGGCCGCCGCCGGTTAATTTAGCGTTTTTAGCCGATTGCGGTCGCCGAAACCTGGTGCCGCGACGTCTCGATCGCGGAAAACCGCTTCAGGAACGCATTTTGCGCCCAGGTCACCGAGCGTGGCGTGAAATCGAAGCGGTCGGCATTGAAGCCGCGCGGCCGGCCGAAGAACTCGGTCGCCTCGGCGGTCGAAAAGCCGGCGAGCAGCGTTGCCTCGAAATAGGCGGCGATCTGGTCGGCGCGCTTGATCTCCTTGCGCAGCGCAGCACCCGGTTCCGGCAGCGAGAAGCGCAGATGGATGGCGCGCTGCAGCCGCAACTCACAATCCTTGTAGCTGCCGCCCATTACCGATTTGAACGGTGAGATCATGTCGCCGATGACATATTCGGGGGCGTCGTGCAGAAGAGCCGCCAGCCGGGCGTCGGCCGAAGCCTCGGGTACCAGGTCGCGGAACAGCGCTTCGACCAGCAGCGAGTGCTGGGCAACCGAAAAAGCATGCTCGCCGCTGGTCTGGCCGTTCCAGCGGGCAACGCGGGCGAGCCCGTGCGCAATGTCTGAAATCTCGATGTCGAGCGGCGAGGGGTCGAGCAGGTCGAGCCGGCGGCCCGACAGCATGCGCTGCCAGGCGCGTGCCGGTGCGCCGACGCGGTCGGCCGCCATCAGACCCCCTCCGCGCTGGCGGCTTCCTGCGGGAAGGTGAATTTTGCCCAACCGGGAATGGCCAGCGTAACTGGAACGTCCGCCGCCATGATCGGCAGATCGGCGTCGAGCGCCGCCTTGATCCGGTCGATACGGACAATCGCCAGACCGATCGTGCCGGCAGTCGAGCCAAGCGTGCCAACCGGCCTGCCTTCGACGGTCAGCTCAGAGCCGGGCGCGGGCAGGGGCCGGTCGGCTGACACAATCAGCACGCGCCGCCTGGCGGTGCCGCGATGCTGCATGCGCGAGACGACCTCCTGGCCGACATAGCAGCCCTTCTTGAAGCCGACGCCACCGGTTTCGTCCAGCAGCACGTCGTGGGGGAAGGCGTCTCCGAGTTGGTAGTCGCTGCCGCTTTCGGCAATGCCGCCGGCAATGCGGAAGGCTTGCCACGCGGCAAGATCGCTGCGCTCATCTGTTTCGCCATAGGAACGCGTGACGGCACCCTTCGGAAAGCGTGTGTCGGCGGCTGCCGTTGAATCAGATTGTGAGGGTGTTGATTCATGTCCCCATGCGACGGTGACAAATGCCTGATCGGATTTTGCAATCTCGACCTTAGCGCGCAGTTTGTAGAGCGTCAGCCGGCGTATGAAATCGTCCGCTATGTCGGCACGGCATTCGAGCCGGAATGCATTCTCGCCGGTGCGCGAGATCAGGAAATCGAACAGGATCTTGCCTTGCGGCGTCAGCAGCGCACCGGGCTTGGCTTCGCCGGGAGCCAGAATGTCGAGATCGGTGGTCACGATGTTTTGCAAAAAATGCTCGGCATCCGGACCTGATACGGAAATGAGGGCGCGGTCTTTGAGCTGGGCAAAGGGCATGGGCGGAAAAGCAACCTGATCTTGCAAAACGGTCGGCCTTTACGTAAGCCGCTGGCACTCCCCCCGCAAGAGAGCATGGCCATGATCTACGACCTCATCCTGACAGGCGGCACCGTGGTCAACCACGACGGCGAAGGGGCTCGCGACATCGGCGTGAAGGGCGGGCGCATCGCCGCCATCGGCGATCTCCGCCACGCCTCGGCCGGCGAGACGATCGACTGCCGCGGCCTGCATATCCTGCCGGGTGTCATCGACAGCCAGGTGCACTTTCGCGAGCCGGGACTGGAGCACAAGGAAGATTTGGAAACGGGTTCGCGCGCGGCCGTGCTTGGCGGCGTCACCGCCGTGTTCGAGATGCCCAACACCAATCCGCTGACCACCAGCGAGGCAGCGCTTGCCGACAAGGTCCGGCGCGGCACGGATCGCATGCATTGCGATTTCGCCTTCTGGGTCGGCGGTACCCGCGAAAACGCCGGGGATGTCGGCGAGCTTGAGCGGCTGCCGGGCGCTGCCGGGATCAAGGTTTTCATGGGCTCGTCCACTGGCGACCTGCTGGTCGAGGATGACGAGGGCGTGGCGTCGATCCTGAGAAACACGCGCCGGCGCGCCGCCTTTCATTCGGAAGACGAATTCCGGCTGCGCGAGCGTCTTGGCGAGCGCATCGAGGGCGACCCGGCATCGCACCCTGTCTGGCGCGACGAGATCGCCGCCTTACGCTGTACCGAACGGCTTGTACGCATCGCGCGCAGCGTTCGCGCCCGCATTCATGTCCTGCACATCTCGACGGCCGAGGAGATTGTGTTTCTCGAACAACACAAGGATGTCGCGACCTGCGAGGCAACGCCGCATCATTTGACGCTAAGCGCCGACGACTACGCACGCCTTGGCACGCTGATCCAGATGAACCCGCCGGTGCGCGCCGCCCGCCATCGCGACGGCGTCTGGCACGGCATTGCCCAAGGCGTCGTCGACGTGCTCGGCTCCGACCATGCGCCGCACACGCTGGCCGAGAAGGCCAAGCCGTATCCGGCCTCACCGTCGGGAATGACCGGCGTGCAGACGCTGGTGCCGATCATGCTCGACCACGTCAATGCCGGTCGGCTGACCTTGCAGCGCTTTGTCGACCTGTCCAGTCATGGCCCGCAGCGGATCTTCGGCATGGCCAGGAAAGGCCGCATCGCCGCCGGCTATGACGCCGACTTCACCATCGTAGACATGATGCGGCGCGAGATGATCACCAATGCGCAGGCCGGCTCGAAAGCCGGCTGGACGCCTTATGATGGCAGGGAAGTGACGGGTTGGCCGGTCGGCACCGTCATTCGAGGCCGACGTGTCATGTGGGAGGGCGAAATCGTCACGCCAGGCCAAGGCAAAGCGGTGGAGTTTTCCGAGGCATTGCCCGTCTAGGCTCCCGGATCTCTGCAAGGGCAGAGGCAGAAAGCTCAATCCCCGGCGACGAAGAACGACCACTGTCCGGCAGGCGTGATGCCGACACGGTAGAAGATATAGGCGCCGAACTGCTTCATATCATTGAAATCGCCGGCGGTGACGATCTTGAAGAGCTCGACCCGCTGCTTGGCGTCCAGCTTGTCCAGCGGCAGGGCGAAGAAATACGGCCACACATAGAGTTCTTGTGGCGTGCCGGCATCGAGGTGGACGTAGCCGGCATTAAGCACCTCCTCCAGGATGGCCAGAATCTCCTGGCCGTCTGGGTCTCCGGAGAGACCCTTGAGGAAGGCGATGGCGTCGCCGTCTATGTCGGTCAGCGATATCTGTGTCATGCTGTCGCCCTTGCCGATCAGGGGCCGCAGCTTTTCGATGTCGCCGCCCTTGCAGGCCTCGACGATCAGATCGTGCATGCGCCGCACCGGTTCCGGCAGCTTGCCGAGATCATAGACAACCTCGGGCACCGGCGTGTCCGGATCGACGCGCGGTCTGGTCACGCCGCCATCCGCCGGACTGTCCGGCTCGGCTTCGGCAGGAGCAGCCGGCTGGCTGGCCGGAGGCGGCGTCCCGACCGGGTTGGGCATTGGCACGGTGCTTCCGGGAAGCGACATGTCATCGTCCGCCGACGGCGTGACTGTTGGGGGGAGTTCTTCGCGCTTGATCTCGCTCAGCGCATAGGCGGGGCTGCTCGCGAGACACACAAGCAGGGGAATCGCGGCACAGCAAGCGGCGAAGGAGATGCGAAGGATCAAGCCACACCGCTTGCCTGACATCGAAAAACTCACTGCCCGTTTCTCCCTGCTTCCGGGCATGACGCCCGAGCGGCATGTTCCCGTCAAAGAACCGGACGTCGGTTCAGTGCCGCAGCCGTTCAGGTTCGAAGGCGCCAGCAATCACCTTTTCACGCATACGGTCGAGCAGGGCAAGGGCCGAGGTCTCGCCATTGGCACGCAACATCTCGCCGAAGGCTGTTTCGAGCGCTGCTTCGGCGATGATCTCGGGCTCTATCCCGGCGGAGAGACCTTCCGCCCAGGCCTCGCTGTGGCTTTCCACGGCGGTCAGGCGTTTTTCTTCCCTGACCAGCGCGTCGATGTCGTTGACACCATGTTCCATAAGCGAATGTCCACCCTTTCAAGCTGCGATCCATCGATGTGGATCAGGCCTGATCTGTTCATTTCACACGCAGGGGCGATTAAGTATTTGTAAATACGACATTTTTTTGATCGTCTTTTACAAAGCCCAATTGCCTTGTCCGAAGCTGCGTTCAGCTCGAGTCAAACTTAGCCCATTGGGGCGGCCTGCGGGGCGAAAACCTTCAGTTTGAGTTAATTCCGCTTTCGCGCGGTAAGGTTTCGTTAATACTGTTGCAGAAGTGCAACATGAGGATTGCACCAAGATATCCCCTGGCACAAGCCGATATATCCGCTGTGCCCAGCAATGATCCGGATAGTTGTTGATGAGCGAGTGCCTAGTTGCCGTAACGCGAGGCGATATCGCGAGACAGCGTCTCGCCTTCCTTCATGTAGCGGCTGATGGCTTCGGTCGCCGAGGGCGTGCACCTCGTATAGGTGCCGCCGAAGGAGCGGTAGCCGCGATTGAAGCTGGCAATGAAGCGGGCGCGCCGCTCGGCGTCCGGATTTTCCGAATCGAGCAGTTTTGTCATCTCGACACGCCACTGGTCGCCCTTCTCGCCGCACAGATTGCGCAGGAAATGCAGCGAGCCCAGAACCTCCGCCAGCCGCATCAACCCAGGCTCGAACGGCGATTCGGCGCTGAGCGCGGGCCGTATCGAAACGGTCGCACCGACCGCAAGACACACGGCGAGGAGCATGGACGGACGGTTCATAAGCCTTCTCTACCCAACGGCGTGGCTCTGCCAAACAGGATAAGTCTTTGTGGCGAAACAATTTGTCGCCTGCAAGGCGGTTTCAGGGCTTCGGCCCGTCGTCTCCGTCCGGGTCCAACAAGTCCTCGGCCACGGCGAACACCGAGCCGGCGAGCGGCAATGCCGCCATCTCACTGAGCGTATAGAAGGCCGCCGTCTCTGCATCGTCGCTGGCTACGGCCTCGCCGCCGGCATAGGCGGCGCCGAAGACCGTGAGGAGATAATCGACCGGGTGGCTGTCATCCCTGCCGTCGATGTGGATTTCCCGCAGCGGGCGGTAATCGGTGGCCCGCAAGCCGGTCTCTTCCAACAGTTCGCGGACCGCGGCCTGTTCCAGCGTCTCACCGGCTTCGACCTTGCCACCCGGAAAGGCATAGAGCCCTTGCGAGGGTTGCCGGGCTCGCTTGACCAGAAGCACGGTGTCTGCCCGCACGACGGCGACCGAGACTGCCGGAAGTGTTTTGCGCGCTTCGTTCATGGGTTCCCGATCAGGCGTGTAGGCAGGTCTGTTGTGGATCGCCCAGCATGGGCAAGCTTTAGCGGTTGCGCAACGCCGGTTGCATCGCCACTTTCAAGCTGAACCATTCGAAGGACGCCAATCGACCATGTGCGGACGTTTTGCCTTGACCGCGACGCCGGACCAGACTGCCGCGTTGCTAGGCTTGGCGGAACTGGAGGATTTCCCGGCGCGCTACAACATCGCCCCGACCCAGCCGATCCTGATGGCGGTCGCCGGCCCCCCGCGGGCGCCGGGCTCCAATCTGCCGGACCGGCAGCCAATGCTGGTGCGCTGGGGGCTGATCCCGACCTGGGTGAAGGACACACGCGAGTTTCCGCTGCTGTTCAACGCGCGCTCCGAAGGGGCTGCCGAAAAGGCGTCGTTCAAGGCCGCCATGCGCCATCGCCGCGCCTTGGTGCCGGCGTCCGGCTTTTATGAATGGCGGCAAACCGGCGGCAAGAAAGGCCAGCCTTACTGGATACGCCCAAGGCGTGGCGGGCTGGTCGCCTTCGCCGGACTGATCGAGACCTATGCCGAGCCGGGCGGTTCGGAAATGGACACCGGCGCCATCCTGACCATCAACGCCAATGCCGACATCGCGCATATCCACGACCGCATGCCTGTGGTGATCGACCCCAGGGATTTCGCCCGTTGGCTGGATTGCCGCACGCTCGAACCGCGTGATGTCGCCGATCTGTTGCGGCCGGCTCAACTCGATTTCTTCGAGGCCATTCCCGTCTCCGACCTGGTCAACAAGGTCGCCAACACCGGACCGGAGATTCAGGAGCGGGCGATCGGGCCGGAGCCCGAAAAGGTCAAGCGCCAGAAGCCCGGCGCGGACGACAATCAGATGACGTTGTTCTAGTTGAACTGTTCTTCAGCGGCGTATGTCTGCGCCATTTGCCAGGCGCCCTTGACGCAGGGCCGCACACCACTTCAGGCGGCGCGGGGCGACACGATCTTCTGTACCGGCTTTTTCTTCTTCGCGGTGTGAAGGAGGGCGGCGACGATCGCGGCCGGGCCGATCGCGCGATAGTGGTTGGCCAGTGCCGGCTGCTTGGCTCGGTTGGCTTCCTGCTTGGTTCGGGGCATGTTTCTCTTCCCAGGTAACATTTTCGTGTCTGCGTTTGATGGCTGATTCTGACCAAATCGTGACGCCCGCTGATCTAGCCGGCGAATGTTTCATGACTGTGCCGACATGTTTAATAAAATGTTTCAGTGCATCATTACCTGTGATCCAGCGACGTTTTTGCCGAAACTTGCGACTTGACGGCAACACATGCCAAGGCGATAAAGCCGCCCATGAAAACGTCTTTCGCCATTTGTGGCATTTGCATTATTGGCTAGCCTCGCGCTGGTCCGGACGTTTTCGCCTCATCTTTCCCCAGATTGGACAAACGCCCCGGCCAGCAGGCTGGAGCCTGATTTGCGTCTCGCGCAGGGCTGGCTTCGTCAAATTGAGTTCTGAACCGGGAAGGCACGAATGTTCGACGCATCTCAGAGCCTGCGCCTCTACAACACGCTGACGCGGACGAAAGAGGATTTCGTCCCGATCGATCCAGACAATGTGCGCATGTATGTCTGCGGCCCGACCGTCTACGACTTTGCCCATATCGGCAATGCCAGGCCGGTGATCGTCTTCGACGTGCTTTTCCGCTTGCTGCGTCACGTCTATGGGCAGGCGCACGTCACCTATGTGCGCAACATCACCGACGTCGACGACAAGATCAACGCGCGCGCTCTGCGCGACTTCGGCGGCGAGATCGCTTCCGGAACACTTTCGCTCAACGAGGCGATCAGGCGGGTCACCGAAAAGACCGCCGATCAGTTCCATCGGGACGTGGCGGTTCTCGGCTGCCTGGAGCCGACGGTCGAGCCGCGCGCCACCGAATTCGTCGAGCCCCGCGCCGACGGCAAAGTCGACATGATCACCTTGATTCAAAGCCTGATCGAACGCGGCCATGCCTATGTTGCCGCGGGCGAAGTCCTGTTCGATACGGCGTCGATGCCGGACTACGGCCAACTGTCGAAGCGCAATCTCGACGAGCAGCAGGCCGGTGCTCGCGTCGCCGTCGACGCGCACAAGAAAAATCCCGGCGATTTTGTCCTGTGGAAGTTGTCGTCGCCGGAGGAGCCTGGCTGGAATTCGCCATGGGGCAGGGGTCGGCCGGGCTGGCACATCGAATGCTCGGCAATGTCGGCCGCCTATCTCGGCGAGGTGTTCGACATCCATGGCGGCGGCCTCGACCTGATCTTCCCGCACCATGAGAACGAGATCGCTCAGTCGCGCTGCGCCCATGGCACGGACGTGATGGCCAACATCTGGATGCACAACGGCTTCCTGCAGGTCGAAGGTCAGAAAATGTCGAAAAGCGTCGGCAATTTCTATTCGATCAACGAACTGCTCGAGACCGAGACGTTTGGCGGCCGCAAATGGCCGGGCGAGGTCCTGCGGCTGGCGATGCTGATGACGCACTATCGCGAACCAATCGACTTTTCCGTGCGCAAGCTGGAAGAGGCCGAGAACACGCTGCGCAAATGGAAGCGGGCGGCCGACCTTGCGCCGGCCGCCGCAGGACTGCTGCCCGTGCAGGTCGTCGATGCCTTGTCGGACGATCTCGCAACCTATGCCGCCTTCCAGGTCTTGACGCAGTTGGCTGGCGAGGCAGCGGACGGCAACGATGCGGCGGCTGCGCTGAAGGCGTCGCTGCTGTTCCTCGGCTTCGATGTCGCGTCGGCGACGGTTGATGAAGACCACGTCGCCAAGGCCATCGCTAAGCGTATCGCATTCATCGCCGCCAAGAACTGGGCCGAGGCCGACCGCATCCGCGACGAACTGCTGGCGCAAGGTGTACAGTTGAAGGACGGCAAGGATCCGGTCAACGGCGAGCGAGTGACGACGTGGGAGGTCAAGCGGTGAGGGTGGCGCGAAACACCTTTACAAGTTTGGCGGAGGCGCTGGTGACAGCCGATCTCCCCCCTTGCGGGGGAGATGTCCGGCAGGACAGAGGGGGGGGTGAAGGAACGCCATCGTTTCTGTTTGCCTACCCTCGTTTCGACCGTTTCCTGAGAAGGCAGCGGTCTCCAATTGATAAGCGGGCGGGACAGCACCCCCCTCTGCCCTGCCGGGCATCTCCCCCGCAAGGGGGGAGATCAGCCCTCGTCGCCGATTTCGCTAATCACCGGCGAAGGGGTGTTTGATGGGACACGATCTCGTTCCGCAACGACACCGCCGGAATGCAAAATCCATGCGTCGCGTCATGACCGATGCGGAGTTGAAACTTTGGAATGAGTTGCGTGCTCACCAGCTTATGGGGATGAGCTTTCGACGGCAGGTGCCGATCGGACCTTATATCGTTGACTTTGCTTGCTCGGCCTATCGTCTCATCGTCGAGGTAGACGGCAGCCAGCATGCGGATAGCGAAAATCTACAACAAGACGAGACACGCAGCGCATATTTTAAGAGCAGTGGCTGGACCATCCTGCGCTTCTGGAACGACGACGTCATTCGCGATATCGACAATGTCTGCCAGCACATCGTCATCGAGGCCGGCCTGGCCGCTGCCGAAGTGCTGGCGATCGAACCAGCTAGGGAGGCAATTTCATGATAGACCATCTTGGCATCACCGTTGCCGATTTCGATGCTTCGAAGGCTTTCTATGACAAGGCGATGGCGCCGCTTGGTGCAGCGCTCCTCTACATGGTGCCGCTGGAATACACCGGCGGCGCCAAGGTCGGCGGCTATGGCCGTGACCGGCCGGTGTTCTGGCTGAGTTCGGCCAAGGACAAGCCCAGGGATCACCAGCACGTCGCCTTCACCGCGCGCAGCCGCGCCGAGGTCGATGCCTTCCACGCAGCGGCACTTGCTGCCGGTGGCAAGGACAATGGCGGGCCGGGCCTGCGCCGGCATTATCACCCGAACTACTATGGCGCCTTCGTCTTCGATCCCGACGGCAACAATGTCGAAGCCGTCTGCCATGCGCCGGAGTGAGCCGAGATGAGCCTCGACAACCGGCCGATCTACACCGGCGGCTGCCAGTGCGGCGCGGTGCGCTTTCGCGTTGAAGGCGCGCTCGGCGACGCTTCGGTCTGCCATTGCCGCATGTGCCAGAAGGCGTTCGGCTCGTTCTATGCGCCGCTGGTTTCGGTGCGTGGCGCCCGGCTCGACTGGACGCGCGGCGAGCCGAAATACTTCCGCTCCTCCAACCATGTCGATCGCGGTTTTTGCGCTGATTGCGGCACGCCGCTGACCTTCACCGCGCCGGATGGTGTTGGCCTCGCCATCGGCGCGTTCGACAATCCGGCGGAGATCGTGCCGCTGATCCAATGGGGTGTCGAGGCAAAGCTGCCTTATGTCGATACGATCCCGCGATTGCCGGGCGAGGAGACGATGGCCGACGTGTCGTCGGCCTCTTATCTGGCGGATCTCGTCTCCTATCAGCATCCGGACCACGACACCGAACAATGGCCGCCAAAGGAAAGATCATGACCGAGACAGTAAGAACCGGCGGCTGCCAGTGTGGCGCCGTGCGTTTCCGCATTCATGGAGCGCTCGGCCGTCCGTCGATCTGCCATTGCCGGATGTGCCAGAAGCAGTTCGGCTCGTTCTTCGGTGCACTGGTCACGGTGCCCAGGGACGGCGTCGAA
Organism: Mesorhizobium sp. M0243; assembly: GCF_040321775.1. Taxonomy (NCBI): domain Bacteria; kingdom Pseudomonadati; phylum Pseudomonadota; class Alphaproteobacteria; order Hyphomicrobiales; family Phyllobacteriaceae; genus Mesorhizobium; species Mesorhizobium sp. M0243. The sequence goes on along the minus strand of NZ_JAMYSF010000003.1, from coordinate 354,357 downwards.
TGGACCCATGAAGAGCCGAGCTATTTCCAGTCGTCGGTCAATATCGATCGTGGTTTCTGCGCGCGCTGCGGCACGCCGCTGACATATCGGCAGCCCGGCGGACTGGAAATCGCCATCGGTGCCTTCGACGACCGTTCGGATCTGGCACCGCAGATCCAGGTCAACTATGCCGCGCGGCTGCCATGGGTGGAGACGATCTTCGATCAGCCCGTCCACCAGGATCCTGATTATTACAACAGGCAGGAATCCATCATCTCCTTCCAGCACCCAGACCATGAAACAGCGGACTGGCCGACCAAAGGTTTGCAGCTATGAGCAGTCAATTGCGTACGCTTTATCCCGAGATCGAGGCCTTCGAGTCCGGCATGCTCGATGTTGGCGACGGCCATCAGGTCTACTGGGAGCGTTCCGGCACCAAAGGCGCCAAGCCGGCGGTGTTCCTGCATGGCGGACCGGGCGGCACCATTTCACCAAAACACCGGCGGCTGTTCGAGCCGAAGCTTTACGATGTCATTCTGTTCGACCAGCGCGGCTGCGGAAAATCGACGCCCAACGCCTCGCTCGAAGCCAATACGACCTGGCACCTGGTCGCCGACATCGAACGCCTGCGCGAAATGGCCGGCTTCGACAAATGGCTGGTGTTCGGCGGCTCCTGGGGGTCGACGCTGGCGCTCGCCTATGCCGAAACGCACCCCGAACGCGTCAGTGAGTTGGTGGTACGCGGCATCTACACGCTGACACGTGCGGAACTCGAATGGTACTATCAGTTCGGCGTCTCGGAAATGTTCCCGGACAAATGGGAGCGCTTTCTGGCGCCGATCCCGGAGGCCGAGCGCGGCGACATGATGGCTGCCTACCGCAAGCGGCTGGTCGGCACGGATCGCAAGGCGCAGATCGAAGCCGCCCGCGCCTGGAGCCTGTGGGAGGGCGAAACGATCACGCTGTTGCCGGAGCCGGAAACCAGTGGACCGTTCGGGCAGGACGACTATGCCGTCGCCTTCGCCCGCATCGAAAACCACTATTTCGTCCATGCCGGTTGGCTGGAAGAAGGACAATTGCTGCGCGATGCGCACAAGCTTGCCGATATTCCCGGCACCATCGTCCACGGCCGCTACGACATGCCGTGCCCGGCGCGCTATGCCTGGTCGCTGCACAAGGCGTGGCCGAAGGCGGATTTCCATCTGATCGAGGGCGCCGGTCATGCTTATTCGGAGCCGGGGATTTTGGATCAACTGATCCGGGCGACGGATCGGTTTGCAGGGAAGATATAGTCGATGCACGGCGATCCTTCACACCCCCCTCTGTCCTACCGGACATCTCCCCCGCAAGGGGGGAGATTGGATGTCGCCTTCGCTTTCGCCAATCGCCGACATTGCAGGACCAGCGCTATCGTCAAAGCTGCCGATCTCCCCCTTTGCGGGGGAGATGGCCGGCAGGCCAGAGGGGGGTGCTCAAGCACCTTGCTGTCATGAAAAAGGAAAGACTGTTCCTCTTCGACACCACCTTGCGCGATGGCCAGCAGACGCCGGGCATCGACTTCTCTATCGAAGACAAGATCGCTATCGCGAAACTGCTCGACGCTTTCGGCCTCGATTATGTCGAAGGTGGCTATCCCGGCGCCAATCCGACCGACACAGCCTTCTTCCAGGAGAAGCGCACGGCGCACGCCAAATTTGTCGCCTTCGGCATGACCAAGCGGGCAGGGGTGTCGGCGTCCAACGATCCCGGCCTTGCGTCACTCGTGCAATCCAAGTCGGATGCCATCTGCTTCGTCGCCAAGAGTTGGGACTACCATGTCCGTGTCGCGCTCGGCTGCACCAATGAGGAGAACCTCGACGCCATCAAGGCCTCCGTCGAGGCGGCGATCGCCGCCGGCAAGGAGGCGTTGGTCGATTGCGAGCATTTTTTCGACGGCTTCAAGGCCAATCCCGATTATGCGCTGGCCTGCGCCAGGACCGCCTGTGATGCCGGCGCGCGCTGGGTGGTGCTGTGCGACACCAATGGTGGCACGCAACCCTCGGAAGTCCGCGCCATCGTCGAGAAGGTTATTTCATCAGGTATTTCAGGCGATCATCTCGGCATCCATGCCCATGACGACACCGGCCAGGCAGTGGCGAATTCCCTCGCCGCTGTCGAGGCCGGCGTGCGCCAGATCCAGGGCACGCTCAACGGCATCGGCGAGCGCTGCGGCAACGCCAATTTGATCTCGATCGTGCCGACGCTGGCGTTGAAACCGGCCTTCGCCGATCGTTTCGAGACGGGCATTTCGGCTGAGGCGCTGACCGGCATTTCGCGCCTGTCCCGCGCCTTCGACGAACTCCTGAACCGCGCCCCGGAAGCGCAAGCGCCCTATGTCGGGGCCTCTGCTTTCGCCACCAAGGCGGGCATCCATGCCTCCGCGCTGGCCAAGGAGCCGGCGACCTATGAGCATGTGCCCCCGGAAACGGTCGGCAACCGCCGCCGCGTCATGGTTTCGGACCAGGGCGGCAAGGCCAATTTCCTCGCCGAGTTGAAGCGGCGCGGCATCGACGTGCCGAAAGATGATCACCGGCTCGACGCGCTGATATCAGTGGTCAAGGAGCGCGAGGCCGAGGGCTACGCCTATGAGGGCGCCGATGCCAGCTTCGAGCTCCTGGCACGCAAGATGCTGCACGGCCTGCCGGAGTTCTTCAACGTCACCTCGTTCCGCTGCATGGTCGAGCGCCGCTTCGACGCCAACGGCCAGCTGAAGACAGTCTCCGAAGCGATCGTCAAGGTGGTGGTCGACGGCGAGGAGAAGATGTCGGTGGCCGAGGGGCATGGCCCGGTCAACGCACTCGACATCGCGCTGCGCAAGGACCTTGGCAAGTTCCAAAGCGAGATCGCCGACATGGAGCTGGCCGACTTCAAGGTGCGTATCCTCAATGGCGGCACCGAGGCGATCACCCGCGTTCTGATCGAATCGCACGATGGCACCGGCGCGCGCTGGTGGACGGTCGGCGTTTCCGAAAACATCATCGACGCCTCGTTCCAAGCGCTGATGGATTCCATCGTCTACAAGCTGATGAAGAACCGCGAGATGGCCGGACTGGTGGCCGCCGAATAGAGTTGAACCATCAGCGAAAGTCCATTGATCCATCAGAACTTTGCGATGGTCTTGCCAAGGTGGCTGGGCCATAGCGTTGGCCCATGGCCACTGAAGCAATCACCCTGGACGCGGATTCCAAGGCCCGGCGCGGCTTTCTGCTGGCGCTCGGCGCCTATCTGCTATGGGGGCTGCTGCCCTTCTACATGAAGGCGGTCGCTCATCTGCCGCTCGCCGAAGTCATTGCCCATCGCATCGTCTGGTCGGTTCCGATCGCCGCCGCCGTCCTGATTTGGGCCGGCCGCACGGCGGATTTCAAGGCGGCACTGCGTTCGCCGCGCACCATCGCCATGGCCGCGCTGACGGCTGCGCTGATTTCGGTCAACTGGGGCATCTATGTCTGGGCGATTGCCGTCGACCGCACTGTCGAGACCGCGCTCGGCTACTACATCAATCCACTGGTCAGCGTCGTTGTCGGCGCGCTGCTGCTTGGCGAGCGCCTCGACCGGCTGCAGATCGCGGCGGTGGTGCTGGCGGCCGTGGCGGTCGCGGTGCTGACCATCGAGGGCGGCAAGCTGCCCTGGGTGTCGCTGGCGTTGGCTTTTTCCTTCGCCGCCTACGGCTTCTTCCGCAAGACGCTGCCGATCGGACCGAGCCAGGGATTTTTGCTCGAAGTGCTTTTGCTGTCTGTGCCGGCGCTCGGCTACATCGTTTATCTCATCGCGACCGGACAGGACCACATCATATCCAGCAGTGGCACCGATACGGCATTGCTGATCGGCTGCGGTCCGGTCACATCGGTGCCGTTGTTGCTGTTCGCCTTCGGCGCCAAACTGCTGCGCCTGTCAACCATCGGCATCATGCAATATATCGCGCCGACCATGGTGTTCCTGATCGCCGTTTTGATCTTCGACGAGCCTTTCGGCACCACCCAGGCGGTTGCTTTCGCGCTGATCTGGGCGGCTTTGGCGGTCTATTCCTGGTCGATGCTGACGACAGCGCGTAGGGCCGCGCCGCAGCCCGCACGGTAAGGGATTTCGGATGTACCTGCTGCATATCGCCAACAAGAATTATTCCTCATGGTCGCTGCGGCCCTGGGTGTTGATGCGAGAACTGGACATCCCATTCGAGGAGCGCCTGACCCCGTTCCCGACCGGATCGAGCTGGGATCTGTACCGGCCATTCTCGCCGAGCGGCCGCGTGCCATGCCTGATCGACGATGGCTGGGCGGTCTGGGATTCGCTGGCCATCGTCGAATATCTGGCCGAACGCCACCATGGCGTGTGGCCCGTCGAAGCCAAGGCGCGCGCCTGGGCACGCTCGGCCGCCGCCGAAATGCATTCGAGCTTCACCGCATTGCGCAGCGCCTGTCCGATGAGTTGCGGCCTGCGCGTAAAGCCGTTTCCGATGTCCGACGCGCTGAAGCAGGACCTCTTTCGCCTTGGCGATCTCTGGAACGATGGGTTTGCCCGTTTCGGCGGGCCGTTTCTGGCCGGCGCTCATTTCACCGCCGTCGACGCTTTCTTTGCTCCGGTGGCGTTCCGCGCCCAGTCCTATGGGCTCCCCTTCGAGGGCGCGGCTGCGGCTTATCCGGCGCAATTGCTTGCTCTACCGGCGATGCGCGAATGGTATGCGGCTGGCCTTGCCGAAATCTGGCGCGAGTCCGATCACGAAGCGGAAGTGGCCGCCGCCGGCACCGTCATCGAGGATCTTCGCGCCACGGCGTGATAGCCGCCGGCGGGTGCTACATCTGTCCGAGCCGCCTGACAAAGAGATAGGTCGCTCCCGCGATTACCATCGCTACCGCCGTCACTACCCAGAAGCCCATTGGCGTGTCGACCAGCGGCAGGCCGCCGACATTCATGCCGAACAGGCCGGAGATGATGGTCATCGGCAACAGCACCGCCGTCATCACCGACAGTACGTACAGCAGCCGGTTCGACTGCGTCGTCAGCTTGGCCATAAGCTCGTCCTGCAACAGCCGGGCGCGTGCCTGCAATTGTTCGCCATCATAATGCAGCGTCTGCGCCCTGTGTGAAAGACGCGCGGCCATGTCGTTGATGCTGTCGGGCAGGTCGTTACGGTGCGAGTGGTCGAGATGGCGAAACAGATTGGTCAGCGTCGCCATCTGCCTGTGGATCACCACCAGATGCCGGCGCGCGTCGACCAGCGCCTGCCGCTCATTGTGCCATGCGTCGCAGACGATGCGATCCTCGATGCCGTCGAGACTGTCGCCAAGTGCCGCAAGTTCGGCCACCATGCCGTCGAACGACTGGCCGACGACCGCCTCGATCAGCGCGGCCGGCGAGCGGAACTTGCGCGATCCATTCTCGATCGCCTTGCGGATGTTGTCGACCGACTGCAACGGCTGCTTGCGGGCGCCGACCAGCATCGTGTCATTGAGCGCGAAGCGGAAATGGCCAAGCCCGCCCGCTTCCGCCGAATAGTCATGGCGCAGGTCCGGCAGGTCGCCATAGAGCCAGTCGTCCTCGAGGTCGATGTGGCAGCCATGGCTGGCGGACAGGAAAGCTTCACGCACCGGTGCCGGCAAAGCGTGATCGGTGCCGATCTCATGGCGGGCGCGCATGTCGGAAAGCTGGTAGCTGCGCCATGTCCAGTGCGCGGCGGCGGCGTCCCTGGTTCGCACGCCCTCAGCGGTGAAGTGATAGATGAAGAACAATCCGTGCTCGTCGGGCAGGTAGGGCGACAGGTCGGTGCCTTCCGGGGCGAGAGTGATATCCATGGGGGCGGTGCCAGATGCATGTTCCGAAGATGGCACCGCACGGCGGCTGCCTGGCCTTGATTTCTAGCACGAGCGAACCCGGTTCCGTGTGACGGTTTCTTGACAGCCGATCACTGTCTGTCGATCACCTACGTCAATCCGGTGGTGACGGCCTTCGCCACCCCCGGATTGTGCCCCAGTCAGTGCTTCGGGCCGAAGCCGGGGTAGGGCTTGAGGGGCACGATTGCGGCAATGTCCATCATGCCGGCCTTAACCAACGGCAAGGTGGCGAGATGGCCGCGAACCTCTGCATCATCGGCTGCCTCGAACATCATGCCGCTGCCCGGGATGTCGCCTCGGTTCCACACCTGGCGGACCGCGCCTTCGCGTAGAGCGTGCGCCGCTGTTCGGCTTCGCCGGGCAGAAGCGGAGCGAAATCGGCATCGGCAAAATTTTCGGTGTTGCGGGTGAGAAGGGCAAAGAACTGCATAGTGGTCTCCTTTGGTTGGAATGGCCGAATTATCGCGCCCGCTGGTCAGACTGTCTAAGACTGGTTAGGATAAAGTTGAGACCTGGGGGGACTGGAGGCCGGAGAAAAATGTTCGATCTGCGTCAGCTCCGCTATTTCGTCACCGTCGCCGAAACCGGCAATGTCGGGCGCGCCGCCGAAATGCTGCATATTTCTCAGTCGCCACTCAGCCGGCAGATCATCCAGCTCGAGGAGCAACTCGGCGTCGCTTTGTTCGAACGGGCAAAACAGCGGGTCCATCTCAACGCCGAGGGCCGCGCCTTCCTCGTCGAAGCCCGCGCGCTGCTGTCCAATGCGCGACGTTTGGAGCAGTTCGGCCGCAACCTGGCCAGCGGCGCCGTCGGCCGGCTCGCCATCGGCTATGTCGAAGGCGCCGTTCATGCCGGGCTTGTCGCTGGGATGCTGCGCCAGTTCCGTCGCGACCGGCCGGATTTCCACCTGCAGCTGAGAAGCCTGCGTTCGGCGGCGCAGTTGGAAGGGCTACGGCAGCGGTCGCTGGATCTGGGCTTTGTCTACTCGCCGCCAGCCGATGATGACCCGGATGTCGCCGCGATAGCGCTGCGGCATGAGCCGCTGGTGCTGGCGATCCCCGAAGATGATCCGCTTGCTGAAGTGCCAGAGATTGGGCCCGACCACCTTGACGGTCGCACCTGGATCACCGTCGTGCGCCAGCCGGACGACACCAATCGCGGCCAGTTCCTTGCCGCCTGCGCCAAGGCCGGCTTTCTGCCCGACATCGCCTATGAGACGGCGGACCCGCTGACCTCGCTCGGCCTTGTCAGCGCCGGTCTCGGCCTTGCGACGGTGCAAGCCAGCCTGCGTGTCGCTGCGCCGCCGCGGATCGTATTTCGCGACCTGCCGTGGTTCGACCGCACGGTCTCCATCTATCTCGCCTGGCGGCGTCATGACCGACGGGCGGTGATTGCCGATTTGCGGCAGGCAGCTGAGGAATAGGGGAATAGGGGAATAGGGGAATAGGGGAATAGGGGAATAGGGGGCGCCGTGCCCAGGCACTTCACATATTCCCCTACTGCCTTACTCCCGTATTCCCCTACATCTTGTCTATCACCGACTGCACGCCCTCGGTCGGGGCGTCTACGGAGGATCCAGCCACCATGATGGCGGCGACGATCGCTTCGGGGTCGTCGACAACCAGCGGCTTGACCCGTTGCGCGGTGTGGATGAAGCCCTCAGCGGCCATGTGATCGAGCAGCGTCAGCATCGGATCCCAGAATCCTCCGACATTGCCGAAGACGATCGGTTTGCGATGATGGCCAAGCTGCGCCCAGGTCATCACCTCGACGATCTCCTCGACCGTGCCGATGCCCCCCGGCAGCGCCACAAAGGCGTCGGATTTCTCGAACATCTTGTGTTTGCGCTCGTGCATGTTGTCGGTGATCAGCAACTCGTCGAGCCGGTCAAGCGCGGTTTCGGTTGCCTCCCTGTTGATCAGGAAGCGCGGAATGATGCCCGTCACCTTGCCGCCGGCGCGCAAAGCGCCTTCGGCGACAGCGCCCATGATGCCTTTGGTGCCGCCGCCATAGACCAGCCGCATTCCTGCTTTGGCAATCGAGCGTCCGAGCAGGTTTCCGGCCTTGATATAGATTTCATCACGGCCCGGAGACGAGCCGCAATAGACGCAGACGGATCGAATCGTGTTCATGCCGATGATTGGTGATTGGGTCTGAAAGCGTGGTCAAGCCCCAAGGGTCAACAAGCCCGGGCTTTTTCTTGTCGGCCCGTTTTTCTTGTCGGCATTGGCAAAACAAGCTAGACCGGCGTTAGGTGGCTAAGGGGTAGGGAAATATGGCAATTAATCCACTGAAGGCGTTCCTGTTCGCGGCGGGTGGGACCGTTGCTGCCGCGGGAACCGCCTATGTATCGGGCGCACTCGACCCGTATCTCAATCCCACGCCGCCGGCGCAAGTGGCGGCGCAGACGTCGCCCGCAGCGCCAAAATCGGCCGATCCCGGCACCGAAGCGCGGCTGCCCGCCGCGGAGGTCCCCGCGGCTCCCGCCGCGGTGCCCCAGGCAACGGCACCGGCCGCGGCGGCGCCGGCTGCGGCCGGTCCCGTCGCACCGTCCTTTGACGTCGTGCGCGTCGAGGGCAATGGCTCGATCGTCGTTGCCGGCAATGCAGCGCCCAACGCAAAGGTCGAGATCCTCAACGGCACGACCGTGCTTGGCTCGACGGTTGCCGGTCCCGATGGCGCATTTGTCATCGTGCTGGACGATCCGCTGAAGCCCGGCGACTATACAATCGCACTGCGCGCGACCACGGGCGATGTCGTCACCCCTTCGGTGCAGACCGCTGTCGTTTCGGTTCCCAAGGATGCCGCCGGCCAGGTGCTGGCAATGGTCGAGGAGCCGGGCAAACCGGCCGAACTGCTCACCGTTCCGGCGCCCGAAACAAAGCCGGCTGCTCCGGCCGCCGCGCCGGCTGCTCCCGCAGCCGAAGCGCCCGCAACTGCTCCGGCACCAGCCGCCCCGGCACCTGCCGTCGTAGAAGCAGCACCGGCTCCTGCCGTGGTAGAAGCAGCACCGGCTCCTGCAGCGCCGGCGACGCCGCCCGCTGCAGGCGTGACCGAGCCCAAGATCGTCGTCGAGGCGGTCGAGATCGACGGCAGCAAGATCTTTGTCGCCGGTCTCGCCGATGCCGGCCGCAAGGTGCGCGCCTATGCCAACGATATCCTGCTCGGTGATGCGCAAACTTCGACGGACGGTCATTTCCTGGTCGAGGCGACGCGCGACATTCCGGTCGGCAGCTACACAATTCGTGTCGACGGCCTCGATACCGACGGTGTGACAGTTGTGGCCCGCGCAGCCGTGCCGTTCGAGCGCGAGCCCGGCGAAGCGGTCGCCGCCGTGGCACCCTCGGCGCCGAAGCCCGTTCAGCCCAAGCCGGCCGCACCTGCCGCCGCCGAGGCGCCGGCCGCGGCCGGGACGGCCCCGGCCACGACGCCTGCTCCCGCCACCGAGGCTCCGGCCGTTGTGGCGGAGGCGACGCCGCCAAGCGATGTGCCCGAGACCGTGGCGCCCAAGCTCGAACACGCCGACGGCGCCGTCATCATCCGCCGCAACGATACGCTGTGGCGGATCTCGCGGCGCGTCTACGGCCATGGCGTACGCTTCTCGACCATCTACCTCGCCAACCAGGACCAGATCAGTGATCCCGACCGCATCTGGCCGGGGCAGGTGTTCAAGGTCCCGGAAAAGTCGAAGGAAGGCGAGGCAGCCGACCTCAAGACGATGGGCGAGCAGGCAACGACAGCGCCGGCCAAGACCAACTAGATCCAAGGCCGTCCAGGTCGAAATCTACTGGTGTGCTGAGCCGCTCAGGTGCAGTTTGAATCCGATCATGTTCGGATCCCCCAGGTCGGGGCGTAGTTTCATGCTCGGAATCAAATAGTCGCCGCCATTCTGCCGGCGATAGGGGATGGGTTGCGTGGTCGCGAGCGTTCTCATCCTCTCGCGCAGGCGCTCGGCGGTGGGTTCGAAGTCGGCTTCACCGAAGCGGTCGACGCTGTAGACGACGAATGGCGGAAGGACGTCGTAGCCCGGGTAGTAGAGGATCCCGTGGTTGATCGGGAACAGCAGATCATCAATTGGTCCGTTGACGCCGCGAGGGGCATAGTGCTCCTCCCAGCCGCCGGCGGTCACGATCAACATTGCGCGCTTGCCCATCAAGGTTCCCTCGCCGTAGCGGTCGCCCCATCGTTTGTCGCTATGTTCGCCCACGCCGTAAGCGAAGCCGTAGGCAAAGACCCTGTCGACCCAGCCCTTGAGGATCGCCGGCATGGCAAACCACCAGAGCGGAAATTGGAGAATCAGGGCATCCGCCCATAGCAGCTTTGCGATCTCGGCCTTGACGTCCTCTGTCAGCGCGTCGGCCTCGAAAGACTTTTTTGACGCTGCGGCAGGCATCAGCCGCGCGCCCGGCGCCAAAACCGGAAAGTCGGCCCGATCAACCGCTGATTTCCAACCCTGGGCGTAGAGGTCCGTCACCCGCACTTCGTGGCCTTGTGCCTCGAGTTCTCTGATGGCGACGTCGCGGAGCGCGCCGTTGAGCGAGCGGGATTCGGGATGTGCGAAGACAAGTAGGATTTTCATGCGGGGGACTCCGGGGATTGAAAAACTGGTCCCTTAGCTAGGCAATATCGACGCAATCCGCTATATATTCGTAATGCATAAGATTGTGCCGAATAGTGGATAAATCGGACATCACCCTCGAACGCATGCGCACCTTCGTTCGCGTCGCGGAACGGGGCAATCTGTCCTTGGTTGCCGGTGAACTGGGTATCGGACAATCGACGGTCACGCGGCATCTGCAGGAACTCGAAGAGGCAGTGGGTGCGCCTTTGCTCAGCAGGACCACCCGGCGGGTCACGCTGACCGACGAGGGCAGCCGCTACTATGCCAACAGCGTCCAGATCCTGCGCCTTGTCGAGCAGGCCGGCGACGAAGCGCGGGGCGCACGTGGCGCGCCGGCCGGCACCGTCCGGATATCCTGTACTGCCGCTTTCGGGGTCTTGCACACCAGCCGACTCATCTTCGACTTTCAGGACCGATATCCCGACATCGGCGTTGACCTCAGCCTCAGCGATGAGCGTGTCGACCTCGTCAGGGAAGGTGTCGACATCGCGCTTCGGTTGGGGCCGCTCACCGACAGCTCATTGAGGCTGCGGGCCCTCGGCCTGTCACGGCGCCTGCTCGTGGCATCGCCGGATTATCTGGCGCAGCGAGGCAGACCGGCTATCCCGTCGGATCTGTCTGGACATGAGGGTATCCGGATGTCGAACGTGGCGGGGAGTGAAACTCTTGCCTTGCAGGGCGCCGGAGGCGAGCGCCATATGGTGCCTTTCGCGGGGCGCCTGCGTGTCGACCATGGGCTTGCCGCGCGCGAGGCTTTGCTCGCGGGTCGAGGGGTCGCACCGGCTCACCGATGGCTTGTCGACGATCTTTTGGCGGCGGGCCTGCTCGAGACGATACTGGATGATTATTCACTGCCGTCCGCCCCTTTGAACATGCTGATCGTCCCGGAGCGCGCGGGCGTTGCAAGGGTCCGCCTGATGGTCGACTTCCTGGCTGAGCGGATTGCCGGCATCCCGGGGATCGAGAAGTCCAGTCCAAAGCGTTAGCCGCTATCTGCTCTGCCCAGAAGAGTAGCTTGCAGCAGCGTCGACCATCGTTTATCGCCGATGGACGATGAGCGAATCCCTAGCTGAAATAGGTATGCCTGGCTGCGCCCCGGACAGCCGAGCCGTTGCCACCCGGCTGGCAGCACTTTCGCACCCGGCTCGGATCGAAATCCTGAAATACCTGTCCGCAAGCAACTCCTGCTGCTGCCGCGAGGTTGTCGACCGTTTCGATCTGGCGCAGTCCACTGTGTCACAACATTTGAAGATACTGGTCGAAGCCGGGCTGGTCCGGTTCGAACCCGACCGTCAGCGCTCGCGCTACGAGGTCGATCGTGCCGCACTTGCCGATGTTTCCGCGTCGGTGGCCGCGCTCGTCAATTCCTGCTGCTCCGGCCGCTAGACCATGATCCCGAAAAGTGGAGCCCGGTTCTCGGACGAGATCATGGTCAAAAAGACATAAGAAGAAGGCACAAGAAATGGCCGAAAAAACCGTCTCCGACTCCTCGACCTTCAAGACGCTGCTCAATTTGTGGCCCTATATGTGGCCGGCGGATCGCGCCGATCTGAGAGCCCGGGTCACATGGGCGACGCTTCTGTTGGTCGTCGCCAAGCTGACGCTGGTCGCCGGTCCCTATTTTTTCAAATGGGCGACCGACGCGCTGGCCGGCGACGCCAAATCGGTGCCGCCGCTGCCGAGTTTTCTGCTGGCGCCGGTCATGCTGGTCGTTGCCTACAATGTCGTGCGCCTGGTGCAACTTGGCTTCAATCAATTGCGCGACGCCTTGTTTGCCCGTGTCGGCCAATACGCGGTGCGCCAGCTCGCCTTCCGCACCTTCGTCCACATGCACCAACTGTCGCTGCGCTTCCATCTCGAGCGCCGCACCGGCGGCCTGTCGCGCATCATCGAGCGCGGCACCAAGGGTATCGAGACGATCGTGCGCTTCATCATGCTCAACACGGCGCCGACCATCCTCGAATTCGCGCTGACCACCGGCATCTTCGCCTACACCTATGGCTGGAAATACGTAGTCGTCGTCGCGGTCACCGTCTGGGTCTATGTCTGGTTCACGGTCCGCGCCAGCGACTGGCGCATCTCGATCCGCCGCGACATGAACGACAGCGACACCGATGCCAACACCAAGGCAATCGACTCGTTGCTCAATTACGAGACGGTGAAATATTTCAACAATGAGGGCATGGAAGCCGAGCGCTTCGACCGCTCGATGGCACGCTACGAGGTCGCAGCGACCCGGATCTGGACCTCGCTCGGCTGGCTGAACTTCGGCCAAGGCATCATCTTTGGCCTCGGCACCGTCATCGTCATGTGCATGTCGGCGCTGGAAGTGCAGGCCGGCACGCAGACGGTCGGCGACTTCGTCTTCATCAATGCCATGCTGATGCAGCTGTCGGTGCCGCTCAATTTCATCGGCTTCATCTACCGCGAAATCCGCCAGGGGCTGACCGACATCGAGCAGATGTTCGACCTTCTGGATGTGCCGCAGGAGATCGTCGACAAGCCGGACGCGAAGCCACTTACTGTCAGCGCCGGCAAGGTCGAGTTCCGCGACGTGCATTTTTCCTATGACCCCAACCGCAAGATCCTGAAGGGCATCAGCTTCGAGGTGCCGGCCGGCAAGACCGTGGCCATTGTCGGGCCCTCGGGCGCCGGCAAGTCGACCATCTCGCGGCTTCTGTTCCGCTTCTACGACGTCCAGTCCGGCCAGGTGCTGATCGACGGCCAGGATATCAGGGACGTGACGCAGGAGAGCCTGCGCGGAGCGATCGGCATGGTGCCGCAGGACACCGTACTGTTCAACGACACCATCGCCTACAACATCCGCTATGGCCGCATCGGCGCCAGCGAGGAGGATATGCAGAAGGCCGCCGAACTCGCCCAGATCGGCCCGTTCATCGAGCGATTGCCTGACGGTTACAAGTCGATGGTCGGCGAACGCGGGCTAAAACTTTCGGGCGGCGAGAAGCAGCGCGTGGCGATCGCCCGCACCATCCTGAAGGCGCCGCCGATCCTGATGCTCGACGAAGCGACCTCGGCGCTCGACAGCCACACCGAACAGGAAATCCAGGCCGCGCTCGATCTGGTCAGCCGTGGCCGCACCACCATCGTCATCGCCCACCGCCTGTCGACGGTGATTACCGCTGATGAGATCATCGTGCTGCAGGACGGCCAGATCGCCGAGCGCGGCACCCATGCCGAGCTGATGCGCAAGCATGGCCTCTACGCCTCGATGTGGGACCGCCAGCGCGAGGCGACCGAGGCCGAGGAGCGCCTACGCATCGCCCGCGAGGGCGACGAGCTTGGCGTTGTCGTTCGTCGACGAACGTCGGAGGTGAATTGACACCGTTTCCTTCTCCAACGAGGGGAAAAGAGAAAATTTCCGCTTGACCTCAACTTAAGTTGAGATCGTAGGCCGTTCTTGGAGCCCGCCAACTAGCGTGTTTAAAAAACGGAGCAATCGAATGAGCGAGACAAATCAGACTGTTGACGGGGGCAGCGTGTTCAGGGTGGACAAATTCGTCGTCCCGGCCGCCGCTCGCAAGGAGATACTCGCCAAGGTCCGGACGACGCATGAATTGCTGCGCCTGCAACAAGGCTTTGTGCAGGATTTCCTGCTCGAGCAATTCTCAGGCCCAGGCGAATTCAACCTCGTCACCATCGTCGAATGGGAGAGCCAGGCGGCCGTCGACAACGTCGTGCCGATCGTCAAAGCCGCGCACGAGCGCATCGCCTTCAACCCGCAGGAGACGATCGCCCGGCTCGGCGTTCGCGCCGACATCGCCAACTATCAGAGGGTTCCCGGGCTGTAGCAAGGCTGCTACCGCCAGCCGATGCCAGGTGCCGGCGCTTCGACGCTGAGCACCTGGCCGGTGCGGGCTTCAGAAGCCTTCGGATTTGGGATCATGGACGGGCAACCTTTTCCGGCGCCTTGAACCGTCGGTGTCCCGAATTCTGCCGACAACGACACCGACCTAGCAAGCGGATCGCGACCCCTGCCGGCGCACCCAATACGGCCTTCCCTATTGTTGCGTTGCGGCGAGGGGGGCTTTCGGCTATTGAGGCCGGACTTGAAACGGAGCCTGTTTATTACCGATGAGCCTTGTCGATACGGTCAAGAACGCGTTCGTACCGATCCATCGCGAGGGCTATCCCTTCATCGCAGCCTTTGGCGCGGCGACGCTTTTCCTCGGTTATTTCTCCTCGATCCTGTTCTGGATCGGTCTGATACTGACGGCCTGGTGCGTCTATTTCTTTCGCGATCCCGAGCGCGTCACGCCGGTAGATGACCGCCTGGTGGTCAGCCCCGCCGACGGCATCATCTCGGCGGTCGGACCCGCCGTGCCGCCGCGCGAACTCGGCCTCGGCAATGTCGAGATGACCCGCATCTCGGTGTTCATGAACGTCTTCTCCTGCCACGTGAACCGCGCCCCGGTGCGCGGCCGTATTGCGAAAATCGAACATCGGCCGGGCAAATTCCTCAATGCCGAACTGGACAAGGCCAGCACCGAGAACGAGCGCAACGGCCTGGTCATCGAGAGCCCCAATGGCACGGTCGCGGCCGTCCAGATCGCCGGCCTGGTGGCGCGCCGCATCGTCTGCTGGGCCGAGGCCGGCGGCTCGATCGGCACTGGCGAGCGTTTTGGCCTGATCCGCTTCGGCTCGCGTGTCGATGTGTTCCTGCCCCTGACCGCGACGCCGCGCGTTGCAGTCGGCCAGACGGCGGTTGGCGGCGAAACCGTGCTGGCCGAATTCGGCGGTGTTGCCGGCACGCCTCTTGTTCGGGTTTCCTGACCGGTGGGCACGCAATACAAAAAGTTCGAGGCCCATGCCAGCGGCGGTCCGCGCATCCGCGAAATCCCGATGCGCATGGTGCTGCCCAATCTGGTCACCGTGCTCGCCATTTGCGCCGGCCTGTCCGGCATCCGCTTCGGCTTCGAAGGCCGCTTCGAGCCGGCGGTGGTGATGGTGCTGCTTGCAGCCTTCCTCGACGGCATTGACGGCCGCTTGGCGCGGATGCTGAAGGCGACATCCAAATTCGGCGCTCAGATGGATTCGCTGGCCGACATCGTCAATTTCGGCGTGGCGCCGGCTCTGGTGCTCTATGCCTTCCTGCTCGACCGCGCCGGTTCGCCGGGCTGGATCGCGGCACTGCTGTTCGCCATCGCCTGCGGGCTGCGCCTCGCCCGTTTCAACGTGCTCGATGACGAGAAGGCCGATCGCCCCATATGGCAGTCCGAATATTTCGTCGGCGTGCCGGCGCCGGCTGGCGCCGTGCTGGTGATGCTGCCGCTTTATCTCTATTTCCTGCGCACAGGTCTGGAGCCCAGTCGTCCAGCAGCCTTCGTCGCCACCGGCTTCACCATCCTGGTCGCTTTCCTGCTGGTCAGCCGGCTGCCTGTCTATTCCGGCAAGAGCCTGAGAATCCCGGGCGACAAGGTGTTGCCGATCATCCTGGGTGTCGTCCTCTACGTGCTCCTGTTGATGACCTATCCCTGGTACACGCTGACCGCTTCGGTCGCCGGCTACCTGATCTTCCTGCCGTTCAGCGTGCGCGCCTATTCGAAGCGCGCCAAGCTGGAGGGCGAGAAGGTGCCGCCTTCGGATATAGGTTAGAACCTACGCTTTCGTCATCCTAGGGCGAAGCAGGAGCGAAGCGACGTTGCGAAGACCCTGGGATCCATGCCGTGACCTCAGCCAAAAAGCGCAACGGACGAGAACTGGCAATCGCTTGGCGCCGGTCGCCTTCTGAATGGCCGCGCGTGACGTGAATGTCACGGAATGGATCCTAGGGTCTGCGCCGCGTCGCTTCGCTCCTTGCTTCGCCCTAGGATGACGACCGCGAGGTATTTACGCCGCGACGCCGAGCCCCAGCCTGTCGATCGCCAGCTTTCTCGTCGACACATAGTCGGTCTTGCCGGATCCCAGCACCGGGATTTCCTCGACCTTAACGATGTCGTTCGGCACCATCAGTTCGGCAGCACCCGCCTGTTTGCCGAATTTGCGCAATTCGTCGGGATTGGCGTCGTCGGCGGTGGTGACCAGCACGATGCGCTCGCCGCGCCTCTTGTCGGGCACGGCCACAGCCGCGTGGTGCTCTTCCGGCCACAGCGACTGCACCAGCATCTCCACCGCACCCAGCGACACCATCTCGCCGGCGATCTTGGCGAAGCGCTTGGCGCGTCCGCGAATGGTGATGAAGCCTTCGCGGTCGACGGCAACGATGTCGCCGGTGTCGTGCCAGCCGGTCAGCGGCTGCAATTCACCGGGGCGGTCCGCGGTCATGTAGCCCATCATCAGGTTCGGTCCGTCGAGCCACAATTGGCCGGCGTCGGAGATGCCGTCGACCGGCTCGAGCTTCATGCGCATGGCCGGCAGCAGCCGACCCACCGTGCCGTCGCGGCCATGGATTGCGGTGTTGACGGCAACCACGGGTGCCGCCTCCGTCAGCCCGAACCCTTCGATGATTTCGGCTTGGAAGCGTTCGCGGTAGACGCGGCGGGTTTCCGGCTTCACCGCCTCGGCGCCGGCGACGACGAAGCGCAGGCTGGAAAAATCACCGTCCTTGGCGGTGCGCGCATAGTTGGCGAGGAATGTGTCGGTGCCGAACATGATGGTCGGTTTTACCTTGCGCGCAACCTCGGGAATGATCTTGTAGTGCAGCGGCGAGGGGTAGAGGAACAGCTTTACCCCGGTGACCAGCGGCAGGATGGTGCCGCCCGTCAGGCCGAACGAATGGAACACCGGCAGCACGTTGAGCAGGATGTCGGCGGGCGAGATGGTGATCCGCGCCTCGGCCTGCATGGCGTTGGCGTAAAGGTTCTTGTGCGACAGCACGACCGCTTTCGGCGTGCCTTCCGAACCGGAGGTGAACAGGATCACCGCCGGCTTGGCCGCATCCTGCCGCTGCAGCGGCCAGCGCCACAGCAAGGCGGCGGCAAGGTTGTCCAATGTGGTTACGCTTTCCCGCACATCCTCCAGCCAAAGCAGCCTGGCGCCGCCCTTTTCGACCGCCGCGACGATATCGGCAAGGTCGGCCTTCTCGACGAACGCGCGGGACGAAATCACGGTCCTTATCACCGCCGTGCGCACGGCCGCGGTGACGCTCGCCGGCCCGGCCGTATAGTTGATCATCGCCGCCACCCGGCCGGCCGACAGAAGGCCGGTGAGCGACAGCACGACGCCATTGGCGTTGGGCAGCATCACACCGACCGCTTCGCCCGGCGCCGTGACGGCCTCGAAGCGCCTGCCCAGGACGCGGGCGCCGATGAACATCTTGCGGTAGCTCAACGCACCCAAGATGACGTCTTCTATGATCGTGTGCGAAGCGCCGACGCGGTCGGCGGCATCGCGCATGGCCAGGAACAGGCCACGATCGAGGTTGGTGCCGAAGAGCCGCGCCTCGGCGACACGGTCGAACAGCGCGTTGGTGTTCGAGGCCTGCTCGGGATTGCGCGCCACCAGTTCGGCGATGGTCATCGGCTCCAGCACGCTGATCGACAGCTGCGGAAACCAGTGTCGTGGTGCCTTGTCCGCGGGCGTCAGCGACACCGGCAGGCTGCGCGCGCCGCCGACGAAGATCGGCACGATCTTGGCATCGGCCTGCATGGCGATGCGGGTGACGGCACGAAACAGCCGAAACGTCTTGACGTCGGGCTCGACCGCATCCGGCAAATAGACAGCGAGCCGGCCCTTGCCCTTCAGCACCCGCACCAACCGGCGGCTGACGAAGACATGTTCGGCGTTGAAGGCGATGGTGCGGCCAAGCTCGCGCCAAGGTTCGAGCCACGGCGAGCGCGCCGAGACCTCATCGAGAATATGCAGCGTGTCTTCCGGCAGCAGCGACAGCATCAGCGCCGGCTCGAAGCGCGATTGATGCGAGATGACGTAGATGACTGGGGCCTGCGCCTTGCGGGCGATCCTGATGCGGCTATCTCCGATCCGGTAGGCGAGCTTGAACGGCACATAGAGCAGCGCCTGGGTGAAGCGCAGGCCGAGGCGGAATTTTTCCGCCACGCCGATCAGCAGCCAGGCCAGAACAAGACCCGCAAGCAGCGCCAGTGTCAGGATCATGCCGCGTCTCTCCCAACGTTTTTAGCATCTCGGCTCTTTGCGGCCGTGTCGGCCAGAACCTAGACGATGTGGGAGCAAGGTCAATGCGGAGCTTTTGCTTCCCTTGGTGCGGGAAGCTGCTTCTCACGCCGCCTGCAGCCGTCCACTGATGAAACGAAATTCCTGCGTCTTGCCGCCATAGCCGTAAGCGGCTGCCGGCACTTCATGCACGAAGGCGTAGCTCTCCTCGTGCACTGCGCCCAGCAGACGGCCGAAGGCTGCGAAGATCGCCTTCAGATAGGCTTCCAGCTCGAGCTTGGTGTTGGTGCCGTCGACCACCTTGATATCAAGCCAGAACGTGTTGGTGCCGTGCTCGGCCAGCGACTTGCCGCCGGCGAACCAGTGCTGCGGATCGACATAGGACACGGCAACTGCCGTGATCGTCGGGTCCTTGCGCAGCTGCGTCGCGGTGATTTCCGTGGCCTCCTTTGCGATGCGAGCGGAAAGCGCCGCGTCAGGCTTGCCGGTGACGCTGACGTTGATGATGGGCATTTTTCTTCTCCTTGGCTTGAGCGGCGTCCGATCGCCGTTGAAACAACCATGCCATCATCTTTAGGTCAAAAAAATCGAATTGTTTTTAACTGAAGATTCGATAAGATCGAAGTATGGAAACACTGGATCCCGATCTGCTCCGAACCTTCCTTGCTTTCGTCGACAGCGGCTCGCTGGCCCAGGCGGCTGCAAGCGTTGGCCGCTCGCCCTCGGCGGTGACCGCCCAGATGCAGCGGCTGGAGGAAATCGTCGGTGAGCCGCTGCTGGCGCCGCAAGGGCGAGGACGCGGCTTGACCCCTGCAGGCGAAGACCTCGTCGGCCATGCTAGGCGGATCCTTGCCGCCCATCGCGAGGCATGGCTGGCGCTTAAGGGCGCCCGCGCTGCCGGACGCGTCGCCATCGGCACGACACAGGATTTCGCCGACAGCGGCCTGCCGGATCTGCTGCGTGCCTTCGCCGGCAGCCATCGGCGCGTCAGGATCGAACTGCGGGTCGGCCGCTCCGCCGAACTGGCGCAGGCGCTGCAGTCTGGCGGCCTCGATCTGGCGATCGTCATGCGCCAGGCGGCAGCGCCGGACGAAGTCGGTGTGCTGCGCGAGCCGATGATATGGCTATGCTCACAAAAGGGGCTGGCCACGCGGCAGGAGGAACTGCCGCTGGCGCTGCTCGACCCATATTGCGGTTTTCGCGAAGCAGCACTTGCCGCACTCGATGCTGCCGGCCGCCGCTATCATATTGCTGCCGGCAGCGCCAGCCTGGCCGGCCTGCGCACGGCGGTGAACGCCGGTGTCGCGCTGACGCTGCGAACGGCCCGCTTTGCCCATTCCGGCATTGTCGAGGCACCGCGCGAGCTTGGCCTGCCACAGGTTCCAATGGCTGAGTTCGCCATCCGGCTGCGCGCTGGCGCCGATGGTCCGGCGGGCGATCTGGCGGCCCTGCTCGGCGGTAACCTTGCCCTGTCGGGCGGTTGAATGAAGAAAAAGCCGACCTTACGGTCGGCTTGGGGGCAAAGAAAAAGCCGACCTTACGGTCGGCTTGGAGTAGGACGGGCCGAGGGGTTTGGGGGGACTTGGGGATGGCCCGTCGCAGCAATAATGCCTGACCCGGATGATGGTTCCGTGACCGCGTCACTTTTTTAAGAAATATTTGATGCTAAGCGTTGCGAGCGGGCCATCAGCCAATCCCGCCCCGCATGGGCAAACACCGCACACAACACGATGACGCCGCCGATCATGCTGGCGGCTGGGGCAATCTCGCCCAGGAACAGGAAGGCAAACAGGATCGCGAACGGCACTTCGGCCGAGCCGAGCAGCCCGGATTCGGCCGGCGGGATGAGCCGCGCGCCCTCCGTCCACAGGATCGAGGAGAGTGCGAAGGACGCGCCGAAAGTGGCGAGCAGAACGGCGTCCCTTGGCGAAACCGCCAGCGGATCGGCGACGAACCAGCCGAGCACGAACAACAGGAAAGCCGAAACCGCACCGGCCCACACCACGGGCGTGTCGCGGAAGGCGCGCACCATGATCATGTAGAGGCCGCTGCCGATGGTCATCAGCAGTGCCAGTCCGTCGCCGAACAGATTGCCGGTGCCGAAGCCGGACCAGACCATGATCGCCACGCCGCACAGTGACACGGCGGCGGCGACCATCGTCTGCAACCGGAAGGGTTCGCGCGTCAGAACCCAGGCCAGCAGCGCGGTGACGAAAGGTGCTGTGGCATAGATGACGGCGACATTGGCAACGAAGGTGAACTTGAATGCCGATATGAAAGCGATGCTGGCGAGAGCCCCTTCCACCGCCAGCAGCCAGCCGCGCCAGCCAAGCCGCAGGCTATCACGCCCGCCGGAGCGGTGGCGCCGCCACAGCACATAGAGGCTGACCAGGATCGAGCCGACGAAGCCGCGCCAGCAGATGATGGTCAGCGGGTCGGCATGGATCGACTTGGTCAGAACGCCGGTCAGGCCAAACACAGCCGCCGAGGACGACACCAGGATGATGCCGAGCGTACGCTCCGCGGCGGTGTCGATGGTAGCTGCAATCTCAGTCATGCGGCCAGCCTACGCCGCTTGGTCCTGACATCGTAATGTCAGCAATGATGGTGATCCACATCATAGGCGTTTGCGAAAATGCTCGGTGCCGACGATCAGCAGGCCGGCGGCGACGATCAGGGCGGCACCCAGGAAGACTTCGCGGCGCGGCACGTCGCCCCAGATCGCAAAGCCGAGCGCGAACGCCCACAACAGCGAGGTGTATTCCAGCGTTGCCAGCACCGAGGCCGGTGTGCGCTTCATGCCCTCGAAGAGAAGATACTGCGCCAGGCCGCCGAGTGCGCCGACGCTGGCAAGGAGCAGCAACTGAGCCCCGTCCGGTGTCCGCCACCACAACAACGCCGGTACCGCCGAAAACAGCAGGAAATAGAAATTGTTGAGCAGGAGTTGGATCATCGAGCGCTCGGCAAGGGCGGTTTTGCGCAAGAGTACGATGGCGATGCCCCACAAGAAGGCGGCCGCCAGCACCAGCAGCACCGGCACGGACAGGCCGAGATGAGTCGGATCGCAAGCGATGAACACGCCGGCAAAGCCGATCAGCACCGCCAGCCAGCGCAGCATCGGCACTTTTTCGCCGAGCAGGAACACCGAAAGCACGGTGACAATGATTGGGGCCGCGTAATAGACGGTGGTCAGTTCGGCGAGCTGCAGGCTGCGCGCCGCGTTGTAGTAGCAGAGCCACGCAGCAAGCGTGAAGGCACTGCGCACCAGCATCGGCCGCACGATCGGCGAGCGCATCGTGTCAGCAAACAACTGTCGTCCGCCGATCGCCGCGCACGCACCCAGAATGGTGATGCTGCGGAAGAACATGATCTGCCAGACGCTCATGCCGACGACCAACAGCTTGATCGAAGCATCCTGTGTCGAAAACAGCAGATAGGCCGCACCGGTCAGCAGGATGCCTGCAAGAACCCGCTCGCGTGTTTCGAGAATGGCGATATCGGCCATAAGGCGCGTGGGACCAAAATTGCCGGAGCGGCAGAAATGCTGTGAGGAGCGACACAAGGGAACTGTGAATTCAGCTCCCTTGGCACCAAGCTATACGGGCGAAAACCGCTGCGGCGCTACGCCAGCCCGGTGCTTATGTTGGGGCAGGGGTCCATGGCGAGTTGCACTGTCGCCAAGCCTATTGCGTCGCCTGGTAAAGCTCCGAAGCGGCCTCTTTCAGGGCGCGCCGACCATCGGATCGGAAATACATCATGTGCCCGCCCTCGACGACATCGAGACGGATAGGCTTGGCATTGGCGAGCGACGGGATCTGGTTCACCAGGTAGCGCGAGGCGAGGTAAGGCGTGACCAGGTCGGTGTAGCCGTTGACGATCACGACGCCGAGCGAGGGGTTCAGCGAGCGTGCTCGCTGCAGATCGTCCATTACCCCGGCATAGCCTTGCCGTGACGCGCTGGTCCCGTAGTCCCAATTATGGCTGATTTCGCCATTGAGCAGCCGATAGCTGACATCGGTGCGGAAATGCAGTTCGTCGCTGATATAGCCGACGAACGCCGACGTCAGCGCCGGCACGCTGCGGTCGAGCACCGGATCCGGGCCGGCGATGCGGGCGCTCTCGGGCGCGATGTCGGCCGTGCCGATCGTGGCGTCATAGGGGCTGAGCACCTTGCCGCTGGCGCGGGCGAACTCCCTTGCGAACAGGCCGGTGGGAATGCGGGCGGAGTTCCGCTGCACCAGGTCGAGCGGCAGGCCGGTGATGTCAGCCACGCGTTGGCTGGCCAGCCGCCTGCCTTGCTCCAGTCCGCTGGTGATTGCCGTGAGGTAATCGCCCATCGCATAATGTTCGACGTCTGCCAGCTTCTCCCGCAATGCATCGCCGCTGACGCCTTCGGCGCGTAGCCGCACCGCCGCCAGTGAAGGCAGTTCGAGCGCCCAATGCAGCGGCTCGAATTCGTCGGGCTGCACCAGCGTGAACTCCAGCGCCGGGGAGATCAGCACGATGCCGTCCGGACTGATGCCGATATCTTCCTGCAATGTCCTGGCGAGCAGCGCCGCGCGGAACCCGCCATAGCTTTCGCCGGCGAGGAACAGCGGCGACCCGGTGCGGCCGTTCTGCGCGAGATAGAGCCGGATGAAGGCGCCAATCGAGCTGGCATCCTGGTTGACGCCCCAGAAATCGCGCGTGTCCTGCCCCGGTGCCTCGCGGCTATAGCCGGTTCCCACCGGATCGACGAAGACGAGATCGGTCATGTCGAGCCAGCTGTCGGGATTGTCGATCAGTCTTTGCGGTGACGGCAGGAATTCGCCGTCGGCTCCCGTCGCGATTATCCGTGGACCGAGTGCGCCGATATGCAGATAGGCGGACGCTGCTCCAGGGCCGCCGTTGAACACGAAGGTGATCGGCCGCTGCGGGTCTTTGGCCCCGCTTGCCGGCGGCTCCAGCGTGTAGGCGACATAGAAGATCTCCGCCGTGACGTCGCCCTTGCCGGAAAGCAGCGACAGTGTCGCCGCCTTTGCCTGGTAATCCAGCTTGCTTCCGGCCAGCGTGATCGAATGGTCGGTTGTCTGTGGCGGCGGCAGCAGGGACAGAACGCCGCCCGAGGGCGCCGGCCGCTCCGCTGTTTCAGCCAGGACGGGCTGCGCCAGGACGGCAAGCATCGGCAGGATAAGGCAGATCAGTTTCAGCTTGACCGGCATGATGGCTCCGCGACAACGACTCCCGCATAGGTATGGCCGAGAGGGTCGAAGTCAAAGGAAATGGCTGTTTTGAACTTGCAACGGCTTGCGCTAGTGTGAGCCGGAATGCAGTCGAATGTTTCCCTCGATCAGTTTGGACGCTGGAGCGGCGGTGTGGCCGCTGCGGCCGTTGCCGCGACTCCCGAAGAATTGTCGGCTCGCTTCACGGCAGCGGCGAGCGAGTTGCTTGGCTCCGACCGCGCCTATGTCGGCTTTTACCGTCGCGATATCACGTCCCTGACCATCGACGATGCCGGCCCCGATCGCTGGAACCGCGACTACGATGCACGACTGTATCGCCAGGATCCCTTCTTCCAGAGGTTCGCCAGCACAAGGCAGGATTTCCTGTTGCCGCTGTCGGCACTCCGCAATGGCGACTTCCAGCGCACCCCCTACTATCGCGAATTCTTCGGCCCTTCCGACAGTTTCGACGAGATCACCGGTGTGTTCAATCTCGACGGGCTGACCGCTGGCTATGTCACTTTTCTCAGGCGAAACGGGGCAGAACCGTTTGGCGAGCAGGATCTGGCAACGGCTTGCGCGGCAAGCAGCGCGACAAGGCTCATTTTGGAAAGATTGCTTCATCTGTGCCGCTTCCGGCACAAGGGCGCCGCAATCGGTGACGCTCGCTCGCGGCTGAGCAGGCGCGAGGCCGAAATTGCGCGGCACCTGGTCGATGGTGGCAACGCCAAGACCATTTCGCGAAGTCTCGCCGTCTCGCCCGGCACCGTCCGCAACCACATCAAACAGATCTACCGCAAGCTCGGCGTGCACTCCCAGGTCGAGCTGCTGGCGACCCTCCGCGACGTCGCTCGGGATTGACGGCTTCCGAGCGGCGCTAAAAGCGCTACGCGCTTTCCCGGAAAAACCCGCTGCGCACTTTTCCCGGAATTGCTCTATTGCCCCGTCACGATGCGCGTCCACATGCGGTTTTGTGATCGCAGCAGCTTTGGGTCGTTGTTGTCCACCACAAACAGCTTGGCCTTCACGGCATCAGACGGAAAGACGCCGGGATCGCTGGCTATCGCCTTGTCCATCAGCGGCAGAGATTCCGGTATCGCATTGGCGTAGGAGACATAGCTGGAATTGGCCGCGGCGATATCGGGCCGCAGATTGAAGTCGATCCAGGCCTGGGCGTTGCCGGGATGCGGCGCATCTTTCGGCACCGCCATCGTATCGAAGTTGATGAGCGTGCCTTCCCTGGGGATGGAATAGGCGATCTCCAGCTTCTTCACGGATTCCGCCGCACGGGTCCTTGCCTGGAGTATGTCGCCCGACCAGCCCAACACCACGCAGATGTCGCCGTTGGCGAGGTCGTTGATGTATTTGGACGAATGGAAATAGCGGATGTAGGGCCGCACCTTGCCCAGCAGGTCCTCGACCTTGGCGAGGTCGTCGGGACTGGTCGATCTGGGGTCGATGTGAAGATAGTTCATCGCCATCGGGATGACTTCCGCCGGCGCATCGATCATGGCCACGCCACAGTCGGAGAGCTTCTTGACCATTTCGACGTCGAACACCATGGCGAAGGAATCCGTCGGCGCGTCCGGTAGCCTCTGCTTCACCGCGGCGACGTTGTAGCCAATACCGTCGGTGACGGCCATATAGGGCACGGCATGCAGGTTCTGTGGGTCGGCGCCCGCGATCAGCGCCAGGGCCTGCGGATCGATCTTCGAATGGTTCGCAAGCTTCGCTTTGTCGAGTTCCAGGAAAGCCCCTGCTTTCACCTGGTTCTTCAGGAACGGATAGGCTGAAGGGTAGACCACATCATACCCGGAGCCACCGGTGAGCAGCTTGGTTTCAAGCACCTCGTTGCCGTCATAGACGTCGTAACGAACCTTGATTCCCGTCTCCTTCTCGAATTTCTCGGCCGTGTCCGGCGCGATGTAGTCGGACCAATTGTAGACGTTGACGATCTTTTCCTCGTCAGCCGAAGCCGCATTTGCGCAGATGCCGCAGGCAAGCAGGGTTGAGAAGATCAGAGCGCGCATAAATGTCCTCCGTTTTCGCTATCTGTTTTTGGCATGCCCGTCCCTCAACGCCGTTGCGGGGCATAGACCGGCAAGGTGATGCAGGCGACATTGCCGCCGCCCAGCAGGATCTCGCGCGAGTTTTCGATGCCGACTATTCGGTGATCGGGAAACAACTCGGCCAACGTCTGCTTGGCCTTCACATCGAGATCGCAGCCGAATTGCGGTACCACCACGACGCTGTTGCCCGGATAGTAGTTGATATAGCTTGCCGCGATCCGGTTTCCGGCCGGTCGCGCCCAGGTCGAATCCAGCCGGTCCACGCTGTCGCTTTCTTCCGGCGTCATCTCGATCGGCAAGGGGTGGGGCAGCCGGTGAACTTCCAGCGCGCGGCCGCGCGCGTCGCGGGCCGAACGCAACACCTCTTCGGCTTCTCGCACAATCTCGTATTGCGGATCCTCCCGATTGTCGGTCCAGCTCAGCACGACGACGCCGGGGCGCACGAAACAGCAGACGTCGTCGACATGACCGTCGGTCTCGTCGAAAGCGAGGCCACGTGGCAGCCAGATGACGGTGCCGACACTGAGATAGTCGCCAAGCTGGCGTTCCACCTCGGCCTTGCCGAGATGAGCGTTGCGATTTCGGTTGAGCAGGCATTGCTCCGTCGTGATGAGGGTGCCCTGGCCATCACATTGCAACCCGCCGCCCTCGGCGATCAGAGGTGCGCGGTAGCGATCCATGTTCTCGATTTCGAGCACTTTTTGCGCGGCCAGATCATCGAGGTCCCATGGCGCGTAGAGGCCGCCGTCAAAACCGCCATATGCGTTGAAGATCCAATCGACGCCACGCACGTCGCCTTGATCGTTGACGACGAAATTGGGGCCGCTGTCGCGCAGCCAGGAATCGTTGGTGGACATTTCCACGACGCGCACATGGCCGGGCAATCGCGCTCGGGCATTCTGCCACTGGCGAGCAGAGGCCGCCACCGTCACCGGCTCGCTTTGCGCGATCGCCGCGGCGACATCCGCGAACAGCTTTTGCGCGGGCTTGGCGCCGAGGCGCCAGGTGTCCGGTCGCTCCGGCCAGATCATCCAGCAGCCTGATTTGGGTTCGAATTCGCCGGGCGCGCGAAACCCATCCTGTTTCGGCCTTGTCGAGAGGGTACGGGGCATCTGGGGACCGCCGGGAAATGGAGTGATGACTTGCCCGGATCAGACGTTTTTGTGACCTTGTCCGTCAATGTCCCATTTGGGATATCGGTGTTGGCGGCTGTTTCCTGTTGCGGAACGGCATTGCCTTCCCACGGTGATCGGCGCAAATCTCGACCGGACGGCGTATGCCGGTGACGCAAGCAGTCGACGAAGGGGAAAGCGGATGGATGCGACCGAACTGAAGGCCATGCAGGCGCCGCTGAAGCAGGCCTATCGTGACGATGCTTCGCAGGCTCTGATCACGCTTCGCGCCAAGGGCTCGATCGATGACCAGTCGGTTGCCTGCAAGGTGGAGACGGGCAGGGCGCTCGCCATCGCCGGTTTGCATCCGGCAACAGGCGGCTCAGGCCTTGAACTCTGCTCGGGCGACATGCTGCTGGAGGCCTTGGTGGCTTGCGCCGGGGTGACGCTGAAGGCGGTGGCGACGGCGCTCGAGTTCAAGCTCGGCGCCGCCACGGTGGAAGCCGAAGGCGATCTCGATTTTCGCGGCACGCTCGGTGTCGCCAAGGATGCGCCGGTCGGCTTTCGCGCCATCCGGCTCAATTTCAAGCTCGACACCGATGAGCCGCAGGAGCGGATAGACTCGCTGCTGAAGCTGACCGAGCGCTATTGCGTGGTCTTCCAGACCATCAGCCAGAAGCCGGAGCTGACGGTGAGCGCACGGCGCTGACGCTTACTGTGCTGACGGTTCTTCGGCGTCGCCCTCGTCGGTGAAGGGCGAGGCGCTCGGCACGCATTGGACCGACCAGCCGGCTGGTGTCGGCTGCTTCTGATATTCGGTGATGGCGGCGGTGCACTGTTCGCGCTTGTCGAAGGTGCTGGGCAGCACGACCATGCCGCCTTGCGGACCGGCGATTACCAGATACCAGACCAACGCTGCTGCGGTCGTAGCCATGGGGATTTCCTCATTCTGCCAGTGGGCGCTTGTTGTGGGAGTCGCTGTGATCCTTACCAACTCCACGGAAATGACGAAAGCATGACGGCGGCGCAGCCTTCCATCGTCACATCACAGCCGCGTGATGTGACGATGGGTTCCAGCCCAAATTTCGAAGCCCAATCGGCTCAGTTGGTGGCAAAACAATAGAACAGGCCATCGCCCCCGGTGCCCTTCAGCGCCTCCTGGCTGCAGCCGCCGCGCGAGGCGTGCGAGGAATTCCAGGATTTGGCGGCTACCGAATCGTCGAGGCCCGTGCGGTCATGATGGCCCATCATAGCGGCGCCTTCCGCCCCGCTCATCGTCCAGTCGCCGCAGGTCTGGTCGGCGATCCTGGTGCCGTCGGGCTTGGAGCCGGTCAGCACGTCGTGGCGGTTCGGCGTGTCACCGCGGCCGTTGACCACTTCGCCTTTCTCGCTGAGCGCCGTCTGCTTGGTGATGCCGTTGGCATCGCTGTGCAACGAGGCGACGTCGTCAGCGATCTTGACGCCCTTGGCGTTCACCCACGGCCCCTTGCCGATGCGGTCGCGGGCGTCAGTATCGCTGGTCGACAGATAGGCGGCCCAACTCTTGCCGGTGACGCCGGCGGCTTCCGCCAGCGATGCGCAATGCGCGTCGGCGCCCTTGAGGCCGCCGAGGTCGGCACCCTTGCCGGAACCGACACTGGTGACGAAGAAGCTCATCTTGGCATCTTGCGAGAGGGCTGCGCCGACTGTGGCGGCGAGGGCGGCCGCGATGGCCGTGGTGGCAACGAGAACAAGTCTGCGCATGTCGATCCTCCAGTTCGAATGGTTACGTCAGAGGAAACGTTGCCGGAGGCCTATTTAATCCATCTCGCAGTCAAGTTTTATTCCGGCTGGCGATAGGCGACGAAGCGATTGTGCTTGGCCTGGAAGATCAATCCGGTCTCTTTCAGCTCCGGCCTGGCCAGCGGTACGATGCGTTTGGCGATCTCGGCGGGGTGCGGCAACGTCTCGGGATCTTCGCCCGGCACTGCCTGGGCACGCATGGCGGTACGGGTGGCGCCGGGGTCGGCGGCGTTGACCCGGAGCGGCAGGCTCTGCGTCTCATGCGCCCAGGAGCGCATCATCGTCTCCACCGCGGCCTTGGAGGCCGCGTAGGGCGCCCAGAAGGCACGCGCCGAGTGCGCTGCGTTGGAAGACAGGATGATCGCTCGTCCAGCATCGGAGAGCCGTAGCAGGGGGTCGACCGAGCGGATCAGCCGCCAGGTCGAGGTGACGTTGATGGTCATCACCTTCTCGAAGGTTTTTGCTTCGACATGACCGATCGGCGAAATGACGCCGAGCACGCCGGCATTGGCGACGAGAATGTCGAGCTTGCCCCAGCGTTCGTGGATGGCGCCGCCCAGGCGGTCGATACCGGCCATGTCGGCGAGGTCGAGCGGCACCAGTGTCGCCTGGCCGCCGGCCGCCTTGATCTGGTCGTCGAGCTCTTCCAGTCCTCCGACAGTGCGCGCCACCGCAATGACATGCGCGCCGGCGGCAGCCAATTCCTTGGCAATGAAATAGCCGATACCGCGCGAGGCGCCGGTGACGACCGCAACGCGGCCGGAAAGATCGAGGGTCATGCGATGGATTCCGGGAATTTGACTAACGCTGATGACGGTCCGGCCTACGTCCCGCTCGTCGCCAGCAGCGACAGCGTTCGCACATTGTCGTGGCCTTCGAAGTCGAGCAGGCGGGTCGGATACTGGCCGGTGAAGCAGGCGTCGCAGAATTGCGGCTGGTCGTTGTCGCGGCTGGCCTCGCCGACCGCGCGGTAGAGCCCGTCAATGGTGAGGAAGCCAAGCGAATCGACACGGATGAACTCGGCCATTTCCTCGATCGACATGCGCGATGCCAGGAGCTTCGATTTCTCCGGCGTGTCGACACCGTAGAAGCAGGACGCGCGTGTCGGCGGTGAAGCGATGCGCATATGCACCTCCTTGGCGCCGGCGTCGCGCACCATCTGCACGATCTTCTGGCTGGTGGTGCCGCGCACGATACTGTCGTCGACCAGCACCACGCGCTTGCCCTCGATCATGCGGCGGTTGGCATTGTGCTTCAGCTTGACGCCCATGTGGCGGATCGAATCGCCCGGCTGGATAAAGGTGCGGCCGACATAATGATTGCGGATGATGCCGAGCTCGAAGGGAATGCCTGCGGCCTGGCTGAAGCCGATCGCCGCCGGCGTGCCCGAATCCGGCACCGGCACGACGATGTCGGCCTCGACCGGGCTTTCGACCGCCAGCTCGGCGCCGATGCGCTTACGCACCTCATAGACGTTACGGCCTTCGACCGAGGAATCCGGCCGCGCGAAATAGACATATTCGAAGATGCAGAAGCGGGTCTTCTGCGGTTCGAAGGGGAACAGGCTCTCGATGCCCTTGGACGTGACGACAACCATCTCGCCGGGCTTCAGGTCGCGAACGAAACGCGCGCCGATGATGTCGAGCGCGCAGGTTTCGGAGGCCAGGATCCAGGCGCCGTCGAGATCGCCGAGCACCAGCGGCCGGATGCCGAGCGGATCGCGGCAGCCGATCATCTTCTTGGCCGTCATCGCCACCAGCGAGAAGGCGCCCTCGACCTGCCGCACCGCATCGATGAAACGCGAGTTCAAGTCGCGTTCCTTGCTGGTGGCGACGAGGTGCAAAAGCGTCTCGGTATCGGAGGTGGAGGAGAAGATCGCGCCTTGCTTCTGCAGCGCGCGCTGCACGGTCATGGCGTTGGTCAGATTGCCGTTGTGGGCGACGGCGAAGCCGCCATCGGCCAATTCGGCGAAAAAGGGCTGGATGTTGCGCATGCCGGCGCCGCCCGTGGTGGCGTAGCGCGTATGGCCAATGGCGCGGTTGCCTTGCAGGCTGTCGATGACGCGCTGCTTGGTGAAGGTGTCGCCAATCAGGCCGACATGGCGTTCGACATGGAACTGGCTGCCGTCATAGGAAACGATGCCGGCCGCTTCCTGGCCGCGATGCTGCAGCGCATGCAGGCCCAGTGTAACGATGGCCGCAGCGTCCTGCCGGCCGAAAATGCCGAACACACCGCATTCGTCGTGGAAATGGTCGTCGGCCTCGGCGGAAAGCACGTCGTCTGCGTCTGCCATCTTAAGCTCCGCTAAAATCGCCATATAATGCGGGTTCGCGCCGAAAGCAACGCGGGCCGTGCGGTCGTTCACACCATCGTCAGATCCTGACGCCGTTTTCGGGCGTCAGTTTGCCGGTGCCGCCGGTGCCGGAGCGTTGTTGGCCGGTGGTGTTGCGTCATTGTCGTCAGGCGCCGGCGTGTTGGCATCGTCGCCGCCCGCCGGAGCATCCGCGGCCGGTGCGTCCGGAGCCGCTGGCGTCTCGGCGGCCGGCTGATTCGGATTGAGCTTCTTGAGGATCGCGTTTTCCGGATCCTCGGGCAGCAGGCTTTCGAGCTTGGCGCCGATCTGTTCGAGCAGCGGCCGCGACTTGGCCTCCGTGACCCAGGCTGGTGCCTTGGCACCGGCCAGCCAGTTGAAGAACAGCAGGGCGACGGCAACGACCAGGATGCCGCGCGCGGCGCCGTAAAGGAAACCGAGCGTACGATCGAGTGCGCCGATCCTGGAATCGATGATCCAGTCGGCTAGCTTCATGGTGATGACCGAGACGACGATCAACGCGATGATGAAAACCACGCCGGCGGCCGCCGCCATGGCGACCTTTTCATTCTCGATGTAGGGCGCGAGGTAAGGCACAACCGGCTTGTAGAAGAAGAACGCCGCCGCTGCCGCCGCTGCCCAGGAGACGACGGACAGGACTTCGCGCGAGAAGCCGCGAACCATGGCGAGCATCGCCGAGACCAGAGTGAAGCCGACGAGAATTCCGTCAAGCAGCGTAATCGGCATGTCTTTCGCCCCACTCCATGAGCCGCATTATAGCGCGGAGCATCGGGTTCTGGGTCCGATGCTCTAATCTTCTTCGTCCACGCGGCTTCGGCGTGAGCCGGCTATGCGTGCCACGAGGTCGGCAAGCTCGGTCGGCTGGAAAGAACCGGCCCCGATCCCCCCGGCCAGTTCCCCGCTGCCCGAGGGCAGAACCGCGCTTCCAAAACCCAGCTTTTCGGCTTCCTTGAGGCGCTGTTGCGCATGCGCAACCGGCCTCACGGCGCCCGAAAGGCTGATTTCGCCGAAATAGACGCAATCGGCGGGAAGGGCAAGACCGGTGAGCGAGGAAACCAGGGCGGCCGCCACTGCCAGATCGGCCGCGGGCTCCGAAATCCGGTAGCCTCCGGCGACATTGAGATAGACATCGTGAGTGCCGAAGCGCACGCCGCAATGGGCTTCGAGAACCGCCAGGATCATCGACAGCCGGGCGCCGTCCCAGCCGACGACGGCGCGGCGCGGCGTGCCGAGCGAGGAGGGTGCGACCAGTGCCTGGATCTCGACCAGCACCGGCCTTGTCCCCTCCATGCCGGCGAAAACCGCCGCCCCCGGCGATTTGGCATGGCGTTCGCCAAGGAAAAGCTCGGACGGATTGGCGACCTCGCGCAGGCCCTTGTCCGACATTTCGAAGACGCCGATCTCGTCGGTCGGTCCAAAACGGTTCTTCACCGTGCGCAGGATGCGATAGTGATGGCCGCCTTCGCCTTCGAAGTAGAGCACGGCGTCGACCATGTGCTCGACGACGCGCGGCCCGGCGATCTGGCCTTCCTTGGTGACATGGCCGACCAGCACGATCGCCGCCCCCGTGGATTTCGCATAACGGATCATCGCCTGGGCGGCGGCTCGCACCTGTGTGACGGTCCCAGGCGCCGAATCGGCAAGGTCGGTCCACAGCGTCTGGATCGAATCCAGGATGACGAGATCAGGCCGCTTGCCGTCGGCGATCGTCGCCAGGATGTCCTCGACATTGGTCTCGGCGGCAAGTTCCACCGGAGAAGAGGCGACGCCAAGCCGCTGCGCCCGCAGCCTGATCTGCGCGACCGCCTCTTCGCCGGAAACATAGACGATGCGATGGCCTTTTGATGCCAGCGCCGCGGCCGCCTGGGTGAGCAGCGTCGACTTGCCGATGCCGGGGTCGCCGCCGACCAGCAACGCCGAGCCGCGCACGAAACCGCCGCCGGTGGCGCGGTCGAGTTCGCCAATGCCCGAGATGATGCGCGGCGCGTCCTCGATATCGCCGGACAGCGTGGTCAGCACCACCGCGCGGCCCTTGCGGGCGTTGCGCGTGTTGGCTGGTCCCGAGCCGATGCCGCCGGACGTGCCTTCCTCGACCAGCGTGTTCCACTCGCCACAGGCATCGCATTTGCCGGCCCAGCGCTGATGCACCGATCCGCAACTCTGGCAGATGAATTGGACGCGTGACTTTGCCATTACGTCGCCGCAGGCTGAAAATTGGGAAAGCGGGGCGTTCCTTCACACCCCCCTCTGTCCTGCCGGACATCTCCCCCGCAAGGGGGGAGATTGGCAGTTTTGACTACAGCACCATCTCTGCCACGTCGGCGATTGGCGAAATCGGTAACGACATCCAATCTCCCCCCTTGCGGGGGAGATGTCCGGCAGGACAGAGGGGGGTGTGACAGAGCGCGACGGTAGGTCAAAAAGCTACTCGAACCTTTCCGGCAGATGATGCTCCTCGGCGAGGTCGGAGAAGCGGGTGAACTCGCCCTGGAAGGCAAGGCTGACGGTGCCGGTCGGGCCATGGCGCTGCTTGGCGATGATCACTTCGGCCTTGCCCTGGACCTCGATCATCTTCGTTTCCCAGGCGAGGTGCTCGGGCGTGCCTTTCTCCGGTTCCTTGTTCTTGATGTAATATTCCTCACGGTACACGAACAGCACGACGTCGGCGTCCTGCTCGATCGAGCCCGATTCGCGCAGATCGGACAGCTGCGGATGCTTGTCGTCGCGGCTTTCGACCTGACGCGAGAGCTGTGAGAGGGCGATGATCGGCACGCCCAACTCTTTGCCGAGTGCCTTCAGTCCGGTGGTGATCTCGGTGATTTCCTGGACGCGGTTCTGCGACGCCTTGGCGGACGAACCCTGCATCAGCTGGATATAGTCGATGACCATCAGGTCCAGCCCGCGCTGCCGCTTGAGGCGGCGGGCGCGCGCCGCGAGCTGGGCGATCGAGATACCACCCGTCTGGTCGATGTAGAGCGGGCGCTTGTGGTTCTCCTGCGTGTAGGCGACAAGCTTGCCGAAATCGGCTTCCGTCAAATCGCCGCGCCGGATTTTCGACGATGGAATCTCGGTCTGCTCGGAGATGATGCGGGTGGCCAGCTGCTCCGACGACATTTCAAGCGAGAAGAAGCCGACGACGCCGCCATTGGCCGCCTTGACCGAACCGTCGGCCTGCTGGGCAGGCTCATAGGCGGCAGCGATGTTATAGGCGATGTTGGTGGCCAGCGACGTCTTGCCCATGCCTGGGCGGCCGGCGATGATGATCAAATCGGATGGCTGCAGGCCGCCCATGCGGTGGTCGAGATCGCGCAGGCCGGTGGCAATGCCGGATAGGTGGCCGTCGCGCATGTAAGCCGCACTGGCCATGTCGACGGCGTTCTTCAACGCATCGGAAAAACTCTCGAAGCCGCCATCGTAGCGGCCGTTTTCGGCCAGCTCGAACAGGCGGCGTTCGGCGTCCTCGATCTGTTCGCCGGGCGCCATGTCGACCGGCGCGTCATAGGCGATGTTGACCATGTCCTCGCCGACGGTGATCAGCGCGCGGCGTGTGGCAAGGTCATAGATGGCGCGGCCATAGTCGGTGGCGTTGACGACGGTGACGGCCTCGACCGCCAGCCGCACGACATATTGCGCCATCGTCATGTCGCCGACCTTCTCGTCGGCGGGCAGGAAGGTTTTCAGCGTGATCGGCGTCGCCACCTTGCCCATACGGATGAACTCGGACGCCACCTCGAAGATCTTGCGGTGCAGCGGTTCGTAGAAATGGCTGGCCTTGAGGAAGTCCGAGACGCGATAGAAGGCGTCGTTGTTGACGAGGATGGCGCCGAGCAGCGCCTGCTCGGCCTCGATGTTGTTGGGCGCTTCACGATAAAGCGGTGTTTCCGCCACGCCGAATTTTCGCGCTGCTTCTGCCATGATGTCCCCGATTTCGATCCCG
The DNA here is from genome assembly GCF_040321775.1 of Mesorhizobium sp. M0243. NCBI lineage: Bacteria > Pseudomonadati > Pseudomonadota > Alphaproteobacteria > Hyphomicrobiales > Phyllobacteriaceae > Mesorhizobium > Mesorhizobium sp. M0243. The sequence continues at coordinate 319,366 of NZ_JAMYSF010000003.1, read as the reverse complement.
GCTTCTCGATATCAGAACGTGACAAGTCCATGCTGACTTATCTGCACCAGTGCCTGTCCAATCAGCTTTGATACCCGCGATTCACAGCCGAGTTTTTTCGGTGGAAAGAATCACAATTGACTCGAATCGAAAGAACGATTGTAGCGCATCTACAGGGAGAACAAAACGGGAAAACAAGAATGGTGCCCTGTGCAGCCATCCCGCTCAAAGCTGACCGAGTCGCCCCTCGATGAACCGGCGTTCCGCCGGTTGCCGGGTCAACTCGATCGCCCGCCGGTAGGAGGTCCTTGCCGCTTCGGTCAAGCCAAGCCTGCGCTGCATGTCTGCTCGCGCCGCGTGCGCCAGATGGTAGCCGTCCAGCCCGCCTTGTCCCATGACCGCCTCGATTGCCGCCAGTCCGGCCTGCGGGCCGTCGCGCATGCCTATGGCCGCGGCGCGGTTAAGTGCCACGACGGGTGAAGGATCGACGCGGCCGAGCACATCGTAAAGCGCGACGATTTGTACCCAGTCGGTCTCCGCCGTGCCTGCCGCCTCGGCGTGGACGGAAGCAATGGCCGCCTGCAGGATGTAAGGTCCGATGCGGCGCGAGGCGATCGCCCGACCGATCAGGCCGTCGGCCTCGGCGATCAGCGCACGGTCCCACAGCGCGCGGTCCTGGTCCTCCAGCAGCACAAGATCGCCGCTGACATCGACCCGTGTTGCGCGCCGCGCCTCGTGCAGCAGCATCAGGGCAAGCAGCCCTTGCGCCTCCGGCTGGTCGAGCAGCTCAACCATCAGCCGGCCGAGCCGGATCGCCTCGGCGCACAGATCGGCCCGCGTCAGGTTCGGCCCCTCGGTTGCCGCGTAACCCTCGTTGAAGATCAGGTAGATCACCTGCAGCGCACTCTCGAGACGCGCCGGCAGGTCGTCGCGGTCGGGCACTTCGTAAGGGATGGCCTCGTCCCGGATCTTCGCCTTGGCCCGCACGATGCGTTGCGCAATGGTCGGTGCCGGCGTCAGATAGGCGCGGGCGGTCTCTTCGGTGGTCAAACCACCCACTTCGCGCAGGGTCAGGGCGATGCGTGCATCCGGCGCCAGCGCCGGATGGCAGCAGACGAAGATGAGCCGCAATTCATCGTCCTGGATGTCTTCCGGCATGGCCGGCTCCGGTGTCGGCTCGGCCAGAGCCGTGAGCTCGGGCAGAGCCCCGGCCAGCCGCGCTTCCCGGCGCCAGCGGTCGATGGTCCTGAAGCGGCCGGCCGAGACCAGCCAGGAATAGGGATTGGCCGGCACACCCTGGCGCGGCCATTGCTCGGCGGCAGCGGTGAAGGCCTCGTGCAAGGCCTCCTCCGCCGCGTCGAAACCGCCGAGCAGGCGGATCAAGGTCGCCAGCACGCGCCGCGCCTCGGTGCGGTAGGCCGCCTCCAGGGCGTCGCGCGGGCCGGCGGTGCTCACAGGACCGGCGGCGGCTGGCTGAAGTCGACGACCGGACGGACTTCGATAAAGCCGATCGTTGCCAGCGGATGGCCGCTCGCCACCCGCACCGCTTCATTGAGATCACGGGCTTCGATGACGATGATGCCGCCCAGGATTTCCTTGGTCTCCATGAACGGGCCGTCGACCGAAGACATCTTGCCGTCGCGGACCTGCACGGTCATCGCCTCTTCCGGCAACACCAGGGCTTCGGCGGTTACGAAGTGGCCGCTGGCCCTGAGCACCTCGTCATATCCGGCGCATTCGGCCAGCACGGCGTTGGCTTGCGGGCTGCCGCCGAACAGCGTCTTGGGGTGGTAGTAGATGAGACAGGCATAACGCATGGTGGGTTTCCTTTTCCAGGATTGTCGAAACTAGGGTTCTTGGGATCAGGCGTCGAGGATCGGTGCGAAGCCGCCATGGACCCGGCGCTGGTTGTCGTAGGGCATGGTGTCGGCATACATGCGCGGATCGGCAATCACCTTCTTCCAGGCGTCGTCACGCACCTGCTTCGACGGCCATTCGACCCAGGCATAGACGACAACCTCATCGCCCGTCGCTTTCACGGCGCTGCGGTAATCGGTGATCTCGCCGTCGGGAACATCGTCGCCCCACGCCTCGACGACGCGGGTTGCGCCATGTTCCTTGATCACCGCGGCCTGCTTCGCCGCCACGGCAAGGTAGGCTTGCTTGTTGGCGGCCGGCACCGGCACCAGCGAGCCATCGATATAGCCGGTCTTGCCGGTCGTGTTCAGGTCGATGAACGGCGTGAAACCGCCGATGATCATGTGCTTGCCGTCAAAGGGCATGGACGCGCCGATCTCCGCCATGCGCGGGTCGCTCATCATCGTCTGATAGGCAGCGTCCGCCGCCGCCTTGTCCGCGTATTCGTGCCACGAAAAGGTGATGACCTCATCCGGCTTTGCCTTCACGGCTCCCTTGAAGTCGGTGATCTTGCCGCCGGGCACGTCGTCGCCCCATCCCTCGACCATCCGGGTGGTGCCGAACTCCTTCAGCACCGATGCCGTCTGGCGACATGCTTGCGATAGGCTTCCTTGTTGGCGGCGGGCACCGCGGCGACAAATCCTGCGATATAGCTCATTGCGTCTCTCCTGTTGGCTGATGCCGTTTGACACTCTTGGCGTCTCGAAAGATCCGAGAACGCCAATGGTCGAACGGCACGGCCTGGATTCGACATCGCTCCGAATTTTTCTTCGGAGCGGTTCGAAACGCCACTGCCGCCTATTCGGAACCCAGCCTGTCGCCCCAGTCCAGGCGCCGAGCCAGCTTGAAGTCGGCGCCGTCGCGCTTGGTGAACAAGCGCTCGGCGGCGGTGCCGTCGTCCTGGCAAAGCTTAAGCAGAACCTTGCCGGAGCCGGACTTCGGCGGCGCAAGAACCCGCGCTTGGTGTGATGTGGGTCCGTCGCGAGAAGCCGCGACATAGATGAACTTCTCGTCTTCCCACGGCACGTCGGCATCCTTGGCCAGCCGATGCAGGCGCGAGCGGGCGACGCGGCGGGAAAAATGGCACCAGTCGGGCTGGACCAGCGGGCAGGGCGCCTGATGCGCGCAAGGCGCTAGCACATGCGCGCCCGCCTCGATCAGCTGCCGGCGCACGGCAAGGATGCGCTGCCAGCCGGCGGGGGTGCCCGGCTCGACCACAAGCAGCGTGTCGGCGGTGAGTTGCCAGAGCCGGTCGATGAGCTTCGGCAGTGATGCGGGAGCGATTTCATCGAGCACATAGGCGCAAGTGACCAGATCGGCCGACTGGAGGTCGGCAAGGTCGATGGTGGCATCACCCGCCAGCCACCTCGTCTGTGCGGCAATCGCACCGGCGGCAAGTGTCTCGCCGACCTTGCGTACCGCCGCACTGGCTTCGAACAACACAGCCTGTTCGAGATCGGGCCACAGCTCAGTCGTGGCCCAAAGCGCAGTACCAGGACCCGCGCCGACATCGAGCAGGCTCTTGGGTTGGAAGGCGGGCTTGGCATCGCTCAGCGCATCGAGACTGGCGCGGATCGCGGCATAGGTCGCCGGCAGCCGCGTCGCCAGATAGGCTTTCACCGCCAGATCCTCGGCCATGTGCAGACGGCCGTCGCGCAATTCGGCACGATAACGGTCGGACAGCGTTTTTGCCGCTTGTTTGAGTACCGCCAGCGGAACGTTTTCGAGCAAGCGCTCGACACCTTGGCGGAGGGATGCCGGCAACTCCATCTCACGCGCCCCGCGGGACGAGAAGGATCACGGAAGCGCCGGCAATGCAGAGCGCCGCGCCGGCAAAATCCCAGCGGTCGGGGCGCACGTCCTCCACCAGCCACAGCCAGCCAAGCGATGCCGCAATGTAGATGCCGCCATAGGCGGCGTAGGCGCGGCCGGCGGCTGACGTGTCGACCAGCGCCAGCAGGAGGCCGAACAGGGCAAGCGAGCCGAGGCCGGGAAGAAGCCAAAGCGGCGACTTATCCAGCCGCCACCAGGCCCAGAACGAAAAGCAGCCGGCGATCTCGGCCAGAGCGGCGGCGGCATAGAGGACGTAGGTCATGAAAAAGGTCCCGCGACGGTCACGGGACCTTTTTCAGTGCAGGCGCCGGCAATGGCAAGCGGCAATGCTATTCCTGGTCCGCAACCTTGCGGCGACGAGCTGGCTTGGCGGTCGGACTCTTTTTGACGGGAGCCGTTTCACGATGCCCCATATCGCGTATCTCGAGCGCCTTTTCGCATTTGGCCATGTAGTCGCGCGACATCGGCAGCGTATCGTTCTTCTTGGTGATCTGGATCTGGAAGATGACCAGGTCCTGCCAGCGGAAGGCGGCTTCCGAGGCCGCCAGATAGAATTCCCACATGCGGCAGAAGCGCTCGTCATAGATCGCCTTGGCCTTGTCGCGGTTGGCAGCGAAGCGCTCGCCCCAGTGCTTCAGCGTATCGGCATAGTGGAGCCGCAGGATCTCGACGTCGGTGACGACCAGGCCCGACTTTTCGATCGCCGGCATGACTTCTGAGAGCGAAGGGATATAGCCGCCCGGGAAGATGTATTTGCGGATGAAGGCGCTGGTCGCCCAAGGCACGCCGGAACGGCCGATCGTGTGCAACAGCATCACGCCATCCGGCTTGAGCAGCGTCGCGCTCTTGTCGAAGAAGGTGCGGTAGTGGTTGACGCCGACATGTTCGAACATGCCGACCGAGACGATGCGGTCGAAACGCTCGTTGAGCTCGCGGTAGTCCTTGAGCTCGAAATGCACGCGGCTTTCCAGCCCTTGCGCGTGCGCCCGGTCGGTGGCGACGCCATGCTGCTCGGTCGACAGCGTCACGCCCTGCACGTCGACGTCGAACGCTTTGGCGAGGTAGAGGCCAAGCCCGCCCCAGCCGGAGCCGATGTCGAGCACCGTCTGGCCGGCTTTCAGCCGGAGCTTGGCGGCGATGTGGCGCTTCTTGGCGGCCTGCGCTTCGTCCAGCGTCATGTCCGGCTGCTCGAAATAGGCGCAGGAATACTGCATGTCCTGGTCAAGGAAGAGCCGGTAGAGGTCGCCCGACAAATCGTAGTGGCGCTGCACGTTGCGGCGCGAGCGCGAGGCGGTGTTGATCTGCTGCAGGCGGCGGAAGGCGTGGCGCAGCCCTTCGATGGCCTTCGACCAGGTGGCGTCGATGCCGCCGCTGCCCATATTCTGGAAGGCGATGCGCATCACGCCCAGCACGCCGCCTTCGAGGATGTCGAGTTCGCCGTCCATGTAGGACTCTGGCACTGCCAGCATCGGATCGAAGGTGATGGCGCGCTCGGCATGCGCCGTCTTGATATGCATGTGCACCGGTTCGCCGCTGCCGTCGCCGAAAACCACAGCCGAGCCCTTGGGGCCGGTCACCTTGAGATTGCCGGTGCGCACCAGGCGGTCGAGAACGCGCTTCAACAGAATATTCATGACCAAATGTCCCCTCTCGGCCAAACAGGCTGCCTTGGCGCGTGACCGCGAAAATCGGGATCGATTTCGCCGGGGGTCTTGCGCCGAACCAAAGTTGCACAGCGTGCTTTGCGCGGCCAAAGGACGCGCTACGCCATAGTCTGCAACAATATATAGGGGTTCGAAAAGTTCCATTTGGCACAAAAATGCCCGGGCGAGAGACCCGGGCATTGGTCCAGCATGGCTGGATGACGGCAAAGTGATCGGAGCTTGGCTTTAAGTCGTGATCAGCCCATGGCTCCAATCGTCTTGCGAAGTGTGATCAGGCGTTGTCTTCGCCGCCCTCGAACTCGGTGTTCGGATCGAAGAAGTTCTCCGGCCGGGCGTTGTCGTTGATGTCGTCGCCATAGATGGCTTCGGCGGTGGTCAGTGTCTCGCCCTTGGCCTGGCGCTCGGCTTCGTCGGCCGTGCGGGCGATGTTGAGCGTGACGGTGACCTCGACTTCCGGATGCAGCGCGATCGCCACATTGGTGACACCGATGGTCTTGATCGGCTGGTTGAGCAGGATCTGGTTGCGGTTGATCGAGAAACCTTCCGCCGTCAGCAGATCGGCGATGTCGCGGGTCGAAACGGAACCGTAAAGCTGCCCGGTTTCGCCGGCGGAGCGGACGGCGATGAAGCTCTTGCCGTCGAGCTTTTCGGCGATCTGGGCCGCTTCCGACTTGCGCTCGAGGTTACGGGCTTCGAGTTGGGCGCGCTGGCCTTCGAACTTCTTCTTGTTGGCTTCGTTGGCGCGCAGCGCCTTGCCCTGCGGCAGCAGGAAGTTACGGGCAAAGCCGTCCTTGACCTTGACGGTGTCGCCCATCTGGCCGAGGCGGGAAACGCGTTCGAGAAGAATGACGTCCATGGTTTTGTTCCTTCGGTTGGGCGCCAATCGATCGATGAGATCGGCGCCGAATGTCTCTGGAACAGGTCAGGAAGCTTGAGCGCCGGGGGCGCTGGTGACGCTGTCCTGCCTGTCGCGGCAGTTAGAGGTTTTTGACCTCAACCCGGGATTTGATGTCCAACCCTGCGGCGCCCGTCGCCGTGGGAGAAGAGCGGGCGGCGAGCCGCCCGCATTGACGCTATTAGCGAACCACGTAGGGCAGCAGGCCGAGGAAGCGGGCGCGCTTGATTGCCTTGGCGAGTTCGCGCTGCTTCTTCTGGCTGACGGCGGTGATGCGCGACGGCACGATCTTGCCGCGCTCGGAAATGTAGCGCTGCAGGAGACGCACGTCCTTGTAGTCGATCTTGGGCGCGTTGGCGCCTGAGAACGGGCAGGTCTTGCGGCGGCGATGGAACGGGCGCCGGGTCGGGATCTGATTGATGTCGACCATTATTCTGCACCCCCTTCAAAGCCTTCGCGCGGACGGCGCGGACCACGATCGGCACCGGCGTCGCCGAACGAGCGCGGCGGACGATCGCCACGGTCGCCGCGATCACGGTCGCCGAACGAGCGCGGGCCACGATCGCCACGGTCGCGGTCGCCGAAGCCGCCGCGTTCCGAGCGCTCTTCGCGCTTCTGCATCATGGCCGACGGGCCTTCCTCATGCGCCTCGACCTTGATGGTCAGGAAGCGCAGCACGTCTTCGGACAGGCCCATCTGGCGCTCCATCTCGTTGAGCGCGGCCGCTGGGCAATTCAGGTCCATCAGCGTGTAGTAAGCCTTCCGGTTCTTGTTGACCCGGTAGGTGAGGGACTTCAGTCCCCAATTCTCGACCCGGCCGACGGCCCCGCCATTCGCGGAGATGACACCCTTGTACTGTTCGACAAGAGCATCGACCTGCTGCTGCGAGAGGTCCTGCCGGGCAAGAAACACATGTTCGTAAAGAGCCATTATGTCTTATGCCTTTCTTCGTTTCTCTCCCGGTTCCCGGCGGCAAAAGCCTCTGCAACTTCTCTGACCCGCAAACCCTCGAAGGGGCAGGGGGAAGAAAGGAGCATAACGAGACGGTCGAGAGCGGAGACACGGGAGGCGGAAGCACTTCCGGCTTCACACGAAGGTTTTCGAAAAGACCTCCGGCCCTCCGTTCAGCCCCCAGCAAGGACCGGCAGATTGCGGGCGTCTATACAGCAATCCGACCGTAAAGCAAGGGCAAGCGGCATTCCCGTGTGTCCCACGCGACGATCGGGGAGCAGCAACGGCTGGAGTTGTGGTTTCCGGCAACCACGTCTTAACCACACCAGCAGGTTGTGTGGAGTTGAAGCCTGGCCGTCAACGGTCGATTCATCATGGAAGGCGCAAAAGCCCGGACGACCGCACAAAAGCGGCAAGCATTTCCGGGGGTAAGGATGCTTCTCGACAAATTCTGGCGCTCGACGGGCGGCAATTTCACGCTTGTGCTGGGACTGGGTTTGCCGGTCATCCTGACGGCTGTCGCTTTCGCAACCGATGTCTCGACCCTTATGCGGGCCAAGAGCAATTTGCAGAACGCTCTCGATTCGGCAAACCTTGCTTCCTCGCACCTTGGCGATCTCGACATCACCCGCAATGACGCTTTCAACCGCTATTTCCAGGCCAACATCGTCGGTCATGGCGAGCTCGGCAATGCGCAGGCGACGTTGACTGTCGACAAGGGCGTCAACTTCGTCAAGACAAAGGCGGTTGCCTCGGCGGACGTCAATCTCAACTTCGCCTTCCTGTTCGGCGACAGCAAGCACATCGTCGTCGATGCCTCGGCGGTCGAATCGAACAACCAGCTCGAAGTCGTGCTGGTGCTGGACAACACCGGCTCGATGGCCGGCGTGCGTATGACGGCGTTGAGGACGGCGACAAAATCGTTGCTCGACACGCTCGAAGCGGCGAAATCGCCGACGCGCAAGGTCCGCGCCTCGCTGGTTCCTTTCGTAACGGCTGTCAACGTCAATGGCGACGGCTTCGATCCGTCCTGGATCGACATGGACGGCAAGTCCTCGACCAACGGCGTCAATTTTCCCGTCATCGACGGCAAGCGGCCGAACCACATGGCGCTTTTCAAACAGCTCAAGAAGACCGGATGGACCGATGCCGGATGGAATGGCACCGGATGGAAGGGTTGTGTCGAGGCGCGGCCAGGCGCTTACAATATCTCCGACACGCCACCCGACACGGCCAAGCCCGACACGCTGTTCGTGCCGTACTTTGCGCCGGATGATCCCGAAGACGCCCAAAAGCCGTCTGGCTCCTATGGCAATTCGGACAAATACTACAACAACTCCTACCTCAACGATGTCAGCGACAAAACCAGGCTTGCCCAGTCGGGCATCAACATTCTGGGCATCGATCTCAGCAACCTGCTCGGCAACCTCATCGACCTTTTGTCGCCCGATGACAGGGCTGCCAGGGAAAAGATCGCCAAATATGTTGCGCCCGCCAAGGAACTCATCACCGAGACCGGCTCTCCCATCACTATCGGTCCGAACCGTGCGTGTCCGACTCCGGTGGTCCCCCTGACCGACGATTTCGACAAGCTGCGCAAGGCGGCTAGTCGGATGACCGAGTGGAACGGTTCGGGCACAAATGTCTCCGAGGGCCTGTCATGGGGTATGCGGGTGCTGTCGCCCGCCGCGCCCTACACTGATGGAGCGCCGTGGAAGACGCCCGGCATCAGCAAGATCGTGCTGTTGCTCACCGACGGTGAGAACGTCGTCTATGGCGCCAGCCAACAGCCGACGAAGTCGGACTACACATCCTATGGCTATCTGGCCGGCGGTCGTTTCGGATCGGATAACCAGACGACGGCGGCACGCAACGTCGATGGCTGGACCAAAAGCGTCTGCACCCAATTGAAGGACCAGGGCGTACAGATCTACACCATGGTGCTGCAGTCCGACACCGCAGCCAACCGTGCGCTTTACAGCGCCTGCGCCTCTGATCCGAGCGGCTATTACGCAGTCAACGATCCGACCAAATTGCCGGACGTCTTCCAGCAGATTGCCAACAAGTTCTCGAAGCTGCAATTGACGAACTGAACGCGCGATCCGAGACGGACCAGCCGGCTCTGAGGGAATCGCCGGTCTCAACTCGTATGGGCGGCGACAATCTTGTCGACCGTTTCGGGAAAGAAGTCGGGCGCCGCGTGGCGTTTGCCGAACATCATATCGTACTGCAGCAGGCGGAAATCGCGGATCGCCGGGTCGATCTCCTTCTGCCGCGCCCAATCGGGCGTGGCCTCGCCAGCCGGCGTCAGCAGCAAATTGCGGTCGACGACACGGTAGCGTTCGCTCATCTCGCCCAGGAAGCCGGTGTAGTAGGGATGGCTGATGCCGGCCGTCTTCAGGATATGATAAGGCAGGAAGGCTGGGCTGACGGCACCCATGTGCTCAGCCGGTCCGGTGCGGTTCGACCAGATGACCAGCGGCGTCTCGTGGTGTTCGAGGGCGGCCTCGGGCGACGCTTCCTTGCGCGGTGCGACATTGTCCTTCAGGAAGCCGGTTTCGACATAGACCGGCCCCAGCGGCGGCAGATGGTCGCCGAAGAAGGCGATCACGGTGGGGCGGGAGCGTTTCTTCGCCCATTCGACGAGGCGTTCAAGACCGCGATCGGCGTCGGCTGAGCCCTCGGCATAGCTGAGCAGCGATTCGCGCGCCCACTGGCTGATCGGCGCCTGCACCGTATGCGTCGGATTGTAGTAGCGGTTCGGCTCGTAGGGGCCGTGATTTTGCAGGCTGACGGCAAAGAAGAACACCGGCTCGTCGCTTGCGTCGGCCTCGCTGATGATCTCGTCGGTCATCGCCGCATCCGATGCCAGCGGCCCGCGCTTTTGCATGGGTGGCAGCGTCTCTTCCGACTTGAAGTCGTTGAAGCCGAAATCAGCGTAGACCGCGCCCCGGTTCCAGAACCAGTTGGTGCCGGGATGGATGGCGCGCGCCCGGTAACCCTGTCTCTTGAGGAAGGTTGCGAGCGAAGGCGTCGGCGTGCGCACATATTGCTGATAGGGGATGCTGCCGGCCGGCAGGAACGCATTGGAGAAGCCGGTCAGCGCCTCGAACTCGATGTTGGCGGTCATGCCGCCGAATTCCGGCGAGAACATCGAACCCGAGCGCAGCGCGCGCACGTTGGGGATCGGATCGGGCGTGATGGTGACGCCGGGCAGCTTGGTCGGATCCCAGAAGGATTCGCTCATGACGATGATGATATCGGGCTTCTCGGCCGGCACCGAGGCGGTCACATTAGGCCTGGCTATCGCTGCGATCGCCTTGTCGGAATAGCCCGGCGGCGCCGAGACATGCGCCATCGGCACATTGAGCGCAAAAGCCAGCGCAAAGCCGTTGGAGGCATAGTTCTCCTTCTGGTCCCACATGATCGGGATGATCTGCAGCCGGTCCCTGGTCCAGGAGAAGGTGGCGTAGTCCATGATCGAAACGAAAAAGGCGAGCAGCGGCACGGCCAGCGTCAGCCGGGCAAGGCGGCCCTTGCGGCTGAGTGCGGGAACCTTGCGGCGCCACAGCCGCCAGCCATAGACGAGCAGCGACAGGCCGGCAACGATACCGGCGACCATGGCGAGCGCGGTCATCGGACGGTCGCGCACCAAAAGCGGCAGCAGCGCGAAGATCTGGCGGGCATAGAGGAAATCGGTCGGATAGAGCGGATCGCCGAGATAATGCGACTTCTGGTGACCGACGAAGGCAAGCGACAAGGTCAGCGGCGCGACGATCATCAGGCTCTGGTGGCTGCGGCCGAGCACCGCATCGAGACCGATCAGGATCAGCGCGAACACGACAATGGTGGTCCAGCCCGGCTTGAGCGGCTGCAGGAAGAAGGAGACCGTGCCGGCAAAATCGCCGCGCACGATCAGTTCGATCGCAAACACCAGGACGGCCGCGATCGCCAGGCTGACAAGCCCATAGCGCACGACCGGCCATCTCCTGCCCGGCAGATAGCCGGTGGAGGGGTCGTCTTCCAGGAACTGTGGCGCGGGCTTGCCGGCGCGTTTGTAACTCTTTGCCACTTAAACTTCCCCACCCAGCGACAAACACGTCACTCGATTGTCATGGAATTGTCACGCAAAGCTAGCGCCTGTGGCCAAAATAAGAAGAGCCAGCAAACGAATCGTGAGCGGTTTTCATCAGGAGTGATCGCCAAAAAGCCTTTCGGAACAGGCACTCGGCGGATGAGGCGGCCGTCGGGCAGGGTCGAACCGGGCTTGACTTGGCGCCCCGCCATGCCTCACAGGCAAGAAAAACTCGTCTATCAGGCAAGCAAAACCAGCCCTTGGGAGCCCTCGCATGGCCGTCGCATTCACCTTTCCCGGACAAGGCAGCCAGGCGGTCGGCATGGGCAAGGATCTCGCCGACGCCTTCCCCGAAGCGCGCAGGGTCTTCCAGGAAGTCGACGACGCACTTGGTGAGAACTTGTCGAAGCTGATCTGGGAAGGGCCGGAAGAGGCGTTGACGCTGACCGCAAACGCGCAGCCGGCACTGATGGCGGTGTCCCTGGCCGTGATCCGGGCGCTGGAATCGCGCGGCTTCTCGCTGAAAGGCAAGGTCACCTATGTCGCCGGTCATTCGCTGGGCGAATATTCGGCGTTGGCCGCTGCTGGCTTCGTTTCGGTTGCCGATGCCGCCCGGTTGCTGCGCATACGCGGCAATGCCATGCAGGCGGCGGTGCCGGCCGGCGAGGGCGCCATGGCGGCGATCATCGGATTGGAACAGGCCGATGTCGAAGCAGCCTGCACCGAGGCATCCAAAGGGTTGGTCTGTCAGATCGCCAACGACAATGGCGGCGGTCAGCTGGTTATTTCCGGAACCAAGGCTGCGGTCGAACTGGCGGCGAAACTGTGCACGGAAAAGGGCGCCAAGCGAGCGCTGATGCTGCAGGTCTCCGCGCCTTTCCACTCCGCGCTGATGGCGCCCGCGGCCGACGTCATGCGGGAAGCCCTGGCCGGCGTGACAAAGAATTCGCCGGTGGTTCCCGTCCTATCCAATGTCACGGTTAGCCCGACCAGCGATCCGGACGAGATCGCCCGCCGCCTGGTCGAACAGATAACCGGCCGCGTGCGTTGGCGCGAGACGGTGGAGTGGTTCGGCGCGAACGGCATCACCACGCTTTACGAAATCGGCGCCGGCAAGGTGCTTTCAGGATTGGCGCGGCGCATCAACCGCGACATTGCCACCGCGTCGGTCGGCTCCGCGGCTGAGGTCGAGGCGGCGTTGGCGGCGCTTGGTTGAACGGCTTGACTTGAATTCGCTGATGCGCGGCCACATGAATACGTGCATCGCAACTAAGGTGCGGCATGTCCACATCGATCCGTCTTTCTCCTGAGATCAGGCTGCGCCTGGATGTTCTCGCGTCCAAGACTGGGCGCAGCAAAGCCTATCATATGCGTGAGTTCATTGAGCGCGGCCTTGAGGACGTAGAAGACTCCTACCTTGCCGCCGAGGTGCTGGCACGGATCAGGAGCGGCGAGGAAGGTATTATGAAAGGCGACGACTTCTGGGGCTGTGATGTCTACAGATAACCGTTATCCGGTTTGAGAGAAGGAAAAGACATGTTCGAATTGACTGGCCGCAAGGCGCTCGTCACCGGCGCATCGGGAGGCATCGGTGAGGCGATCGCCAGGATGCTGCATGCGCAGGGCGCGATCGTCGGCCTGCATGGCACCCGCGTCGAGAAACTGGAAGCGCTGGCCAGCGAGCTTGGCGACCGGGTCAAGCTGTTCCCGGCCAACCTGTCGAACCGTGACGAGGTCAAGGCGCTCGGCCAGAAAGCCGAGGCCGATCTCGAAGGCGTCGACATCCTGGTCAACAATGCCGGCATCACCAAGGACGGGCTGTTCGTGCGCATGTCGGATGCCGACTGGGACACCGTGCTCGAAGTCAACCTGACCGCCGTGTTCAGGCTGACCCGCGAACTCACCCATCCGATGATGCGCCGCCGCCATGGCCGCATCATCAACATCACCTCGGTGGTCGGCGTCACCGGCAATCCCGGCCAGACCAATTATTGCGCCTCAAAGGCCGGCATGATCGGCTTTTCCAAATCGCTGGCACAGGAGATCGCCACCCGCAACATCACCGTCAACTGCGTCGCCCCGGGCTTCATCGAATCGGCGATGACCGACAAGCTCAACGACAAGCAGAAAGAGGCGATCATGGCGGCGATCCCCACGCGGCGCATGGGCACCAGCGTTGAAGTCGCGTCCGCCGTCGCTTATCTCGCCTCCAACGAAGCCGCCTACGTCACCGGCCAGACCATCCACGTGAATGGCGGCATGGCGATGATCTAACGAGGTTCGGCAGCAACGCCGGCGGGTTGTGAAAAGAGACCATTTCGGCTTGGACCTCAGCTATTTTTCGTGTAATGCGGCCCGCAACCCGGCGGTTCGGGCAAAAACCGGTCCGTAGTCGTTGCGTTTCCGGCAGGACCATCTTTCAGCTTGATTAGCGGCATTCTGCCCGCTAACGAAGACAGACAAACAAAAGACGAGGATGCCCAAATGAGTGACACCGCAGAGCGCGTTAAGAAGATCGTCATCGAGCACCTTGGCGTCGATGCCGACAAAGTGACGGAGCAGGCGAGCTTCATCGATGATCTGGGCGCCGACAGCCTCGACACGGTCGAACTCGTCATGGCGTTCGAAGAAGAATTCGGCGTCGAGATTCCCGACGATGCGGCTGAGACCATCCTGACCGTTGGCGATGCCGTGAAGTACATCGACAAGGCTTCGGCCTGACGCTTTCCGCAGTCATCACCGGGGAGGACCTGCGATGAGGCGTGTCGTCGTCACGGGCCTTGGGTTGCTGTCGCCGTTCGGCATGGGCTTCGAGCACAGCTGGAAGGAACTTCTGACCGGCCGCAGCGCTGCCAAGCGCATCACTGAGTTCGAGGTGGAGGATCTTGCCTGCAAGATCGCCCACGTCATTCCGCGTGGTGACGGCAGCAATGCCACCTTCAATCCGGAGGCCGTGCTCGAGCCGAAGGAACTGCGCAAGATCGGCGACTTCATCCTGTATGGGATTGCCGCCGCCGACGAGGCGCTGAAGGATTCCGGCTGGGAACCCAAGACGCATGAAGAGCGGTGTGCCACCGGCGTCCTGATCGGCTCCGGCATCGGCGGCATCGAGGGCATCGCCGAGAACGCGATGATCCTCAAGGAGCGCGGCCCGCGCCGCATCAGCCCTTTCTTCATCCCGGGCCAGATCATCAATCTCGTCTCCGGGCAGGTTTCGATCCGGCACGGGCTGAAAGGCCCGAACCATGCCGTCGTCACGGCCTGTTCGACCGGCGCGCACGCCATTGGCGATGCTGCCCGGTTGATCATGTGGGGCGATGCCGACGTGATGGTCGCCGGTGGCGCCGAAGCGCCGGTGACGCGGCTGTCGATCGCCGGTTTTGCCGCATGCCGGGCACTGTCGACGGAACGCAATGATTCGCCGCAAACGGCGTCGCGACCCTATGATCGCGACCGCGACGGCTTCGTCATGGGCGAGGGCGCCGGCGTTGTCGTGCTCGAGGAGCTCGAACATGCCAGGGCGCGCGGCGCCAAGATCTATGCCGAGGTGACGGGTTATGGTCTCACTGGCGATGCGCATCACATCACCGCGCCCGCCGAGGATGGCGATGGCGCCTTCCGTTGCATGACGGCGGCACTGAACCGGGCCAAGTTGACGCCGGCCGATGTCGACTACATCAACGCGCACGGCACCTCGACCATGGCCGACACGATTGAGCTCGGTGCCGTCGAGCGGCTTGTCGGCAATGCCGCATCGAAGATTTCGATGTCGTCAACCAAGTCGTCGATCGGCCATCTGCTTGGAGCGGCGGGTGCCGCCGAAGCGATCTTCTCTATCCTTGCCATCAGAGACAATGTCGCGCCGCCGACCATCAACCTCGATAACCCGGAACGCGAAACCGCGATCGATCTGGTGCCGAACAAGCCGCGTGCCCGCCAGATCGACGTGGCGCTGTCCAATTCCTTCGGCTTTGGCGGGACCAACGCGTCGCTGGTCTTCCAGCGATACAATGGCTGATCGTCCGGCTGCCGGGCGGCGCTTTGGCGTGCCGTCAATTTTGCCATATTCGCCCCTACTCTGCCGCTGGGGATTCGTTGGGCGATCAAACGGTAGGGCGAAATGAACACAAATCCGGCAGGCAACGGAGAATTCGGGCAACGGCCGCCGACATCCGGCCCGATCGTGCCGAAAACGGCCAGCGAGGCGTTGCGGCCGGAGGCTGGCACGCCGCCGCCGAAGCGCTCGCGTGCGTCACGCAGCCAGGTCGTCGTGTTCATGAACTTCGTCATCTCCTCGGTGATGCTGGTGGTCCTGGCGGCCGGCGTCGCGGTCTATTTCGGCAAGCAGGAATTCACCGAACCCGGACCTTCGGCTAATGGCGACACCTTCCTGGTCAAGCCGAACACCGGCGTCCAGGATATCGCCGACCAGCTCGAACGCCGGGGGCTGATCAGCGACGCCCGGGTATTCCGTCTTGGCGTGCGGGCCTTCGGCAATGATTCCGCGCTGAAAGCCGGCGAGTACGAGATCAAGCCCAGGGCTTCCATGCGCGATATCATGGAGCTTTTGAAGAGCGGCAAGTCGGTGATGTATTCGCTGACCATTCCTGAGGGACTGACGGTCGACCAGGCATTGCAGCGCATCGCCGAGGAGACTGCCTTGAGCGGCGACATGCCGGCAACCACGCCGCCGGAGGGCAGCCTCGCCACCGACACGCTGCGCTTCACGCGCGGCGCGACACGCCAGCAGATGGTCGACAAGCTGCTGGCGGATCAGAAGAAGCTGGTTGACGATGTCTGGGAGCGGCGCGCGCCTGACCTGCCGCTGGCCAACGTCGAGGAGTTCGTCACGCTGGCCTCGATCGTCGAGAAGGAGACGGGCAAGGGTGACGAGCGTTCGCGAGTTGCCGCCGTCTTCCTGAACCGGCTTGCCAAGGGCATGCGCCTGCAATCCGATCCGACCATCATCTATGGGCTGTTCGGCGGCAAGGGAAAGCCGGCGGACCGGCCGATCTACCAGTCGGACATCCAGAAACAGACTCCCTACAACACCTATGTGATCAATGGCTTGCCGCCGACGCCGATTGCCAATCCGGGTCGTGCAGCGCTGGAGGCGGTGGCCAATCCGTCGAAAACCGCCGACCTCTATTTCGTTGCCGACGGCACCGGCGGGCACGTCTTTGCCGCGACGCTGGACGAGCACAACGAGAATGTCGCCCGCTATCGCGCGTTGCTGAAGAAGCAGGCCGATGATGCCGCCAAAGCCGCCAAGACGACTGGCACCGGCGACAGCAATGCCGGCGGCGGTGACGCGGGCGCTGCCCAGTAAATGAAGAAAGGCGTTGCCCGACAGGCAGCGCCCTGACATTTGGAAGAGCGCCGCGCGTCCGATTTCGACGCCTGCGGCGCAGTCTTTTTTTCAAGCCGCACTCGTTCCTGTCCGGAAAGCCGGTTCAGGGGCGATGTGCCAGGGACGTGTGGGCGATATGAATTTGCAGAGCATGACCGGTTTTGCACGTGCCGTCGCCGAGCACGAAGGCACCTCGATCGCCTGGGAGGTCAAGTCCGTCAACGGCAAGAGCGTCGAGGTACGGCTGCGGCTGCCGCAAGGCTTCGAACGGTTGGAACCTGCTGTCCGGCAGATACTTCAGAAACGTTTTGCACGCGGCAATTTCCAGGCGACGCTGACCATCGGCCGTGCCGTTGGCGCGCAGGCGCAGCCGGTCGTCAACGAAGCCTTCCTGAAGGACCTTGCTGGGCTCGCCAAACGGCTGCAGGAGCAATTCGGCGTTGCTGCGGCGACGTCAGATGGATTGCTTTCGCTGCGCGGCGTGCTCGACATTCCTGAAACCGTCGAAACCGAGGAGGCGAGGGCCGCGCTCGATGCCGCGATCATGGTCGCGCTCGAAGTGGCCTTGAACGGGCTCGAACAGGCACGTCAGGGCGAAGGAGCCGCGCTGGCTTTGCTGTTGTCGGGTCATATCGACACGATCGAGGTGCTGACGCTGCGAGCCGAGGCGGATCCATCCCGCGAGACGACGGTGATTCGCGAACGCATCGCCGAGCAGGTCAGGCTGCTGATGGACGCTTCCGCCAATCTGGATGCCACCCGACTGCACATGGAGGCGGCGTTCCTGGCCACCAAAGCCGATATTCGCGAAGAGATCGACCGGCTGAAAACGCATGTCGCGTCCGGCCGGGCTCTGCTGCTGGGCGGCGGTGCGGTCGGTCGCAAGCTCGATTTTCTGGCACAGGAATTTAACCGCGAATCGAATACGCTGTGTTCCAAATCGAATGCCGCAGCCGTCACCGCGATCGGCCTGGACCTGAAGGCGGTGGTCGACCAGTTTCGTGAACAGATCCAGAATCTGGAGTAGCCGATGGTTGCCAAGGATTTGGGGTCCCGCATTCGCCGCCGGGGCCTGATGCTCGTCCTGTCGTCGCCATCCGGCGCCGGCAAGTCGACGATCGCGCGCAATCTTCTGGAAAGCGATTCCAGCCTCGAACTGTCGGTCTCGGTCACCACCAGGCCGCGCCGCGGAAGCGAGATCGAAGGCGTCCACTATCATTTTCGGACGATGCGCGAATTCGAGCGGCTTCGTGATTCCGACGCACTGCTGGAGTGGGCCGAGGTGCATGGCAATTGCTATGCGACACCGCGCGAACCGGCCGAACTGGCGCTGTCCGAGGGGCGCGACATGCTGTTCGACATCGACTGGCAAGGTGCCCAGCAGCTCAAGGAGAAGATGCGCGCCGACATTGTCTCGATCTTTATCCTGCCGCCATCGATGAAGGAGTTGAAGGCGCGGCTGAAACGTCGCGCTGAAGACCAGGAGGCGGTGATCGAGACGCGGCTGAAAAACGCCCGCAACGAGATCGAGCACTGGAAGGAATATGATTTCGTCATCGTCAATGACGACCTTGACCGCGCCTTCGCCGAAGTTCGCGGTATCGTCGTCGCCGAGCGGCTAAGACGCGACCGCCGGCCAGGCCTGTTCGATTTCGTCTCTGGACTGTTGGACGAGAAGACTGGCTGAGGCGGTGAAGCGCCAATCTCCCCCTCAAGGGGGAGATCGGCAGCTTCTTACACCGCATTGGTCAGCCGCACGAACTCCTCGACGCTGAGCGTCTCGGCGCGGCGTGTCGGATCGATGCCGGCGCGTTCGAGCAGGGCTTCGCCGCCGAGGCTCTTCACGCTTTGCCGCAGCATCTTGCGACGTTGGCCGAAGGCGGCTTCTGTGACGCGGCCGAGTTTTTTCACCTCGGCGGGCAGGGGCGTCGGGCGCGGCACCAGATGCACCACCGAGGAGGTGACCTTTGGCGGCGGCGTGAATGCCTGTGGCGGTACGTCGAAGGCGATCCTCGCCTCCGTCCGCCAGCCGGCAAGAACCCCCAGCCGGCCATAGCTGTCGCTGCCGGCGGGCGCGACGATGCGCTCGGCCACCTCGCGCTGGAACATCAAAGTCATCGAGGTGTAGAAAGGCGGCCAGTCGCTGACCGTCAGCCAGCGCACCAGCAGCTCCGTGCCGATGTTGTAGGGCAGGTTGGCCACGATCTTTACCGAGCCCCCGGTCGCTCGACGGGCAAGGCCTGCGAAATCCGTCTTCAGCGCGTCGCCGGAAACAACCTCCAGCCGGCCGGGATAATGATCGGACACTTCGGCAAGAGCAGCCAGGCAACGTTCGTCGCGCTCTATGGCGATCACATGGCGCGCTCCATTGGCAAGCAAGGCGCGGGTCAGCCCGCCGGGGCCAGGACCGACCTCGATCACTGTTGCATCGGACAAGTCGCCGGCGGTGCGCGCGATCTTGCCGGTGAGGTTGAGGTCGAGCAGAAAATTCTGGCCGAGCGCCTTCTTCGCCTGCAACCCATGACGCTCGATCACCTCGCGAAGCGGCGGCAGCCCGTCGATGCTCATGCCCGAGGTCTCATACGGCGATTGCCTTCGTGTTCGTGTCGGCCAGCCGCCGGGCAAGCTTCAGCGCCGCTATCAAGCTGTCGGGCCGCGCCACACCCTTGCCGGCGATGTCGAAGGCCGTGCCGTGGTCGGGCGAGGTGCGGATGAAGGGCAGGCCGAGCGTGACATTGACCGCCTCGTCGAAAGCCAGCGCCTTGGCCGGGATCAGCGCCTGGTCGTGATACATGCAAAGGGCCGCGTCGTAGCCCACCCGCGCCCGGACATGGAACAACGTGTCGGCCGGCAAAGGGCCGAAAGCGTCGATTCCTTCGGCACGCAGGATGTCGACCGCCGGGCGCACGATCAGCTCGTCCTCGAGGCCCATGGCGCCGCCTTCGCCGGCATGCGGGTTGAGCCCGGCAATCGCCAGCCTCGGCTTGGCGATGCCGAAGCGGCCGGTAAGGTCGGCGGCGGTGATGCGCGCGGTGGCGACGATCAGTTCGGTGGTCAGTGCCTTCGGCACCTCGGCCAGCGCGATGTGGATGGTGACGGGAACGGTGCGCAGGTCGGGTCCTGCCAGCATCATCACAGGCATCGCCTCGACGCCGCTGTGCCGGGCTGCCAGATGCGCCAGATATTCGGTGTGGCCGGGAAAGCGAAAGCCCGCATCGTAGAGCGGCTTCTTGGCGATGGGGCAGGTGACCACGGCCGAGGCTTCGCCGGCAAGGCAATCGGCGACGGCGCGGTCGATGGCCTCGATGGTGGCGGCCGCATTGGCCGGATCCGGCCGGCCGGGGCTGTCGATGCAGCCGGCGGCTAGCGGAACGATCGGCAAGGCGCGGGCAAAGACCTGCGCCGCTTGCGCTGATGTCGTTTCGACGACCGGCAGCGAAATGCCGAGCAGGCGCGCCCGGGAGGCGATCAGCGCCGGATCGGCGAGCAGGTAGAAGGGGGGCAGGGCGGCAGCTTCGCGCGCCATAAAGGCGGCGATGGCGATCTCCGGCCCAATGCCGGACGGATCGCCGGCGCTCAACGCGAGCGCACTCACTGCGTTGCCCACGTCAGCGCTTGACGATGCGGGCTTTTGCCTTCAGCTCGTCGACATATTTCTTGCTGAGCGCGTCGGCATCCTTGTCGCCGCCGGAGCCTTCGGCCTGAAACGCCATCTGGGCGACCTTGTCGTCGGACACTTCGCGCGACGAGCAGATGCCGATGAATTCGACGCCGCGTTCGGTTTCGCGCGTGGCGGTGGCGCCGCCGACTTTAGTCGCCTTGATCTGCTCGGCCCAGTCCGGCGGCAGCTGCGGCGCGAGCACCCGGCCCAGATCCCGAACGGTGACGTCGATCAGGCCCTTGGCGAATTCGCGCGTCGTTTTGCAGCCGTTGAAGCGGGCGCGCATGGCGTCGGCCTCGCGCTTGCGTTTGCCCAGCGTCGCGCTGCGTTCAGCCGCCGGCACCACGAAGATGACCTGCTGCAGCATGTATTCGGTGGCGCTCGGTTTGGCGCCGCCTTTTTCGAGCATCTTCCTTACCAGATCCTGCTCGCTGACGGCACCTGTGCCGTCGCCGGAACGGTAGCGCGCGCTCAAGGCCTGGTTCCAAGCCATCTGGGCGCGGATGAATTCCTTGAAGTGGCTCTTGGTGACGCCTGACTTCTCCATGACGCCGTCAAGCTGGCTGAGCTGCATCTTGTTGCTTGAGGCAAAGCGCTGATACGCCGCCTCGACCTGTGCGTCGCTGATGCGGATGCCAAGCCGCTTGGCCTCGGCCATACGCAGCGTCTGGTCGATCATTTCCTGGCCGGCATCGCCCTTCTTGCGCTGCAGCTTCAGGAAGGCGGCGCGATGGGCGATGTCGCCGCTGGTGACCGGAACGTCGTTGACGACGTATTTGATCTCGCTGGCGAAAGCCGGCGGCGTCATTGCGGTGATCGACACGGACGTCGCCGCCACGAGCAACGCTAAACCTGCTGAAAAGAGGTATTTCCTCATCGTTGGTATCCCAATTCTATCCCGGTCCCGCCCAATTTCATCTTTCCAGGTGCGCGAAATCCGTGCCAGCCCTATGCGGCGAAACGATGTCGCCGATTGTTACTGGATCGTGTCGATGGCACTGGTCGACGAGCCGAATTCGCCGAGGGTGCGGAACGACAGATTGAAGCCGATGGTCTGCGACACCTCCCTGGTGTTCAGATCGCGCGACTGCGAGTAGGTCATCAGATAAGTGAAGCAGGAATCGTTGTAGGCGAAGCCGACGCCGTCCTTGACCAGCAGGCTTTGCTGCAGGTCGTAGGTTCCTGTGCCGAAGACGCGCCAGTTTTCGGCCAGATGCGTGGATGCACCAAGTGTGACTTCGTGACGGTCTTCCGTGAAACCGTACAGCGGCTGGGCCTGGATGAAGGCGTATTTGGCGCTCAGCGACACAGGCAGGCCGGAATAGGCGGCCTTCACCTCGGCACGGCGGACCTCGAAACTCTGTTCGTCGAAACGGCCGCTGACCGAGGCCGCGAAGCCGTTGGGGCTGTTGATGCCGAACAGGCCGACATAGTCGGACTTGGTCGTGTCGAGGCCGGAATTGGCGCCGACATTGACCAGATCCGGCGCGGCAAAGGAGTTCTCGCCGCCGATCTGATAGGACTGGCCGAAAATCGCATTGGTGCCCCAGCCATTGTTGTACGAGCCGGAATAGCGGAAGCCGACATTGGCGCGCGAACCGCCTTCGACGCGGTCGTAACCGGAGAACTTGTCGCGCTCGAACAAGGTGGTCGCGTCGAAGACCATGCTTTGGGCGTCTTCGTTGGGCACTGAGAGGCCGCCGACATATTGCTCGTTCGGACGCATGAAGACCTGCGCCATTGGCTCGATGACATGGCTGGACCCGCTGGCCATGGAAAACAGCACCGGCCAACGCATCTCGAGGCCCGCGGTTGCCATGTAACGGGCAAATGACGAGCGCATATCGTCCTGCTCGCCCAAATGCGTTGCCATTCGGTCGATGGCGTCTAGCGAAGCCGACGATGCGTTGAGGTAGTCCACATCGCCCTGCAGCGCGAGCAACGGCGTTAGCACCAGTCCGTCATCTGTGACGAAACTTCGCTTCCACTCGGCCTCGGCGGTGAGACGGCCCGATTCGCCTTCGATGCCGCGGACGCGCTGCGTCGGAGTGAGGGCATTGTAGGGCTGGACGAAGGTCTCATCGACATCGTCGCGGCGGATGACACGCGCGTTGACATTGAGGGACAGCTGGCCGCCGGCCACCGAGGCATCAGGAATATAGGCGTAATCGAGCGACGGCAGCACCCACGGCTGTTGTCCGCTTCGCGCAGAGATATTATCGTCAGGCGTATCTTCCTGAACATCGAAATGCATGGCGCGCACGTCGAAATAGTTGCGGCCGTTGAGACCCGTCAAGTAGACCGACGACTGGTGGACGCTGCTATTGTACTTGTCGATGCCGTAGGTGTTCGAGAAGTTCTTGTCGGTCTGCAGCAGCACGTCCCAGCCGAAGTTCCAGCGTGAGTTGATGGCGAACTGCCCCTGGGTACCCATCATGCCGCGGAATTTGTTGGGATCGCCGGCGCTGCCCGAATTGACGTTGTGGCCAGAGCTGGATGGGAAGGCAGTGGTGTCGAGGAAGGCGTCGGGATTCTGCTGGTGTATCCCGGCGATCTTCAAGCTGTACTCGCCATTGTCGAAGCGCTGACGCCACTCGGCCTCACCGAGGAAACCCTGCCTGGTATAGCCGGTGCCGGTGACGGTCAGGTCGTAGGTCGGCGCCAATGCGAGATAATAGGGGACTTTCACGCCGACGCCGAGATCGCTCTTGTAGATGATGCTCGGGATCAGGAAGCCGCTCTTGCGCTTCACCGTCGGGTCGGCAATCTCGAATGCAGGCAGATAGGCAAGCGGAAAACCGAAGAACTCGAAATTCGCATTCTCGAAGCGAACCGTCTTCTTCTCGCCGTTCCAGATGATCTTCTTGGCCTTGACGCGCCAGGTCGGCGCTTTGTCCGGCTTATCCTCGCACGGCTCGCAGGCGGTGTAGACGCCATTGTGGAAGGTGGTCAGCACGCCGCCCATGCGTTCTGCGCTTTCGGCGGCGAAATAGGCCTTGTCGATGGTTTCGACCCGCAACGCGTTGACGAAGCCGTCGGCGAAGTCATCGGTGATGTCGATATGCTGCGAATTGATCTTGGTGCCGTCGCTGTTGATGACTTCGACGTTGCCGCTCGCGACCATCCGCTTGGTGTTGCGGTTGTATTCGACCCGCTGGGCGACAAGGCGATTGCCACCATAGTCGATCTGCACACCGCCGACGGCGGTCACGGTCTGGTTGTCGTTGTTGTAGACCAGCGTATCGGCCGCCAGCAGCATTTGCGAGCCGGCCGGAACCGATGTCGCCATGTCGCCGACGTCCTGCGCAAGCGCCGGTGCCGGAACGGCGTAGGCAAGCACGCACGCCAAGGCGGTCGCCGCATAGAGGCGCGCCAAACCGGCCTGCCTGTTGCTGGGCAAAAACGCCTCCCTCACTAGCCGTCTTCCTTGTATAGCAGGAAAGTCACCCCGAAGAACATAGCCACCATGACCGGTACCCAGGCGGCTACGACAGTCGGCACGAATCCCGCCACGCCGAATGCCTTCACCAACACCGAAACGACATAAAGCAGAAAGCCAGCGATGATGCCACCCAGAATCATCGTCGCCGACTGTCCCATCCTAGCAAATCGCATTGAAACCGTTGCCGCGATCAGCGTCATGGCGACGAGAAGGAACGGCAACGCCACGAGCGAATCAAACTGCATGGCAAAGGCATTTGCCTTGAGGCCAAAGGAGCGGGCAACCTCGACCTTTCCGGGCAGGTCGTAGAAGGGGATGGTTTCGGGGCGCGCCAGCCGCTCTTGCACGAATTCGGGCTTCAGATTGGTCGGTACGCGATCGGTTGCCGATGCCTGGATCGTGCCGTTCTGGAACGTCTTGACGTCCTGCAATTCCCAATAGCCGTCGCGCAGGAAGGCACGGGCGGCGTCCTTGCGCTCGACGATGTTGCCTTGCGGGTCGAGAATGAAAAATACGACATCGGCCATTTCCAGGCCCTGGTTCAGGATGGCCCGCGCACCGATGATGGTGTCCCCCGAACTGGTTTTCTGCCGGATCCAGGGCGCGGCATCGGCCGAGACCGTATTCGATTTGCCGGAACGCAGCTGGGTTTCGATCTGCTCGGACCAGGAGAATGCGTGCGCGGCGAGCGGATTGATGACGCCAACCGACAGGACGCCGAACAGCAAGGCTCCGACACAGCAGGGCAAGAGGAACTGCCAGGCGGAAACACCGGCGGAACGCGCGATGACCAGCTCGTAGCGCCGGTTCAGCGATACCAGCGTCGCCATCGCCGAGAAGAGACCGACGAACGGCACCGTCTGCAGCATGATCATCGGCATACGGAGGCCTGAAATGGCTACCGCCGTGCCGTAGGTGAAGCCGGGCAGGCCGGTGGTGCGTCCGGACAGCTCGGTGAAATCGATCAGGAACACCAGCGCCAGGAGGCCGATGAAGAACCAGATGGTGATCGTCACATAGCGGAAAAAGAAATAGCGGCCCAGTGTCCAGCCCATCAGCCGACCCCTTGGCCTGATGCGCCGCGCCTGGACAAACGCAATTTGAAAGCATTCCAGCTGTCAGCGATGCGCGTGGCGAAGTTTGTCATCCAGTCCGCCCAGGTCACAGGCAGTTCCAGTGTCCGGTTGGAGACGATGAACCAGATCGCCACCGCAGAAGCCACGATCGGCACGCCATAGACCATATACGCATATTGCGGGACCTCATCCGCCTTGCTGGCGGCAAAAAAGCCCAGCCAACGCACGAACAGCGATATCGTGATCGCCGTGATCAGCGGATTGACGCGCGCCTCGCGGTGCGAGCGCGCATCGCCGGCGACTGCAAGCGCGATCAGCGCGAAAACCATGGAATAGGTCCATTCCGAGAACCGCTGGTTGACTTCGGCCCGGTATTCGTAGGGGTTCTGCTGATAATACTTGTCGTTGGCGCCCGGGTTGAGCAGGTACTGCGTCGTCTGGTCCTTGGGCAGGAGCGTCACCGCCGAAGCCGCCGCCATGAAGGCCGACATGTCGAAGGCATAGGAGGTGAAGCGGATGACGGAGAGATCGCCGGTCAGCGTTTTGCGATGGATGACGCCGTCATTCATCATCAGCACCTTTTCACCGCCGCGTTCGATGATGCTTCCGGTCTTGGCGTAGTAGACGAGGTTGACGCCTTCTTCGCGCGAATCGGCGACGAAAATGCCACCCAGCCGATTGTTGGGAAGGCGCTCGCCGATCTGCAGGAACAACCCGTCGTCAATCTTGCGGAAGGTGCCTTCCTGGATGATCAGCGACAACAGATCCGCGCGCGACGACGCCACCAGGGCCCGGTTCTTCTGCCGTGCGTAAGGGTCGATGCCGTTGTCGACGGCAAAGGAAAAAACGGCGGCGGCGAGCGCCAGCAACATGATCGGCCGCACGATCGTCCAGCGCGAGGCCCCCGCGGCGTTGACGACGGCGAGTTCGGAATCCGAATTCATGACACTGAGTGTCTGTGCGACCGCTACCACCAGGGCAAAAGGCACCACGATCGGGATGATGGACGGAAGGATGAGGGCGGCGACTTCGAAGAAGGTCAGCGCCGACTGGCCGCTGTCGGTGACCAGATCGATCTTTGCCAGCACCTGCGTCGTCCATACGATCGCCAGCGTCCACACAAGAGCGGCCATGAAGACCACGAAAGCGCGGCGCATGATGTAGCGTTCAACGACCTTCATGAAGGCTTTTCTCGATTTTTTCGAACGGCATCATGCCACCGAACAAGGTAGCTGTCCGGCAGCGCCTGCACAACTGGCTCATCAGATGGTCTATCCGGGTTCTGTCCCACATCACGCCCCCCGGCTGGGCGGAGTGTCGGCGGGAATGGATAAGAAAGGGCGAACATCGATGGTTAACAACAGGTTGCGGCAAAAAGCGGGGCCGTGCCGCGACGAATCGTCATCGATTCCATAGGTCATATGGGATGCCAATTCGGCAAAGTCTTGCCAAATGCCGGAAAACGACCAAATGTCGCGCATCGTTTCGAACCGCTTCCCCAAAAGTCGCGCATTCCCTGAAAGCAGGACATGATGAATCAAAGACCGTCGATCGCCTTCGCCAAATTTTCCGGGTCCCAGAGCGCGGAGAACAAGAAGGGCACGGTCTTCGTGCTCGCGGCGGATGAGGGCGGCCTGAGCGACGTCGCCAAGGCCGGTGATCCCGGCAAGACATTGGAGCGGGCCTTTCCCGTGGCTGAGTTCACGGGCAAGTTCGCCAGCACGGTGGAAGTTCTGGCGCCGCAGGGAGCATCGCTCGACAGACTGGTGGCGATAGGCGCCGGCAAGGTATCGGGACTGGACGAATATGCGTGGCTGAAGCTTGGCGGCACCGTTGCCGCGTCGCTGCGCAAGGCGACCGAAGTAGCGGTGGTCCTCGATGTGGTCGGCGCCTCGCCGAGCGCGAAAGACGCGGCAAGCCTTGCCGCGGGCATTCTCCTGCGCAGCTATTCCTTCGACAAGTACAAGACCAGGAAGGACAAGGACGACGGCAAGGCAGAGCCGAAGAAGCCGGTCAAGGTGACCATCCACACCGCCGATCCGGCCGCTGCGAAGAAGGCCTTCGCCGATGCCGAGGCGGTGATAGACGGCGTCCTACTGGCGCGCGACCTCGTCAACGAACCGGCAAACGTGCTTGGGCCGGTCGAGTTCGCTGCCCGCGCCAAGGAACTCGAGGCACTAGGCGTCAAGGTCGAGATATTGGCTGAGAAGGAAATGAAGAAGCTCGGCATGGGCTCGCTGCTCGGTGTCGCGCAAGGATCGCCGCGCGGCGCCCGCATGGCGATCATGCAGTGGAACGGCGGCAAGCCGAAGGACAGCCCGATCGCCTTCGTCGGCAAGGGCGTCACTTTCGACACTGGCGGCAATTCCATAAAGCCGGCCTCGGGCATGGAGGATATGAAGGGCGACATGGGCGGTGCCGCCGCCGTTACCGGCCTGATGCATGCGCTGGCGGCCCGCAAGGCGAAAGCCAATGTCGTCGGTATCATCGGACTGGTCGAAAATGCCGTCGACGGTCATGCCCAGCGTCCCGGTGATATCGTCACTTCGATGTCGGGCCAGACCATCGAGGTGCTCAATACCGACGCCGAGGGCCGCCTCGTGCTGGCCGATGCGTTGTGGTACTGCAACGACCGCTTCCAGCCGAAATTCATGGTCAATCTGGCGACGCTGACCGGCGCCATCATGGTGGCGCTCGGCCAACATTATGCCGGCCTGTTTTCCAACAATGACGAACTGGCCGAAAAGTTGGCGGCGGCGGGGCAGGCGACGCAGGAACGGCTGTGGCGCATGCCGCTGGGGGCCGAATACGACAAGCTGATCGATTCCAAGAACGCCGACATGAAGAACATCGGCGGCCGTTTTGGCGGCGCCACCATCGCGGCGCAGTTTCTGCAGCGGTTCGTCAAGGACACGCCATGGGCCCATCTCGACATTGCCGGCACGGCGATGGGGGCGCCGTCGAACGAGATCAACCAGTCCTGGGGTTCCGGTTTCGGCGTCAGGCTGCTCGACCGGCTGGTGCGCGACAATTATGAGCAGTGAACGGGTTCAATCACTATAGGCTGAAGCGATGGCCGACGTGCTGTTCTACCACCTGACCGAATCGACGCTGGAGGATGCGCTGCCAGGCCTCCTGGAGCGCAGCATCGACCGTGGCTGGCGCGCCGTGGTGCAGACAGGCACCGAGGAACGCCGCGATGCGCTCGACCAGCATCTTTGGACCTTCCGCGACGATTCGTTCCTGGCGCACGCGACCGATCGTGAGGCTCATCCCGGCGAACAGCCGGTTCTGTTGACCACCGGCGACGGCAATCCCAACGACGCCAAGATAAGGTTCCTGGTCGACGGCGCGGTGCCGCCTGACCTTGGCGGCTACGAGCGCGCCGTGTTCCTGTTCGATGGCCACGATGCCGCGCAGCTCGAGGCGGCGCGAGGGCACTGGAAGGTGATGAAGAGCGCTGGCCACGCCGTCACCTATTGGCAACAGACGCCAGATCGCCGCTGGGAGCGCAAGGCTTAAGGCAGGTCGCCTGAACGTGACTGAGGCAGGTCGCCTGACCGTTCAGTCGACCTGCTTTTGGACCAGTGACCTGTCGCAGATGAAAATCTCTACTGCTTTGCCTTGATCCGGCTCTGTTTGCGGCTGACGTAGTCGCCGTGTTTCAATTTCATGAACGCGTCCGCAAGGTTGCGGTGCGAACTCCTGAATACGTACCATTCTCCATCCGGAACCCGGCGCTGGTAGAGAATCCTGCCTGCCTGGCGATGTTCGAAACAGGAAAGAGCGTTGGAGTCGCCGCCGGCTCCGTGCCATTTTGCGCGGAAGCACAGCTTGCCTCCTCCGGGAATGAACCAGATGCCGTCACCGTAGCCCAGCTTGCGCGCCTTGTCCGAGGTCCAGGCACTGAACTGACGGCGCTGGACGGCAAAATATCCAGCACCCTCCCGACCCCAGAGCCACGAGCGGTTCTGGTACATCTGGTAGATGCCTTCGTCCGGCACCACCTCTGCCCGCATGGCCTGTTCGGCGATTTTCATCGCCGTCTTGGCCGTTGCGGGAAGCTGGAAAGCAAACAGACCAATGGAACAGGCAAGTGCCGTTCCGATACAATTGCCCAGTACTCGTTTCACAACCCCTACCCCTACTGTTACGCCACGCCCAGTTTATTGGAACGCCTGGAACCGGATGATTTCAGGTGGAATCCTGAAATGTGATCCGCCACTAAATCAAAGAAATGGAGCATGATGCCTGGACAAACGGTGCCCCGTTTGTCCGAAAAGCCGCTTCTCACTTTTGAGTCTCATGCTCTAGGGCAAGACATGCTGGGTCACCCTCCAGTCGGGCAGACCATAGCCACCCAGCCACGGCCACACTTCCTTCTGGTTGAAGTAGACGACCGAAGTCAGCGCCGGAAACTCCGCGTAGGATTTGCGGGAATCTTCCTGCCATTTCGAGACATAGTCCTGCTTTCCGACATAGCCGAGTTCCGCAACGACGATCGGCTTGTTGAACACTGCAACGCGGTCATAGCCGGGCTTCAGCATCTCAGCGAAGGTGCGGTCACGACCGGTCTCGTCATCATCTTTTTTCTGCAGGCCGAATACCGACAGGCCGATGACGTCGACATAGTCGTCGCCGGGGTAGTATTTTTCCAAACCCTCTTCGCCTTTAGGCGACCACATGTACTTGGCGGCGGGAGCAGCCTTGCGGCAGATATTGACCTCGCGCTTGTAAGCGGAGATCCAGTCCTTGGGAGCCCAGTTGGCCCAAGTGAAGCGGCCGTTCTTGTCTTCCATTTCCTGAGCCCAGCGAATGGTCACCGGGCTCTTCATCTGTCCCACCAGGTCGCAGATCGCCTGCATGTTGGCGTCATATTTGCCGCTCAAGATGCCGTCACGCAATTCGGGCGGGGTGATGCGCCAGTCCTTGGACCATGTCCACGGCTCAATCGTGATCAGAAGCGAGCGGCCGCGCTGCAGCGCATAAGCGTCGGCAAGCGGCAGCGTCGACAGATCGACGTCTTCCCAGGGCAGGAACAGCTCTTCGATGCTGGCGCTCTTGTCGGTGCTGAAGTCCCCGTAGGGATCATAGGAACCGAACGCCGACGCAGCGCTGCTCGTCTGAACGGGGTCGGTCGCGGTTACGGAGCCGGCCCCTCCTGCAGTAGGGAAGGCGGCGCTTCCGCCCAATACCAGTGCGATTGCAAGTGCCTTTGCCGCGGAGTGTGTCATCATAGATTCTCCCATGGCCTCGACTTCTCGCGGAAGTTAAGGCTTCGCCCGTGCGCATCGATGCCTGATCGATACGGCTACCCAAAAACCTATCGGCTCCATTGGCGGAATCTGCGGGATTTCGGAGCGATTATTGGCGGTTGTGCGAACCTTCGCACGAAGCCCACCCAAAATACTTCTCAAAGCGCCAACACAGAAGGAGCCGTCGAGAGAGTTTCGCCGCGATACTCACAAATTCGCGTCAATATTCCGATATATCATCCCTGTCTAATTTAAGAGCCGGGCGGACCAAAGAGTCAAGCGCAATTAATGGTTGCTTAACCATGATGTTCGCAACATGGTTAACGCTGCCTTGGGCGCTTCTTCCTGCGGACAGCCTCGGCCCCTTCGACGGATTCTCCGACGCTGAAACTTTTGCCGGCTGTGATTGCAGTGCTGGTCGGGGGAGGCGTCCACGGAATTACCCTCCCGATTCAAGATGTTAAGTTAACCAATTCGCAAGAAGTATAGTTAACCAACACTTAATTTAGTTGACTCTAAGACACCCAAGTGGATTCTAAGGGCGGGTTTTCAAGGCGCGTCTGCCGTCGTTCGGCTGATGCTCGGGTGGCGGCGGTACGTGTATGAGTGTTTCCGCGGACGTGGGGATCATCAGCGGCAAGACCATGCCGAAACGGGGGCGTGGGGCGGCTCCGGGGAAGGCGGCGGAGAAGCCTCCTTTTCTGGTGCCGGTGCTGTCGGCCACCCAGCGGCGGATCTGGAGGCTGGGACTTGCCTGCTGGTCGGTAACGTTCGGATTTTTCTGGTTCTGGTGGCTGCAGCCCGGGCACATCGAACATGTCATTCCATACATGCTGGCGACATTGACGCTCGTATGGCTGACGTTCATGCCGATGTATTTTCTCTTGAACGTGCATGCGATGAAAAAGCCGTCCAGTCTTCACACGATCCCGGAACGTTCGCGGGTCGCGATGGTGGTGACCAAGGCTCCGTCCGAACCGTTTTCGGTGGTTGCGCGAACGCTCGAAGCGATGCTGGCGCAGGACTGTCCGCATGATACCTGGCTGGCCGACGAGGACCCGTCAGAGGAAACGATTGCCTGGTGCGATGCCCATAACGTCATGATCTCGACGCGGCGCGGGCGGGAAGATTATCACCGCAAGGTGTGGCCCCGCCGGACGCGCTGCAAAGAGGGAAACCTGGCGTTCTTCTACGACCACTATGGTTATGAGCGCTACCACTTCGTCGCTCAGATGGATGCGGACCACGTCCCGACACCAACCTATCTCAGGGAAATCCTGGTCGCCTTTGCCGACCCGGCGGTTGGCTATGTATCGGCGCCGAGCATATGCGACAACAATGCCGCTGAAAGCTGGTCGGCACGCGGCCGACTGTTCCCGGAAGGGATGTTCCACGGACCCTTGCAGTCCGGCCATACGGGCGACGGAACGCCGCTCTGCATCGGCTCGCACTATGCCGTGAGAACCGCAGCGCTCAAGCAGGTCGGCGGCCTTGGCCCGGAACTGGCCGAAGATCACTCGACGTCCATGCTGTTCATTGCGGCTGGTTGGCGCGGTGTGCATGCCATAGACGCCATTGCCCATGGCGATGGCCCGCAGACCTTTGCCGATCTTGTCACGCAGGAGTTCCAGTGGTCGCGGAGCCTGATGACGATCATGCTCGAATACTCGCCCATATACCTTTCCAAGCTATCGCCACGGCTGAAATTCCAGTTCCTGTTTCGCCAGCTCTGGTATCCGCTTTTCGCCGTGTTTTCGCTTGTCATGTACGTCATGCCTATGTACGCGCTTCTGACGGGGAAGAGCTTCGCCAATGTGACATATGTTGATTTCCTTTTATACTATGCTCCGAACTCTATTTCCCTGATTATGCTGGTGATGTTGCTGAAGGCATTCGACCTGTCGCGCCCGCTCACTGCCAGGACGATCAGTTGGGAGGGAATGTTGTTCTCATTCTTCGCGCGTTGGCCGTGGGTGCTGGCGGGCACGCTGTCGTCGATCCGTGATTATGTGACCAAGTCGTTCGTGGATTTTCGTGTTACCCCCAAGGGCAGTGGCCCGAAAAATCTGCTGCCTGCCCGCGTCATCGTTCCGTATGTGGCACTTGCAATCGGAGCTTCGCTGCCGGTCCTTCTGGTGGACCGCGCGTCGGATGCCACCGGCTTCTACTGGTTCGCTGCCTTCAATGCGTTCGTCTACGGGTTGCTTGTGGTCGTAATCATCACCAGGCACCTGGCGGAGAACAGAATTTCGTTGCGGCGCAACGTCGCGAAACTCGCCTTGCAGGCCTCGCTCGCTGGCGTTGCGCTCTTCGTCCCGGGCGCTGCGTTTTATGACCGCGGCCTGGAAGGCATATATGGGCTCCAGCAGGGAGCAGGCGGTGTGCGCATCGTCAGCGTGGCCTACCCGGTTTCCGGAGCCGGGCGTGGTGGGAGCGGAACCCGCACATTCCATCTTGACCCCGCCTGGGATCGGCCAATCGTCAGATAGTCTGGAAGAGCCTGGCGCCCGCCAACTCAGGAATTGCCATGACAAAACACCCAAGGCACGGGGATTTCTCGACCCCAGGGGTGGAAGCGGTGGCTAATTCGAGATCTGTCGGTTCGCCGGGCGAGTGAACCTGGCACTTGGAAAATGGCAGCGGCTTTGAGATTGCAACGTAGCATCAGGCCCTTTGCTCTTTCGGTTGTCATCGCGGTTATGCACGGAACGGTCAGATGGAATTGAAGACACAGCCCGGTTCACAAGGTTCCAAGCGCTTCCTCCGCGCAGGCCTGCTGATCGCTTGCACCGGGTTTTTCTCCTGGGTGCTTCTGGGTGTCTACCGCGGCTTCATCATCGATCCCCAATCGACGCTCCAGGGTCGCTTGGCCTCTATCCCCAGCGGGATAGCGTCAAGCTACCACGATCTGATTTTCATTTCGTCGCTGACGGCAGCAGCCCTGCTCCTGCTTTTCCTGGCAAAGGCCAGCCGCCTCTTCGGCGTCGTCGTGGTCATCACTTTCTATCTCGCCATCCTGATTTCGCTATGTTGGGGGTTTGCCAACATCAATCTCGTCAAAATGCTGAGCGAGCCGTTTACTTTCCAGTGGTTGATCTATGGCGACTTCCTGCAGAATGCCGACGCCAAGAACGCCATAGGTGACGCGCTCAACCCAAGGGATTTCGCATTCTCGTCGTTGTCCATAGTTCTGGCGCTGGTCTTGGGTTATGCGACAGCAGGGCTGTGCGTGCGGCTGGCGGGAACTGCTCGAGCGGTATTGCTGGGGACGCTTTTCCTGTGCGTCGGTGCTGGACTGGTCGGCACCGGGTACCATGTTCGGGCGACGGCCTTGCCAGAGGCAAAGGTTGCCAACCCTATCGTGTACTTTGTTGAATCGGCTCTGTTCAGTCCGACCCCCGTCGTTTTCGCCGTGAATACCGGGGTGGACGTTGACGTCGCCAGCGTTGGGGAACGTCCGGCGGAGACGTCCAGCTTCAAGGTGCAATCACCAAATCCGATAAAGAACGTGCTGGTTTTCATGATGGAATCGGTGCCATCCCGATACGTCGAGACGTTTGGTGGAAAGTATACTGTTACACCAAACATAAAGAGCTACTCAAGTGACTCGATACGCTTCGACAATATATATGCGCACACTCCCTCTACAAACTATTCGATATTTTCGTTGTTCAGCTCGATGTACAATGACATATCTTACTATGGAATGACCGCGAGCCATCCGGATCTGCCGCTGAGTTCAATATCCAACACTCTGACCGCAAGCGGCTTTCGCACCGGATTTTTCTGGAGTGCGGATTCACGGTTCCAGCGCGTGGATGAGTTTCTGCTCAACAAGGGGCTTGATGTCATTCAGGACTACCGTGGGCAGAAATGCGATATTCCCACATTCAAGCTCAGTTCCAAGGAATGGAAGAATTTCGACTACAACAGCGATCTCTGTACCGCTCAATCCGTCATCAACTGGGTGAATGAGGATGCCGAAAATCCCTTCTTCGCGGTGATGTTTACGGCGATGACCCATTACCCGTATCTCATCGACAGCCCGCTGTTTACGGCGATGAAAGAGATCCCCGACCTCTCTGACGGCTCGAAAGTTCACTATTCCGATGACGAGAAGTTCAACGCCTACCTCAACGCGCTGAAGGTCGGCGACCAGGCGCTGGGACAGATACTCGATTCACTCAAGCAGTCCGGCAAACTCGATTCGACGCTTGTGGTCATACTCGGCGACCACGGTGAAGCGTTTGGAGAGCATGGGAACTACGTTCATGCCAGTGCTCTCTACGAAGAAAATATCCATATCCCGCTTATCATGATCAACAAGCAGCTTTTCCATGATGACGTCGCACATGCTGTCGGTGGGATTATCGACATAGCCCCGACCATCCTCGATATACTCGGCCTTCCGCTTCCAAGATCCTGGCAGGGTCACAGCTTGTTCAGCGAGCAGCGGCCGAACAAGACATTCTTCTTCATTCCCTGGAGCGGTTTCCAATTCGGCTACCGCGAAGATGATCGAAAGGTCACCTTCAACGCGACCACCGGCAGCATCGAGGCGTATGACCTCAAGACGGATCCTACGGAAAAGGTCAACCTCATCAAGGCCGGCACCGGCGATCGCACCGCCATCCTGCAGCCGATCGCGGGATGGGTACAGTCGCAGAAGCGCCGCGTTGCCGATATGATCGCCGATGCGACGAAAGACGCGGCGCGTTGCAGCATTGCCAGCCTCGAGATCGACGCGGCCGGTACCAGCTTCGAGGGTTCCCCTCGGCTCGACGTGCTTGTCGACGGAAAGCCGGTTGGACAGGCGGACGTCCTGGGGACGGAAAGCACGGCGATCACAGCAGAATCGATCGTCGCGGAGTTGAAGGCAGCGTCCGCTCATACCGTACCATTTCGCTTCAATCTAAGCGCCGTGCCCAATCCGCGGAAAATCGAACTCCGCTATGCCAACGACTTGTGGGCGGGGCAGGGCAAGGCTGGCGATCGCAACCTGTTCGTCAAGAATATCAAGATAGACGGCCGAGTGGTGCCGAAGAGCAAGCTGCATGTCGACAACAAGACTGTAGGGTTCATCGATGACAGCGGGACCAGCATGTTCAACAGCGGCTCGCTGTGGGTCAGCGGTCCATTTGTCGAGGGGTGCATATAGCGGCATAGGCACTCTGGAGCGGGCCGCCACATCCAGCCACTTCCGGCGATAAGGATCGCCAGCCCTTTTTGTCGGCTGGAGAGAGCCTGGGGCAGTCGGCCCTGCCGGCGCCGGTTGCGGCGCTGAGCGTTTTATACATCGCAACATCCCTGACAGCCCGAGCGCCGGCTTCTGTTTGCCGCGGGCGCGAGTCCGTCGCGTATGCCGGTGTGCCGTTTGGCAAGGCTCCGTCTGCCAGCCGATCCGACAATCGAATTTCCTTCAAATTCGAGCGAAGAGTGAAAGGCTGCGTTCATTATGACGTTTGCACGAATTTTAATAAGTCTCTTCTAATATGACGGAACGATGTGAGTGGAAAACGACCACTCACGAGCGATTAGAAACGACGGATTCGAAGTATATTCTTCGCTTTCAATCACGTTGCATTACAGGGCAGGGAGCAGATGATGAGACAGTTTATGGAAAATCTGACCGGCAGAAAATATGCCTATGCTGTTGCTGCAATCGCATTGGCCTCGATGTTGTCAGGCTGCCAGACGATGGACACGACCAAGACCAGCTCAATCAACGGACGGATCGTTGATCAAGGTTTTGGCAAGAAGGTCCAGCACGTCAGGAAGCTCGATCGCGTCGGAAAGAAGGTTCTCTACCGCAAGCCGCTCACACAGACGACCATGGTGACGCGTACGAGGCAGGAGACCTATGCGGCCTTCGTGCGGCCGCAGCGGGTCGGCAGGCCGGCGACGGTGAAGGTCTCCTACAGCCCGGGCAATGGCGGCCCCTTCCTGGGTCATTCGCCCTGGATTTGCGGCCCGAGCGGTTTCGGCCAGCGCGCCAGCTGCCGTTCGCGCTACTAGACCATCGGACCTAAAAGTGGCGGCGCGATTTGACTGAAGAGTCCGCCGCTCTTGTCTTCGCTGGGGGCGCGAGTCGAGGGCGAGAGGTTGCCGCAGACGTTGCGTTTACCTCTTGCCCTCCGACCGCTATTCGGAAGCCGCTGGCAGACGTGGTCAGATCATGATGGCCGGCCCGGGCGGAGCCAGCCGTCATTGTCACCGGGCGCCGGGCGCGGCCGCGCGACATAGGCCGATGCTCCATTCGCTTCGTGATAGACCCGTGCCAGCATTTCAGCCAGCACGCCCGATGTCACCATCTGCACCCCGGCGATGAGCAGGAAGAAGCCGGTGAACAGCATCGGGCGTGTTCCGATGTCTTCCGCGAAAAACAGCTTCAGGCAAAGCAGGTAGGCAAGGATCAGCGAACCCAGCGCGCCAAGCACGATGCCGATGCCGCCGAAGAAGTGCCCAGGTCGTGTGCGATAGCGCATGAAGAAATACATGAACACCAGATCGAGCACGACCCTGAAGGTGCGCGAAATGCCGTATTTGGACTGGCCGTGGATGCGGGCATGGTGCGTCACCACCTCCTGCGCGATGCGTCTGGGGGTCGTCACCGTGGCCAGCCATGCCGGGATGAAGCGGTGCATCTCGCCATAGAGCTTGACGCTGCGGATGACGTTGCCGCGATAGACCTTGAGGCTGCAGCCATAGTCCTTGAGGCGCACCCCGGTGACGCGCGCGATCAGCGCGTTGGCAATGCGCGAGGGCAGCCTGCGCATGAAAAACCCTTCCTGGCGATCCTTGCGCCAGCCGACCACCAGGTCGAGATCCTCGCTCAACAGGCGGTAGACCATACGCGGAATGTCGTAGGGATCATTTTGCAGGTCGCCGTCGATCGTGGCGATGACGTCGCCGCGCGCTGCGTCGATACCAGCCTGCATCGCGGCGGTTTGCTTGTAGTTGCGCACCAGCTCGACCGCATGCACATGCGGGCCGTAATGCGCCGCCAGGCGCCTGATCTCGCTCACCGTCGCGTCGGTACTGCCGTCATCGACCAGCACGACCTCCCACGGCTGGCCGTAGCGTTCCATCGCCTGATGAACCCGTGCCAGCAGCGGTTCGACGTTTTCAGCCTCGTTGTACATGGGCACGACGATGGACAATGTATGCTCCGGCATCACCGCGCCGTCAGGCAGTCCCGAAGCAGGGATGGGCAATACGCTCATAGGGATGGTTTCCTTGCACGGCCGACGGCCGGGTTCCCCGGCAGCGTCGATTTCGAGGGAAACAGCCAGGCGATCGCACCCGTGGCGATTGCCGAGCAGAAGATGAACAGATGCAGTGCCAGCGCTGCCTGAAGGCCGCTCTTCATGGCAATGCCGGAGGTGAGCAGCGCCGCCGCTGCACCCGCTTCGTAGGTGCCGAAGCCGGCGATGCCTTGCACCGGCAGTATGGCGGCGCCTTCGGCCCCGACGACGCCTGGAAAGGCGGTCGAAAAGGATGTCCCCAGCAGCATTGCCAGCAACCATCCCTGTACGGTGAGCTTCAGCGACCAATTGGCGATCGTCCACCACCAGCCATAGCGCGATCGGCCGGTCGCCTCGGTGAAGACATCGCGCAGCCTGCCGAGTTTCGCCACGATCTTGCCGCGGCCTGCCCAGTCATGCGGCGCACGCGCCCAGCGCGGCAGACACCAGGCGGCAGCGATCACCGCGGCCACGCCCGCGATCCTTGTCGCCGGATGCAGGCCCGGCCACACAGCCAGGGCCAGCACGCCGACGACGAAGGCATCCTGCAGTCTGAACCACAGCAGCGAGGCGCTGGCGCGCATGATCGGTATGCCGAAGACCTGGCGCAGGAGCAGGGGAAAGGCCGTCTCGCCGCCGCGAAAGGGCACGACGTTGATCATTGCATTGTGGATCAGAATGATCCGCAGGCAGGCACCGAAACGGCCATGCACCTCGTCGCGGAACTCGTCGCAGACGCGCAGCGCGCGCAGCACGTAGGTGACGAACAACGCAAGCGCCACGGCCGCGAAAGCGCCGGGCGTGATGCTCGCGAAAGCATCGCCCACCATCTTCCAGCGCGAGTCGCTGACGACCCACGCCAGCAGGGCCAGGCTCACGATTATTGAGGCAGCTCGTTTCAACAATTCAACAATTCCTGCGCAGGCTTGCGCTATCGGATTCCGTCGGCCGCGGCGTGCTGTATCTCAAAATCCACGCCATTGGTAGCGGCCCAAGCCTTTCCGATCGACCGCATTGCCTGGCTTGCGAGCGCGCATCCGCGCAACTTCAGGCGGCCGCTGAACCTCCGGCATTGGCCTGCTTTCCGACCCGACAACGGCCCGGTTTTATCGATGGCTGCTGATTTATAGGTCGGCTGGCTGTCCGGATCCACAAGCCCGATGCGCAATCGAGGTGTTGCCGTCTTGATGGACAATGCGCGTGTCGCGAATAGTTGTTGCCCGCATGCTTTGCGACAGTTGACACCGCCGTTCTCACGACTGTTAAATGGCTCGCGTGGCCGTCAAAGCGCTGACGACGCCACCCTGGACTGAATATACATGCGAGTGCCAACTATGCCGACAGCTTTGATCAGATCGCTGCCGCTTGATGTCGGCCGTCGGTATCGCAAGGGGCCTCGCCGGGGTGCCAGTGTCAAGCAACTTGTGCTGCTCCTGGCTCTCTGCGGTCAGGTGGCTGTTTCGGGAGCGGCGCAAGCGGCCGCCGCCAACGACAAAAGCACCGCGGAACCCGTTACCGCCGCTGTTCCGACTGCTTACGAACTACAGCTTCTGTATGCCGGCCGCACATGGATATGGAAGGACGGAGCAGCTTATTTCGCGCGGGACAATCGACACCTCAGGGCCTGGACGTCCGGGCAGGACACGGCAACCGTCGCGGAGGGCAGATGGCTGGTGACCAAGGACGGCAAGATGTGCATGGAGCTCGCCTGGCGATCGAAGAGCTACACCGGCGAACCCCACCGCACCTGCTACAGCCATCGCATTCAGGGCCGCAACATCGAGCAACGCAAGGATCCGGACGGGGAATGGTATGGTTTCAAGCGATCTCCCGAGGATCCTTCCGACGAATACAAGAAATTCGAAGCAGGCGACACCAAGGGCGCGCAGTTCGAAGAGACCCGCAAGCTGGTCGATGCCAAGAAGTAGGCCTTCTTCCAGCAGCGCTGAGATAGTGGTCTGGCTGTTCTTGCCGTGCGCCTGTCGCGGAACCCGCGAATCGCCTATGGTGAACCCTTGAGCGGCTCGGCAGGCGCGGTCGGCGCGCCGACCGCATCTAGTCGCATTCAATTGCATCAGCCAGACGACAAGACGATGGCCTGCCATACGGTTTTGATGAAATTTAATAATTAGTGATATCTAATATAACGTGTGATGTGCGAGTGGTCACTCATGCGGCGTGAAAGCGGCCCAAGTATAGTATGTCGCAACGCGCCCTTGGCTTATACTTGATAGCAAGGGACAGAGGATGAGAAATTCCGCGAGGGTATTTCGCTCAAGCAAAAATGTCGTATCTATTGCCGCGGCTGTGGCGCTGGGTTCTGTGGTTGCAGGTTGTCAAAGTATGGACGCAACTGAAACCGGTTCGGTCCTTATCAGGCCCATAGTCCACCCGGTCCGCAGTCAGCCCGCGGTCCAGCCCGTGCAGGCCACATTTCTCGTGCGCTCGCTGCGGGCCGACCTTCCGATCCAGATGACAAGCACGATAGGAACCGAAAGTGCCTACGCTTTTGCACCGCCGCAACGGATCAAAGCCAGCACGTCGGCGCCAGTGAAAATCTCGTTCAATCCGGGCGATGGCAGCACGTTCTCGGGCGGCTCGCCTTATATCTGCAGCCCTAGCGGATTCGGCCAGCGCGCGAGCTGTCACCCCCGCTATCTCTGACTCGTCGAGCGACGACCGACGCTGCCACCCTGGCTGGCGGCAGTTTCATTGGCTTGGTCTTCAGTCCGAAAAAGGGAGCGGCCGTCCTGACAATGGTGTCGATGTCTGAAAGCTCCGGCACAAAGCCAAGATGTTCGCGTGCGCTTCCCGGATCGGCGTAGAGCTCCGCCGGATCCCCAGGGCGTCGGCTCCTGAGCACTGCCGGAACCGGCCTCGACGTCATTCGGCCGACCGCCTTGACGATCTCCTTGATGGAGATGCCCCGCCCGGTGCCGAGATTGACCGCAAGACTTCGCCCGCCACCCTCGAGATAGATGAGCGCTTTCAGGTGAGCGCGGGCCAGATCGGTGACGTGGATATAATCCCTTACGCAGGTGCCGTCCGACGTGTCGTAGTCGGTGCCGAAAACCTCGATCGCGTCGATGATGCCCGATGCGGCCATGAGCACTCTGGGAACCAGATGGGTTTCCGGCGAATGCCACTCACCGAGCTCGCCGTCGGGATCGGCGCCACAAGCGTTGAAATAGCGCAGGATCGCAAATTTCATTCCATACGCGGATGCATAGTCGCCGATGATCTGTTCACCCATCAGCTTGGAGCGCCCGTAGGGGCTGATCGGATTTTGCGAGGAGGTCTCGCGAACGGGCAACGCTTCCGGCACGCCGTAGGTCGCACAACTGCTGGAGAAGATGATGTTTTCGATCGAACTCGCGCGTGCGGCATCGAGCACCGCGATGGTGCCTGTCACATTGGTCGAATAATATTCGGCCGGCTCGCGAACGGACTCTCCGACATAGGCCAGCGCCGCAAAATGGATCACGGCCGTCGGCCGGTACGTTTCCATAGCCCGCCGCAGTGCATCCTGATCCCGGATATCGCCGACGACAAGCGGACCCCAGCCGACGGATCTCTCATTGCCGCGGCTCAGATTGTCGAAAACCACCGGCATGTAGCCGGCGGCGGCCAGCTGCTTGCAGGTGTGACTGCCGATGAAACCGGCTCCACCCGTCACCAGGACTGCCGGCCGGCTCATGAAGCGGCAGCTCCTCTGGCGATGTGGCTTCCGTAAAGCAGGGCATCAAAATACTCGACGGAACGCGCGAGCCCCTGGCTCAAGCTGATTTTCGGCTCCCAGCCGAGATTGGCCTTGGCAAAGGAGATGTCCGGCTTGCGCTGCCTGGGATCGTCGACGGGCAGCGGCCGATGCACGATCTTCGATCGGGCGTTGGTGTAATCGACGACCAGCGTCGCCAGTTCCATGATGGTGAATTCGGCAGGGTTGCCGAGATTGACCGGGTGGGCGGGCGCGCTCGGCGCGTTCATCAGTCGGATAAAGCCCTCGATCAGATCGTCGGCATAGCAGAAAGAGCGCGTCTGTTGGCCGCTGCCATAGACGGTCAGGTCCTCGCCGCGCAGCGCCTGGACGATGAAGTTCGAAACCACACGCCCATCGTCGGGCTGCATGCGGCGACCATAGGTGTTGAAAATGCGGGCGACACGGATATCGAGGCCATAGGTCCTCGAATAATCGAAGAACAGGGTTTCGGCCGAGCGCTTGCCTTCATCGTAGCAGGAACGCGGTCCGTGCGTGTTGACGTTGCCGAAGTAGCTCTCGGGCTGTGGGTGCACGAAGGGATCGCCATAGACTTCGGATGTAGAGGCCTGGAATATCTTGGCCTTGTTCTGTCGCGCGAGTTCCAGAAGGTTCAGCGATCCAAGCACGCTTGTCTTGAAGGTGTGGATCGGGTCTGCCTGGTAGTGCGGCGGAGAGGCGGGGCAGGCGAGATTGTAGATCTCGTCGCATTGAAGATCCGAAGGCAATGCATCGACGATGTCTTGCTCGATGCAGCTGAAGCGCGGATTATGCAGGAGGGTATTGAGATTGTATCTTTTGCCGGTGTGGAAATTGTCCAGCGCGACAACCTCGTATCCGTCCCGCAAAAGACGTTCGCACAGATGCGATCCTAAAAATCCCGCTCCTCCGGCGACAAGGGCGCGCCGTCGGCTTTGGTTGGCGCCCCTTTGGCTGCCGGATTCCAGTTTCAGAACCTTGACAAGCTTACTCATGCTTTCCTCATACGCACCGCACACGCTACCGCCGGGCCGGGACAAAGCATCGCCCGGCCACGTTACTCAGAACGTGGCAAACCTCCGCATCTGCGGAACGCCATCACTGATGTGCGTCAATTGTTCTTTGGCTTTCGCGAAGCTGGTGCGACTACACAACCTCCGTGCTGCCGCTCAGCATTCTCTGCGCCCCGAAATCGCGATCACACGCTCGGTGTCACCATCGTCGATTGCTCGCCCAAATTGCACATCCCAACGCATCGAAAATATACCTGTGGAAATCATAGTCAACTAAATTAGATATTTCTTAACCATATCTGTTTGCGAATGGTTAATCACGGGCCGGCATCGGCCTCGAAGCTGAACCGGGAGATGTCCAGAGCAGTTCCTCATTTCGAATCAGCGTATTGGGTCGGTCGCTGGCCGTCGGCGCCACACGCTGTTCGTTATGTCGAATCAGCGCTTGGCAGCCAAGATCGCCATGGAGGAGGGGTTGCGCAATTCAGGGCGAGGTCGGGATGGATCCAGCCGAAAGTGGATTTAACGACCCAAGCGACGGGAAAATTTCAGATAGCAACGAGATTGCTGCCCGAAACCGCTCGGAGTGCAAATATAAATTCCAGGGCGCGAATATTCATACCATAGGGCTTGA
Source organism: Mesorhizobium sp. M0243 (assembly GCF_040321775.1). NCBI lineage: Bacteria > Pseudomonadati > Pseudomonadota > Alphaproteobacteria > Hyphomicrobiales > Phyllobacteriaceae > Mesorhizobium > Mesorhizobium sp. M0243. The sequence continues at coordinate 276,641 of NZ_JAMYSF010000003.1, read as the reverse complement.
CCTATCGTAGGCACGCCGCAGCTGGCTATAGTTGGAAGAAGGGCAAGGGCTAAAGCTTTGTAAGCAAATTCATTCACAGGGACGAATTTTGACTTTATCCTCTTTTGGTGCCGCTGTTCATGATCTTTGCGCATCAAGGCCTCTGGTTCGCAAGGCGCACCGATGGCCCATTTCGCCGAAAAGCGCATGCGCGTGTTCATTTCATAGTGGAGGAGCGGTCATTTCGGCAACGAATTTTAAGCGCATAGGTAGAACTCCGCATTGGCGCCCGGCCACGCCGCCACCGGGTTGTTGCTTGCGCACGTCTAGCTCGATCGCCTGGGGTGGCGACTCGGCTGGCCATCGCCTTTTGATCGTTGGGGCGCTATTGGCAAGGTCACGATGGAATGTGGTGATGTGAATGCGCTTTCTGTTTGTCCTGATCCTGCTCGTCGGCGCCGGCATTGGTGTCGTCTATCCCTGGGCGATGAGCAATTTCTCCGGCCATCAGATCGGCACCTGGCGGGTCTATGAGCAGGGCCGCTTCAAGCCGCTGACGGTGCCGCTCTCCGGCCGCGACGCGCCGGTGCGGGTGCTGGTCGACCTGACCGCAAGAGCAGAGCGCATCGTCTCGCAGCAGCGCACCGTGCTGACGCTGACCGCTGCAAGCAATGGCCGCACGGTGCTCGCCTCGACGCTGCAGTTCAACCATTCCGACAATCCTCGCCAGGCCAGCCCGCAACTGCCCGACAAGATCTTTCGCGACGAGGCCGGCGTGATCGCGACCGTCAGCCCGGGTCCCTACATCTTCACCGTCGGACCGGGTGATGCCGACGACATACCGATGCGGGCGGTCGATCTCATCCTGCGCTCCGGCGCCGGCGAGATCGACAGCCGTGCACGGCCGGTCGGCTTCGCGCTGATGGCGATCGGCCTGATCGGGTTCTTGCTGACTTTGCGCACTCGTGGCGGCCGGCCGGAAAATCCCAACTCGCAGCCGCCACCGCCGCGCTGGGGCAGGGGCTGATGCATGTCGCCCAAAAGTGTGCAGCGGTTTGGGACAACGACGTGCATAACGGTACAAAACCATGAACTACCGCCACGCCTATCATGCCGGGAATTTCGCTGACGTCGTCAAGCATGTCGTGCTGACACGCTTGCTCGAGTATCTGAAGCAGAAGGACAAGGCGTTTCGGGTCGTCGACACCCATGCCGGTATTGGCCGCTACGACCTGTCGTCCGTCGAAGCGCAGAAGACGGGTGAATGGCAAGGCGGCATCGGCAGGCTGATCGATGCCTCGTTTGCCGCGCCGGTGGCGGTGCTGCTCGCGCCTTATCTGGAGACAATACGGTCGCTCAACCCCGAGGGTGGCATCCAGAAGTACCCGGGCTCGCCGTTGATTGCGCGCCATCTCATGCGCAAGCAGGATCGGCTGACGGCGATCGAGCTGCACCCCAAGGATGCCGCGAGGCTGAGGACGTTCTTTGCCGGCGATTTCCAGGCCCGGATCATCGAGCTCGATGGCTGGCTGGCGCTCGGCGCCCATCTGCCGCCGAAGGAAAAGCGCGGCCTTGTCCTCATCGATCCGCCATTCGAGGAAGCGGGTGAGTTCGAACGCCTTGTCGACGGGCTTATAAGGGCGCACAAGCGGTGGCCCGGCGGCATCTACGCGCTCTGGTATCCGATCAAGGACCGCAAGGCGATCATCGCCTTCCGCAAGGCGCTGAAGCAATCCGGCATTCCGAAGCTGCTCGACATCGAATTCGAGATCAGGCCGGCCTCTTCGGAACCCAGCCTCGACGGCAGCGGTCTGCTGGTGGTCAACCCGCCGTTCACGCTGGAGGGCGAGCTGCGGACGCTGCTGCCGGCCCTGCACAGGCTGCTTGCGGTGGGGCGGCCGGCGCACTGGTCGTTGGAATGGCTGGCCGGCGAGCAGGCTTGAGGCGGGCTCATCGATGACCCAGGGACCGTGCTCTCTTGGGTCTGGATATGAACGTGCCAGAGCCATTCCGGTGCGTGCAAACTCGGCTTTGGTCAAAAAGCGGTTTCAAACTGGGAAACCATTGTCAACGCAACCGCTTGACCGCCGCCGAGCGAATCCGCACAGTGCGCGCAATCGACCTTGAGAGGCTGCCATGACTCGCTTCACCAAATCCGCCCTTGCCGCCCTGATTTCGCTCTGCACCCCGCTTGCCGCGCCTCTCGGTATCACCCAGACCGTGCAGGCCGCCGATCTTACGGTCTATTCCGATGAAGACAGCGGGGTCTGCGGTCAGCCCTGGGTACTGAACAAGATCACCAGCCGCTTTTCCTATCAGGTGCATCACGTGCCGCATCTGCCTGACGTGCAGATCACCGATTTCCGGCGCATCCACCAGCATCGCTATCTGGCGGCCAACGATACCTGGCCGATCGGTCGCCGTTATTGCGGCGCCACCGTCAGTCTGTCCGACGGCCGCGATCGCACCATCTGGTACCTGATCGAGGAAGGCCAGGGCTTTGCCTCGATCGGCGACAATGTCGAATTTTGCGTCTCGGGCTTCGACCGCTGGATGGTCTACAACGGCCGCTGCCGCATTCTGCGCTAAACCCGGTCTCCCCTTCCAATCTCTTTCGCGCCTGTGGCTTGATCGGCTGCAGGCGTTTTTTGTGCCGCGTTGACAGCAGACGCGATCCGTCGCATAGCTATGAGACAGACCTGTCTCACCACTCGGTAAACGCATGACACCATCGCCCGTTTCCGATAAGCGCCAGCACGTCGTTGAAACGGCCTACGTGCTGTTCAAGCGCGCCGGCTTCCATGCGACCGGTATCGACCGGATCATCGCCGAAGCCGATGTGGCCAAGATGACGATGTATCGCCACTTTCCCAGCAAGGACGAACTGATCGTCGAGGTGCTTGGCTATCGCGCTATGCGTTTCGACCGCCAGCTCGACCGGCTCGCCCAAGAGGGCATTCCGCCGGAACAGAAAATCGGAAGAATCTTCGACTGGCATGCACGCTGGTTCCGCAGCCCGGATTTCCATGGCTGTCTGTTCGCACATGCGCTGGCCGAGTTCGGCGATCCCAGGCATCCGGTTTTCAAGGCCGTTGTCAGGCAGAAGAACGGCCTCAAGCGGCGCATGCGGTCTATCCTCGAAGAGGTGATGCCGCGCGGCCGCGCCGAGAGCGTGGCGGCGACGCTGCTTATGCTGATCGAAGGTGCGACCTTGCTGGCGCAGATGGGGCAGGCCGACGCCGCCATTCGCGACGCCCGCAAGGCGGCCATGGGCATCGTCGCTGCTTCGCGCAGGCCGCAATGAGCCCGCTGGTCATCGGGCTCGCATTGTTTGCGGCGATCCTGCACGCAAGCTGGAACGCGTTCCTGCGCACGGGGGCCGACAGGCTGTGGACCGTCACCGTCATGAGCTTTTCAAGCACGGCGCTCGCCATCCCCTTCGCCTTCTTCCACGCCCTTCCGGCCGCGCCGGCCTGGTCCTACATCGTGCTCTCGGCCTGCCTGCAGGTTGGCTACAGTTTGTTTCTGGTGGCCGCCTACAGATATGGCGAACTGGGACAGGTCTATCCGATCGTTCGCGGCAGCGTGCCGCTGCTTGTCACGCTCGGCGGGTTCTTCCTGGCCAACCAGCAGCTCACTCTGCCGCAGACCATTGGTGTCGCGCTGGTTGCGGGCGGCATCATGGGCCTTTCTCTCGGAAGGGGCAGGGCCGCCACGACATCGATATTCTATGCGTTGGCAACGGGAGCTATCATCGCCGCCTATGCGACGGTCGATGCGCTCGGCGTTCGGGCGGCGGGAAACGCCGGCGCCTACACCGCATGGGTCCTGCTGATCTACGGCGCGTTGCTGCCGGCGGCCTTCGTCGCCTGCCGTGGCCGGCTCATTGTCGACCTGCGCGCGTCTGAAACCTGGAAGGCGCTGGGCGGGGGCCTGTTTGCACTTCTGGCCTACGGTGTCGTGGTCGCGGCCTTCGCGCTCGGGCCGGCCGGGCCGATTACCGCGATCCGCGAAACCAGCGTCGTCTTCGCGGCCTTCATCGGACGCCTGTTCCTCGGCGAGGTGCTGACGCCGCGGCGGGTCGGCGCCTGCGCCATCGTCGCGCTCGGCGCCATCTGCCTCGGTTATCAGCCGTGACGGAACTGCGGATCGCGCAGGATTGCCCGGTCACCATGCTATTTCCTGCGCGGCGCCGCCTCGGCCTGATCGAGGATTTTGCGCAGGAATGCGGCGTGGCCGCGGAACGCGCGCCGTCCACTCGTCGTCGCCTTGAGGCGCGTCTGCGGCCGGCGGCCGACGAACAGCTTTTCGATGTCGACATAACCCGCCCTGGCCAGCGTATCGAGGTGCGCGCCGAGATTGCCGTCGGTGACGTCCACGATGGCCTTCAGCCCGGTGAAGTCCAGTGTTTGACGCCTTTCCAGCATGCTCAGCGCGGCCATGATCCTGAGCCGAGTGCTCTGGTGGATGATTTCGTCGGCACTCATCGATTGGCTCCGGCGCAGCCAAGCCGGAGGCCACGGACAACCATGCTGCCGCCGTGGCGGACCGTCTTGGCAATCTGGAACGGCGGCAGCGCCGCTTGCTCCTGTGCGATCGACATTGAAGTGCTCCCGCATGCTGTACAGAATACTCTGTCATGTAGAGTTATCTGTCAATTCACGAGCAAGCCGATCTGCGATCGTGCTTGACAAGACGATGCATCGACCGGCTGTCGCATTGCAGTATAGATCGTGCGCCTGCACGAGATGATCGCACCGATGAGGCGGCGGTCATGATATCGGCGACCGACGATCGACATGCAAAGCTGTTCACTGATCTTGGGAGCTTCACGAGAGGAGCGGTCCCGCGGAGTGTGGAGAATGTCGGCGACACATTCTAGCCATTGGTCGAAGATCAGCAGTGAATTTCTGCGACGGTCAGCACGACCATGTGCCGATCGTAACCGAAATTTAAGCTGCGAAAATCAGTCTATTGCTTCGCTGGCTAGCAAGCCGCGAGTCAGATATGCATGAGCGTGCCGGGTCATTACGGCCGTCGGCACAAAGGAAGGGGCATCGCATGGCTAAGCAGTCATCCAAAGCGCCGGCGTCCAAGGCACCGGCAAAGAAAGCACCCGCAAAAGCAGCGACGGCAAAGGTCGCAGCTGCAGTGAAGAAAGCAGCACCCGCTGCCAAGCCGAAGGCCGCGGCGGCCAAGGCAAAAGCAGCACCGGCCAAGAAGCCGGCAGCGAAAGCTGCTGCGAAACCGGCAGTGAAGAAGGCAGCACCTGCCAAGGCAGCGGCAAAGCCGGCTGCGAAGGCGGCACCGGCCAAGAAGCCTGCAGCGAAAGCCGCTGCGAAACCCGCAGCGAAGAAGGCAGCACCTGCCAAAAAACCGGCTGCCAAGGCTGCACCTGCCAAGAAGCCGGCTGCGAAGGCTGCTCCGGCAAAGAAGGCTGCGGCAGCGAAATCTTCAGCACCGGTGAAGAAAGCGGCACCTGCGGCCAAGCCGAAGGCAGCGCCCGCGAAGGCCGGCAAGAAGTAGTCGCGTCTTCCCTCGCCGGGGCGGTGCCGAAACAGTCAAGGGCGGGTGCCTGACAGGCGCCCCGCTCGCTGTTTAGGCAGTCGGAAGGCGAGAACAGAGGCGGACGAGGATATCTTTTCGCAGCTCCCAGGACTTCGCCACAGGGCGAAGTCCGGTGGGGCTTTTTTTGTGTCATTCATGCGGGGGATGAAATATCGGCGCGAGGCTCTTCGGTCTGCCTGTCGGCTGGCTGATCCATGCGATCCCGGCAACTCGGCGACCATGGTGATGAAGCGCCGTTTTCATGGAGCGCTCGCTAAACGGCCCTGGCCGATGCGTCGCTCGCTGGCGGCTGGGTTTTCCGCTTCTGGCCATTGCTCGATCGCGCCTGATCGGTCAACAGTGCCGGCCTGCAAAACAGGAAACCGATCATGCCCAGACTGCTCTATGCGTCGTCTTCTCCCTACAGTTCCAAGGTGCGAATGGCAGCAGCCTATGCCAGCATCGCTGTCGATCTGGTGCCGATCAAGACCGAGGAGAAGCCGGCCGACTTGATGACCGCCAACCCGCTCGGCAAGATCCCGGTTCTGGTGCTCGACGACGGTCGCTCCATCCATGACAGTCGCGCCATCACCCAGCATCTCAACCGTTTGTCGAAGAACGCGCTTTTTCCACGCAATCCCGACAAGCGGCTCGAGGCGGAAGTGCTGGAGGCATTGGCCGACGGCATTTGCGACTGCGCGCTGTCGATGGTCTATGAACGGCGCACGCGGCCCGAGGAGATGGTCTATCAGCCTTGGCTCGATCGCCAGTGGGCGAAGATCACGGCGGCACTCGACCTGCTCAACGCCAACCCGCCGAAGCTGCCGAAGAAGATCACCGCCGGCCAGATGGCGCTGCGCGCCTGCCTTGGCTATCTCTCGCTGCGCTTTGCCGGAAAATGGGAGAAGGGTCGTGCCCGGCTGACACGGTGGGCTGCGCGCTTCGACGAGAAGTTTCCAGAGCTGAGGCCCTGCATTCCCGGTTGATAGCCGATTACCCGGAATTGATTTGCCGGTGATCAGTCGATCACCGGGGAAAATCACTCAGACACAAAAAAGCCGGGCGCGAGGCCCGGCTTTTCGTGTCGTGGCTTGAACGACTTAGAACTTCATACCGACGCCGAAGGTGACGCGGTTGTCGGTGGCCTTGACCTTGCCGATACCGTCGAAGCTCTTGCTGCCGAAGTCGGTGTAACGATACTCGACGCGGCCGAAGACATTGTCGGTCAACTTGATGTCGGTGCCAACACCGGCGGTCCAGCCGAGCATCGTTGCGCGATCGCTGGCCCCAAGGACGGTGTCTTCCACCTTCAGGCTTCTGCCGGCGAGACCGCCGGTGCCATAGAGCAGGATTTCTGGGCTGACCGCGTAGCCGAGACGGGCACGCAGCGAACCTTCAAAGCCGGCCTTGGAGTCGATGCCGTTGTCGTCGCCCTTGACGCCGTTGTAGCCGAGTTCGGCTTCAGCGCCGTAGACGAAGTTCTCCTGCTGCCACTGATAGCCGCCGAAGACACTGCCGACGAAACCCTTGGTATCGGTTTCAACGTCGAAATCCTTTTCCTTGGTCCGGCCGCTGAAGCCATAGCCGACGTTGAGACCGGCGTAGGGGCCGGCCCACGAAGCGACCGGAAGTTCAGCGATCGGCGCAGGTGCCGGCGGCTCTTCCGAAACCACGTCAGCAGCATAGGCAGTTCCGCTGAGGGCGAAGAGGCCGAGCGCAACGGCCAGCGGCCGTGCGAATTTGAGATTGGCTTGCATTGTTCTTTACTCCTTAAGCCACAGGACACAGGCTTGTTTCTCACGATCGCCATCTACCCGTCCGGGGGGTGAAACGGATCTGGCGTTCGTCGGTTCCAAATGTCGTGTCAAAATGCGGCTGAAGCGAACCTGAACTTGGGTCATTCCCCGGCACGAATGAGGCAGAACCTTGACGTTGCATCTTCGCAACAGCGAAATGGCAGGAACCATCCCGTGCTGCGCTGCACACCGCTTGGTGCAAGGACTCCAGCACCCTATATTGCGGTCGGGCGCGCCCGAGTCCAGGGCGGGCCGGATGTCGAAACGGCCGTTTCGCCACAATGCTGCCCAAGGTGCGAACACCATTTAACGCATGCCGGGCCATATTTCGCCGGCACCGCTTTTTCGGGCCGAAATTGAGGATTGACACCATATGAGCAAAGCCACTGTCACGGCGCTGGTGACGGGCGGGGCCAGGCGGATCGGCAGGGCGATCGTCGAGGATCTCGCCGCGCATGGTTTTGCCGTCGCCATCCATTGCAACCGCTCGCGCACCGAGGCCGATGTGTTGGCTGCCAAAATCATCGCCGGAGGTGGCCGTGCCGCCGTGGTCGCCGCCGATCTGACCGATATGGACGCCGTTGGCGATCTCGTCGGCCAGGCGCAAGCAGCGCTCGGACCGATCCCGCTGCTGGTCAACAATGCGTCTCTGTTCGAGGACGATTCGGTTCTGGATTTCGACTGGCGGGCCTGGGACCGGCACTTTGCCGTCCATGTGAAAGCGCCCGCGCTCCTGGCGCAGAATTTCGCCCGGGCGTTGCCGGCAGGGCAGGAGGGCCTGATCGTCAACATGATCGATCAGCGCGTCTGGCGGCCGACGCCGCGCTACTTCTCCTATGCGCTGTCCAAGTCGACGCTGTGGACGGCCACGCAGATGATGGCGCAAGCGCTCGGCCCCAGCATCCGCGTCAATGCCATCGGCCCGGGGCCGACCCTGAAGAACGCGCGTCAGGATGACAGCGATTTTGCAGCCCAAGTCGATGGCTTGGTCCTGAAGCGCGGCCCGGATTTGCCGGAATTCGGCGCCACGATCCGCTATCTCTGGGAAGCGCGCTCGGTCACCGGCCAGATGATCGCGCTTGATGGCGGCCAGCATCTTGCGTGGCAGACGCCCGATGTGACAGGCATGACGGAATGAGTCCCGTAGACCACAAAAGCAAGCCGCGCGGCGGCGCCGACGATCTGCCCCCCGATATCGACGTCGAGGACGAGGCAGTCGAGGAGATCGTTGAAACCGTCGGTCCCGATGTCGCCTTCACCGCCATCGACTGGACGCCGCATGCCGGCGACGCGGAAGGCATGATCGGCGCCGAGGTGATCCAGACGCTGGTCAAGCGGCTGCCCAACGCGCCCGGCGTCTACCGCATGATGAACGCTGCCGGCGATGTGCTCTATGTCGGCAAGGCGCGCAGCCTGAAGAAGCGCGTCACCAACTACGCGCAAGGCCGCTTCCACACCACCCGCATCGGCCGCATGGTGCGCGAAACGTCGACGATGGAGTTCGTCGTCACCCGCACCGAGATCGAAGCGCTGCTGCTCGAAGCCAACCTTATCAAGCGCTTGCGGCCGCGCTTCAACGTCCTGATGCGCGACGACAAGTCGTTTCCCTATATCCTCTTGACCGGCGACCATGTCTCGCCCGGCATCTACAAGCATCGCGGCGCGCGCTCGCGCAAAGGCGATTATTTCGGGCCCTTCGCCTCGGCCGGTGCCGTTGGCCGCACCATCAACTCCCTGCAGCGCGCCTTCCTGCTCAGGAGTTGCACCAACTCGTTCTACGAGAACCGCACGCGGCCATGCCTGCTTTATCAGATCAAGCGCTGCGCCGGCCCCTGCACCGGCGAGGTCTCGCATCAGGACTATGCGGAACTGGTCGGCGAGGCGAAGGACTTCTTGTCCGGCCGCAGCCAGAAGGTGAAGACGGAAATCTCGGCCGCCATGCAGCAGGCGTCGGAAGCTCTCGATTTCGAGCGCGCCGCGATCTATCGCGATCGACTTGCGGCCCTGTCGCATGTGCAGAGCCACCAGGGCATCAATCCGGCTACCGTCGACGAAGCCGATGTCTTCGCCATCCATCAGGAAGGCGGCCAGGTCTGCATCCAGGTGTTCTTCTTCCGCACCGGCCAGAACTGGGGCAACCGCGCCTATTTCCCCAAGGCCGATCCGGCGTTGGAAGCAGCCGAGGTGTTGGGTTCGTTCCTGGCGCAGTTCTATGACGACAAGCCGACGCCGCGGAACATTCTTCTGTCGCATGGCGTCGAGGATCAGGAACTATTGGCCGAGGCGCTCTCCACCCGCGCCGGCCGCAAGGTCGCGATCTCCGTGCCGCAGCGTGGCGAGAAGAAGGACCTGACCGACAACGCCCTGCAGAATGCCCGCGAGGCGCTCGGACGCCGGCTGGCTGAAACCTCCACCCAGGGACGCCTGCTTGCGGGTTTCGCCGAGACATTCGGCCTGCCGAAGCCGCCGGTGCGCATCGAGGTCTACGACAATTCGCACATCATGGGCACCAATGCCGTTGGCGCCATGGTCGTCGCCGGGCCGGAAGGTTTTGTGAAGAATCAGTACCGGAAATTCAACATCCGCTCGACCGAGATCACGCCTGGTGACGATTTCGGCATGATGCGCGAGGTGATGGAGCGACGGTTTTCGCGGTTGCTCAAGGAGCATGGCGATGTCCCGGCTGGCGATGCAGTTGATGGTTCGGCAGACGATATGGAGGACGATATCTCCGGCAGCTTCCCGGCCTGGCCCGATGTCATCCTGATTGACGGTGGCCAGGGCCAGATGACCGCGGTGCGCAAGATCCTTTCGGATCTCGGCATCGAGGACCGCGTGGTTGCCATCGGCATCGCCAAGGGCCAGGACCGCGACGCCGGCCGCGAACGGTTCTTCGTCAAAGGCAGGGACTCGTTTTCGCTGCCGGTTCGCGATCCCGTGCTCTATTTCGTCCAGCGGCTGCGCGATGAGGTCCATCGTTTCGCGATCGGTTCGCATCGGGCGCGCCGCAAGAAGGAGATGGTCAAGAGCCCGCTCGACGAGATCAGCGGTATCGGTCCAGGCCGCAAACGCGCCTTGTTGTTGGCCTTCGGCACCGCCAAGGCGGTCAGCCGCGCCGCCATCGAGGATTTGAGGAAAGTCGACGGTATTTCCGAGCAGGTGGCGAAACTAGTCTACAATCATTTCCATGAGAGCTGACAGCAAGGATGCTATTTTCGTCTGGTCAATCGATTCTCGCCTGTTGACCCCCTACATTCGCTTCTGATTTGAGTAGGCAGGCAGAAAGAGTTTCCCAGATATGGCCAAGCGCGCGTTCAACCTGCCCAATATGCTCACCTACGCCCGCATCGTCGCGGTGCCGCTGGTGGTGCTATGCTTTTTTCTCGAAGGACATCTGAAGTCGAGCGACTTTGCCCGCTGGTCGGCGCTGATCATCTTCCTGCTCGCCTCGATCACCGATTATCTGGATGGCTATTTGGCGCGCGCCTGGCAGCAGACCTCCAACATCGGCAAGATGCTCGACCCGATCGCCGACAAGCTGCTGGTCGCCACCTGCCTGCTGCTGCTGGCCGCCGACACCGATCGCCATGCGGGCATTGCCGGCTGGTCGTTGTGGGCCGCGATCATCATCCTGTGCCGCGAAATCCTCGTCTCGGGTCTGCGCGAATATTTGGCGGCGCTGAAAGTTTCGGTGCCGGTGACGCAGCTGGCAAAATGGAAGACCGCCATCCAGATGGTCGCCATAGCGTTCCTCTTGGCCGGACCGGCCGGCGACAAGATTTTTCCGCTGACCACCCAGACCGGGCTGGTGCTGCTGTGGATCGCGGCGCTGGTTACGCTCTATACGGGCTACGACTATTTCCGCGCCGGCCTCAAGCACATCATGGACGAGTGAGATGACGACCCGGCTCATTTATTTTGCCTGGGTGCGCGAACGCATCGGCCTGCCTGAGGAGGATGTCGACCTGCCTGCCGGCATCGAGACGGTCGCCGATCTCCTGCGCTGGCTGAAATCGCGCGGCGAGGGCTACGAGCACGCGCTGCGATATCCCGACGTGATCCGCGTCGCCATCAACCAGGAACATGTCGAGCACCGCGAGAAGATCGCGGGCGCCCGCGAAATCGCGCTGTTCCCGCCGATGACCGGGGGCTGACATGAGCGGCGGGGTCTTACCTGTCGTGCGCATTCAGCGCCAGGATTTTGACGTCGCCGCCGAGATCGCCAGACTGACGCAAGGCCGCGCCGATATCGGCGCCGTGGTGACCTTCTCAGGCCTTTGCCGCGACGAGCAGGGCGCGCTCTCAGCGCTCGAGCTCGAACACTATCCCGGCATGGCCGAAGCGGAAATCGCCCGCATCGCTGCTGAAGCGGTCGAGCGTTGGCCATTGCAGGGGCTCACCGCCATCCACCGCCACGGGAAGATCGCGCCCGGCGAGAACATCGTGCTGGTCGTGGCAGCCTCGGCGCATCGCCATGCGGCGTTCGAGGCGGCGAATTTTCTGATGGACTATTTGAAATCGCGCGCGCCCTTCTGGAAGAAGGAGCATCGGGCTGACGGCTCGGAGGGTGGCTGGGTCGAGGCCAAGGAGGCCGATGCAACGGCCGCGCAACGCTGGTCTCAGTCCGAATAAGATCCGCCGCAGCCATGCATTGACCGCAATCCTTTGGCCAATTGGCAGGATTGGTCAGCCTGGGGCATTGGCAGCCCGGGGCATTGGCAGCCAGGGGTGAGGGAGATGGTCATGCTGGACAGGATCGCGGAGTTCTTCATCTTCGGTTTCGTGCCTCTGGTCGTCGGCATATTGGCCGTTCCGGACCAGTCTGTTGCCGCCGAACAGGCCGTGAGGGGCGAGGTCATCTATCGCGAGCGCATTGCCTTGCCGCCCAGTGCCGTGCTGTCCGTACAACTTGCCGATGTGTCGCTGGCCGATGCGCCTGCCACCATCATCGGCGAGCAGAAAGTGCAGCCGGCCGGCCAGGTGCCGATCAGCTTCGAGATCAAATTCGACCCTTCCGTCATCCGGTCGCAGATGACCTACGCGTTGCAAGCCCGCATCACCGTCGATGACAAGCTGCTGTTCATCTCCGATATGCGCCATCAGGTCGATCCGCTGGCCGACGTGCCGCAGACCATCATGCTGAAGATGGTCACCCCGAGCGCCGAGCCCATGGTTTCGGTCTTCGATCAGCTCTGGCTGGTCGACTATGTCGACGGCATCGGCGCCATTGCTGCCCCGCAAGCGACATTCAGGGTCAGCGAGGCCGGCAAGGCGGGCGGCAGCGGCCCCTGCAACACCTATTTCGCCACTGCCAAACTCGATGGCCAAACGATCGTGATCAGAGACATCGGTTCTACCTACAAGGCCTGTGCGCCCGAGGTGATGGCCGAGGAAAAGGCGCTGTTCGATGCGCTGGCCAAGGCGGCGTCATACCGTGTCGATGCCGGCAAGCTCATCATATCGGACAAGGACGGCCGCGAGATCCTGCGCTTTAGCGCGGCGAGCTGACCCCCCAACGAAGAAGGCCGGCGAAACGCCGGCCTTCTTTTTACGGGATCCAAGGTCTGGACTATCGGCTCAGCCGACGATCTCGGTGTCCGAGAACCAGTACTTGATCTCTTCTGCCGCGGTCTCCGGTGCGTCGGAGCCGTGCACGGAGTTTTCGCCGATCGACAGCGCATGAACCTTGCGGATGGTGCCTTCGGCGGCGTTAGCCGGGTTCGTGGCGCCCATCACTTCGCGGTTCCTGGCAATGGCGTTCTCGCCTTCCAGCACCTGGACGACCGTCGGTGCCGACGACATGAATTCCACCAATTCGCCGAAGAAAGGGCGGTCCTTGTGGACGGCATAGAAGCCTTCCGCTTCGCGGCGGCTCATCCAGACCCGGCGCGAGGCGATGACGCGCAGGCCTGCCTCTTCCAGCATCCTGGTGATGGCGCCGGTGAGATTGCGCCGGGTTGCGTCCGGCTTGATCATGGAAAATGTGCGTTCGAGCGCCATGGGTCGTCCTTGTCTGAGAATGGAATTGAGAGTGGCGGGCTCTATACAAGCCGCCCGGCCCATTGCCAAGGGGTGAGGAACGGTCCGCGCGGCGGACGGAAAGCCAACTGCTTGGCTTTCCGAGTGACGAACGGTGAAAGCCCGGTCCGCCTTCGGGCGGATTGAAAGGTCCAGTGGACCTTTCAAAGGGTTTGAACGCCCGAAGGGCAGGGAGCGAGAGCGAAGGGCCGGACGGCTGCGCGTTTCTGCGGCAAGCCGGCCCCGTTCAGACGGCTGCACAGCAACGCTTTGCTTGCTATAGTCGCGTGTCGGCGCCGCGCTGAGGTCGGGCCGTATGGAGACACCATGACCATGACAGACGATCGTCAGGAACGCATTCGCAACCGCGCACACCAGATTTGGGTGCAGGAGGGCCAGCCGGCTGGCCATCATGAGCGCCATTGGCATCAGGCGGCCACCGATGTCGACCAGGAGGACGCCGCAGGCAAGTCGGCAGCCAAAAAGCCAACCAGGAAGGCAGCTGGCGCAGGCAAGGCAAAGGCCGCCCCCAAGGAGGCAAAGGCTGCCACGAAGGCCGGCAAGCCAAAGAAGGCGGCCAAGTAAGTTACTGCTTTACGGCGTCAAGCCGCGGCGGCGACCTTTCGTCCCAGCCCGCCATGCAGGTCGAGGCAGCGAACGAACCACTGCGCCACCACGTCGCCATCGTCGAGCAGTTGGTAGGGAGAGGCTATGCGCGCCCATTGCAAGGCGCCGAAGACGATATAGTCGCTAAACAGCGGCGACGCGCCGCCGATGAATGGCTGATAGCCGAGCATTGAACGCAGCGGCTCCAGCGCGGCGCGGAATGTCGCCAGCCCGGCGTCGCGCGCGGTGACGACGTCCTCCAGCGTCTTGCCAAAGCGTTGCTCGCGGCTCCGGCGGAAATAAGCGGCGTTCTCCTCGTCCTGCATGGTGTGGAGGTCGATGATCGCGGCGGTGGTCACGTAGGGATGGATGGTCAGTTGCGACCAGCGCTCGACGAAACGAGCCATCGCCTTGCCGCCTTCACCGCCAAACAGCGTCGGCCGGTCCGGATAGGCTTCATCGAGATAGAGGGCGATGGCGAAGGAATCCGCGAGGACCGTCTCGCCGTCGCGGATCACCGGGACGGTTTTCGAAACGCCGCCCTCGACAGCGGGCACCTCGAGAAAGCGCGTCGGCACGGTCGATATGTCGAGCCCCTTGTGGGCGACCGCCATCGCCACCTTCCAGCAATGCGGGCTGAACGGACGTGTGCTGTCGCGTCCGACGAGATCATAGAGCAGAATGGTCATTGGCGGCAGGCCCTTCAAGCGTTAGGTAGGCCCCGCATCGACGCGAGCCGAGGGGAAGCCATGAGACAGCATTTCATGATGTTTGCGGCCTATAATCAATGGGCCAATGGCCGCATCTATGAGGCCGCCGCCGAGCTCGATGATGAGGAATTCAACCGCGATGTCGGTGCCTTCTTCGGCTCGATGATGGGCACGCTCAACCACCTTTTGACGGCCGACCGCATCTGGATGAAGCGCTTCACCGGCGAGGGCGACGCGCCGACGACACTGGATGCCATCCTGCATCGGGGGTTGACCGGCCTGCGGGCGGCGCGTGAAGCCGAGGACAGGAGGATCATCGATTGGGTCGGCGGCCTCAATGACAAGGCGTTGACGGGCCGCTTCACCTACATGACCGTCTCGGATATGCGCACCGTCTCGCAAAGGCTGGCGCCGGCGCTGGACCACGTCTTCAACCACCAGACCCATCATCGCGGCCAGGCGCATACGATCCTGACCATCCTGGGACGGCCAAGCCTGGGGTTGGACCTGATGCTTTTCCAGCGGACCGAGGAGGGCAGGGCTTTCGCCTGATCCGGTGGCGTTTTGCGTAGTCGGTCCGGGGTTGAAGAGCTTGCGCCACTATCGCTGCATTTTGTGCTGCAGCATCGTCTTTACCTCGGGCCACTCGGAATCGATGATGCTGAACCGGACGGAATTGCGCTTCCGACCGTCCGGCATGATCCGCTCGTTGCGAACGATCCCTTCCTGCTTGGCGCCAATTCGCAGGATGGCTGCCCTTGACGCGTCGTTCAGTTCGTCTGTGGTGAATTGCACACGGACACATCCCATGAACTCGAATGCATGGGCCAGGAGAAGATACTTCGCCTCGGTATTGACCCCGGACCGCTGAACCGAACTGCTGAGCCAGCTATGCCCGATCTCCAGCTTTCTATTCGTGCGATCGATCTTCCAAAACCGCGTACTTCCGCAGATCACTCCCGTGCTGCGCATGACGATTGCATAAGGCATGACAGTGCCGGCCCGTCGTCCAGCCAGGGCATTGGCAATATATCCATCGATCGTGTCTGGCCCGGGGACCACGGTGGCCCTCAGGTTCCACAACGCACCATCCGCTGCCGCGCTCAGAAGCCCCGACGAATGTGCCTGCTGAAGTGGCGTGAGCTCAACAATCTTTCCGACCAAGGCGGGCTGTACGGATTGCACGTCCATTTCAGGCAGCCGTCGAAGCTTCGCCCCTGATTTCGCTGTCCAGCTGGCACTGCGTCAGAGCCGCTTCCGCCATCACCCACTGCTTGAACAACTGGACCTTGCGTGCGGCAAGGCCTTTCTGCGGAGAGACAAAATACCAGCCAGCCGTGTTGGGATGGTGGACGGCGAAGGGAGCCACCAGCCTTTCGGCGCGGATGTCGCTGGCCATATAGGCACGGTTGGCCACCGCAAATCCCATCCCGGAATTGGCTGCCTCGTAGGACATCATGCACGAGTCGAAATAGATGCTCTTGGTCTCGCTGAGCACGAAGCTGGCGCCGGCGAAACCAAGCCAGGATTGCCAATTCTGGGTGCAGGTGTCGGAATGCAGCAGGGTGAAGTGCTTGAGGTCGTCCGGTGTCACCTTCGACAGCCGCTTATCGCCGAGGACTTCGTGGAACAGCTTGCGGCTGCACACCGGTGTCAGGTCTTCGCGAAACAGCAGATCGGATTGCAGCCCGTGAAAGTGACCGTCGCCATAACGGATTTCGAGATCGAATTCCGAGGCCGTGAACTCATGCGTCGCGTAGGAGGTCGAGACCCGCATCACGATATCGGGATATTGCTGCTGGAACAGCGGCAGGCGTGGAAATAGCCAGCGTGCGGCAAAGGTCGGCAGCACCGATATTTTTAGCACATGCTCCTGCGATTGCCCGGTCGCTTCCATGCT
Source organism: Mesorhizobium sp. M0243 (assembly GCF_040321775.1). Taxonomy (NCBI): domain Bacteria; kingdom Pseudomonadati; phylum Pseudomonadota; class Alphaproteobacteria; order Hyphomicrobiales; family Phyllobacteriaceae; genus Mesorhizobium; species Mesorhizobium sp. M0243. Next base: position 260,085 of record NZ_JAMYSF010000003.1, on the reverse strand, counting down.
GGCGGCGACGATTCGCTCCAGCGCCTCGCGAACGCGCGAGACATAGGTCTCACCCTCCGGCGTCAACGAGACCGCATTGCCGCCGCGCTGGAAAATCTTGAAACGAAGCTGATCCTCCAGGCTTTTCACCCGCTGGCTGACCGCTGAAGCGGTAATGAACTGTTCTTCGCCGGCACGCGTGAAATTACCGTGCCTTGCAGCACTTTCCACGATTTTAAGCGAATTGAGGTTGACCTGACTGAGCAGACGCACGGTTTCGACCTTAAGCTTGGCTTACACTAGCACCAGCATTCCTAATTTTACAGGGGTGGGTGAATTAATCGACTGTTTACCAAGTGTTGCCCCCATCCTGGAGAAGTACAATGAACGCCCATACCATTCCCGAACTGCGTTATGCGATGAGCCGCGAAGCCATTATAGGCCATGAAACCGCCTGGAAAGTGTCGAGTTTCGGTGTCGCGCAATATCTGCACGGCTATGACCCGGCACTGCTTGCCGCGATCGAGGAGGCTGCCCTGAAGCTCAAGGCCAGCCATGCCGTGCACAAGCACCTCGATCTGACCTTCATCACCGGGGCCGACCGTTTCATCCCCGAGATCAAGGAATTGCTGCATGACAAGCTGCGCCTGGAGCGGCTGTCCGACATGATGGGCACCAAGCTGGAGCCCTATCCGCTGTCGATCGTCGGCTCGACGGTCACCTTCATGAATCCCAAGGACGGCGCCGTGGAGTGGCATTGCGATGGCGTTCCGGTCACCGAGCTCATTCCATTGTCGATCAGCAATCCGCTGGTCGGCGGCCACCTCGAAATCTACTGCGACGACTCCGAAACCGGCCGCGCCATTCTCGAAGCCGGCCGCGAGATCCCGCGCAACAGTGTCATGCGCATCGATCACAAGATGAACTACGCGACGCTCGGGCAATTCCTGGGCGTCCTGCATCGCACCGCTCCGATCCGGTTCGGCGAGCGCGTCACGCTGGTGCTCAACCAGCGCTCGGTGGCCAAGCCCTATGTCGACGACAACAGAATGTTCTATCTCGCCGCCGACAATGACCACGACCGTGAGTGGGTCAGCGAACTGGCCGAAGATGTCTGGACCAACCAGTTGCCGGCCTATCGTCGGTTCGAGGCAGAGCATCCCGTGCCCGCGGCCGTCGATGCACCGGTTCCGGGCGGCGCCAGGGAATCATGGTAATGAACCAAGATCCCGAAAAGTCGGAACCGGTTTTCGGACAGGATCATGGTCGAACAGCAAAATAGAATCCCATGCCGATTGTTTCGGCAGGGATCCGGCTCGATATCCGCGTTGGTCTTCGCTGCCGGTGCGGTGGCGTTGTGGTCCACCAATGCGCTGGTCGGCAAATCCCTGCTGGCCAGCCACCCGGCGTCGCAGGTCCAGTTCCTGCAATTTGCAGGCGCTGCACTCGTCTTCGCCGCCATCCGATTGATGAGCCGGGAAAGAGTAGCACCGGTCACGGCCGGGGCGGCGCTCATCTCTGTCGCAGTCGGATTCATCGGTCTGGTCGGCACCATGGTGCTGCAATACATCGCCTTCGCTTCGATGCCGGTCATCGAGGCCAATCTGATGGCCTACACCTGGCCGTTGATGGTCGCGGTGGCAGTCATCGCCTTGGAAAATCCGCGGCATCCGGCCCTGTTGGGTCTCGCCACGGTGGTAGGCTTCATCGGCGTCGCACTGGTGATTTCGGGAGGGCGCAGCCAATCCTGGTTCCAGGGCGATCTGGTCGGCTATCTCGCCGCATTCGGGTCGGCGCTGTGCATGGCCTTCTACTCGATCATGGTGGGACGGGTCGCCACCCCAGCGGATCGCCTGTTGCTGCCATCGTCTTTGATTGGCGTCGCTTTGACGTTTCTATGGTGCGCTCGCGACGGTTTCACCTGGCCCGTCGGCGCGGACCTGGCTCTCGGCCTTTATCTCGGCGCCGGTCCGATGGGCTTGGGCTACTATTTCTGGTCGCGCGCCTTGAAGCTTGAAGGCAGCGGCAGGGTCGCGGTGGTCGCCTATCTCACGCCGATCGCCTCGACCCTGCTTTTGACCTTGTCCGGCGAGCGGCTGACGGTGACGGCCATTGTCGGAGCTATCCTCGTCATCGGCAGTTGTGTCGCGGTCGGTGTGGAACGTTCGGAGGCCGAAAACCATGTTTGACGAGAATGAGCGTCTGGCTATTCAGGAAGCGAATTGGCTGATCGATGAATTCGGCGCCGAGGCACCGCTTTACGCCGCGATGAGGGCCGAAAAGGCGATAGAACAAAAGGATTTCGCGCGTTGCGCCCGCTGGAAGCGTATTCTGGAGATATTGGACGAAAGTCCTGCCTCTAAGTCTGCTGGTTCCAAGTATTAGATTTTCTAATTTGCACAGCGTCGATTTTGCATGAATGCTATTTTTGCTGATTCTTGATTCTTTTATGAGGCTTGGCGGTCCGTTGGGGGACGCGGTTAAAGAGATACATCGACACAAGTCTTCGCTGGGGTGGATGATTTTGTCGCAAATAAGGTGAAAGAATTGTCAAATATCGATGATAAGACCGTTATCGAGCTGACGGCCGATATTGTCTCGGCCTATGTAGGCAACAATCCGCTTCCGGCTGCCGGCCTGCCCGAGCTGATTGCCAGCGTCAGCGCCTCGGTTCGCAAGCTCGCCGGTGCGGCTGTCGCGGAAGTCCCAAACCTGGTTCCGGCCGTCAATCCGAAGAAGTCGGTGTTTCCCGACTACATCATCTGCCTTGAGGACGGAAAGAAGTTCAAGTCGCTCAAGCGGCATCTGCGGACCGACTACGGCCTGAGCCCGGACGACTATCGGGCCAAATGGGGCTTGCCACCGGACTATCCGATGGTTGCACCAAACTACTCGGCGACGCGATCGGCGCTGGCAAAGTCGACGGGACTTGGCCGCAAGCCGGCAGCAGCGCCGGCCGCTGTCGCCAAGGCAACGAAGCGCAAGGCGACTGCCTGAGAGCAGGCAAGCCACTGTTCGGCTGCTTTGACGGCGCCCTAGCGGGCGTCGTTTCGAGGCCTTGTGCGGCCAACTGGCCCGCAAGGCCTTGCGAAGCGTTGATGTCCGGTGCAAAAGCGCGGCCATGCTGATCATCAACGACCTATCGCTCCGCATGGCCGGACGCTTGCTTCTCGACCATGCCTCGCTGACCTTGCCGGCCGGCACCAAGGCCGGCCTTGTCGGCCGCAACGGCACCGGCAAGACGACACTGTTCAAGGCCATCACCGGCGATTTCCCGTCCGAGACAGGATCGATCAGCCTGCCGAAGAGCACCCGCATCGGCCAGGTGGCGCAGGAAGCGCCGGGCACCGAGGATGCGCTGATCGAGATCGTGCTCAAGGCCGATCTCGAACGCACGGCGCTGCTCGAAGAAGAAAAGACGGCGACCGATCCGCACCGCATCGCCGACATCCATATGCGGCTGGCCGATATCGACGCGCACTCAGCCGAATCCCGCGCCGCCACCATTCTCGCCGGCCTCGGCTTCGACGACGCTGCCCAGAGGCGTCCGGCATCGTCCTTCTCCGGCGGCTGGCGCATGCGCGTGGCGCTCGCTGCGGTGCTGTTTGCCGAGCCCGACCTTCTGCTGCTCGACGAGCCGACCAACTATCTCGATCTCGAAGGCACGCTGTGGCTGGAAAACTATGTGTCGAAATACCCGCACACAGTGCTCTTGATCTCGCATGACCGCGACCTGCTCAACCGCGCCGTCAACTCGATCGTCCATCTCGACCAGAAAAAGCTGACCTTCTGGCGCGGCGGCTACGACCAGTTCGAGCGTCAATATACAGAGCAGAAGGAATTGCAGGAGAAGGGCCGGGTCAAGCAGGAGGCCGCCCGCAAGCACATGGAATCCTTCGTCGAGCGGTTCCGCGCCAAGGCCTCCAAGGCGAGACAGGCGCAGTCGCGCATCAAGGCGCTGGAAAAGATGAAGCCGATCGCGGCCCTCGTGAACGATTCGGTGCGGCCGTTCTCCTTCCCCGAGCCGGTGAAGACGGTGGCCTCGCCGATCGTGGCGCTGAACAACGTCAATGTCGGCTACACCGAGGGTCAGCCGATCCTCAAGAAGATGACGCTGCGCATCGACGCCGACGACCGCATCGCGCTGCTCGGCGCCAACGGCAACGGCAAGTCGACCTTCGCCAAATTGCTGTCGGGCCGGCTGAAGCAGGAGAGCGGCACCATGACGGTGGCGCCCGGGTTGAAGGTGGCGATCTTTGCCCAGCATCAGCTCGACGATCTCCGGCCGGACGAAAACGCCTACGAGCATGTCCGCCGGCTGATGCCGGAGGCCCCGGAATCGAAGGTACGCGGCCGCGTCGCCCAGTTCGGCCTCACGACCGAGAAGATGAACACCGCCGCCAAGGATCTGTCGGGCGGCGAGAAGGCGCGGCTGCTGATGGGGCTGTCGGCCTTCGAGGGCCCAAACCTGTTCATCCTCGACGAACCGACAAACCATCTCGACATCGACAGCCGCGAATCGCTGATCCATGCGCTGAACGAATTTCCCGGCGCCGTCATCCTGATCTCGCATGATCGCCATCTGCTGGAGGCAACCGCCGACCGGCTGTGGCTGGTCAAGGACGGCGCGGTCAACCCGTATGACGGCGACTTGGAAGACTACAAGTCGCTGGTCACCGGCGTCTCCGGCGACCGCCGCGGCAAGCGCGAGGCCGACAAGGCGTCAAAAGCCGACCGCCGCCGCGATGCAGCGGCACGCCGCGCCGCCTTCGAGCCGCTCGCCAAGGAGATCCGCGCCACCGAAGCGCTGATGGACCGCATTCGCAAGCGAATCGACGGCATCGAGGACGAACTGTCCAATCCGGCGGTGTACGAAAAGGATCCCTCGACGGCGACCCGGCTGGCCAAGGAGCGCTCGCAACTGGCCCAGACACTGGCCGGCCACGAGGAAAAATGGCTGACCATGTCGGCCGAGTATGAGGAAGGCACGGCGGAGTGAGCAGCCGGCTATGCAAGCGAATTCATCGTGCCAGCCGCACGATGAATTGCCTGTGAACGCCGGGACGGTGTAGAGTAGCGGCGGATCCGGCAGATGGCTGAAAGGCCTGTGGCACAGATGCACTTGCTGCGGCTATTTTGCTCGACCGGACGACGCTGCCCGGCATCTATTGCCGCCTTTGGCGTTTAGAAGCGGACCGCGGATCACAAACTCTTCCGCGACCATGCACGAGTTCCTGCTTTTTTCAGGCGGCTTTCCGCTCGTCTTTCCATGTCTCGTGCCGCTTTCCCCATGCCGACATAGCGGTGACCGCATCGTTCAGACTCATGCCCAGGGTCGTGACCGAGTATTCCACGCGTGGCGGTACCTCGTCATAGGCGCGCCGGCTGACGAGTCCGTCGGCCTCCATCTGTCGCAATTGTTGCGCGAGCATCTTCTCACTGATTCCAGGCAACCGCCGGTGCAGTTCGGCGAAGCGGTGCGGCCGCAGGTGCAATTCCCACAATAGCGAGGTTTTCCACTTTCCGCCGATTGCCTGCATCGCGGCGGCAAAGCCGCAACTGTCTGGCTCCTTGCTCCTCATGTGACAACTCCTGACATGATTCCAATAGCTTACCTCAAGGTGCGTACTTCTCAACACAGCAAGAATATATATCTTTGGATCAGCGCGCCAAACACAAACCAATCCCTCGTCGAGAGGGCTATCGGAGAAGTCACCATGAAATCCAATGTCTGCGTGCTCGGCGCGGGCCGCATGGGCTCGTCCATCGTTCGAACGTTGCTCGACCGAAATTATCCAACATCCGTGTGGAATCGCACTGCAGCCAAGTGCCAGCCCCTGGCTGCTCTTGGCGCGAGGTTGGCCTCTTCAGTAGAGGACGGAATCCGGTCGGCCGATGTCTTGATCATAAACGTTCTGCATTATGCCGCCAGCGATGCGCTGCTCAAGCAGCGCAATGTCGCTTCGGCGCTGGCCGGCAAAGCCGTCATACAACTCACCTCCGGCTCAGCGCGTTTGGCGCGGGAGGAGGCGCGCTGGATCGAAGCGCATGGCGCCGGCTATCTGGACGGCGCGATCCTGGCGACTCCGGATTTTATTGGCAAACCGGACACCGCATTGCTGTATTCAGGATCCCACGCCGTCTACGAAGCGAACAAGACCCTGCTTTTTGCCCTTGGTGGCGGCACGAGTTATGTCGGCGAGGTGCCTGGCCAAGCCTCCGCGCTTGACACCGCGCTGCTCACCCAGATGTGGGGCGGGCTGTTCGGCGCGCTCCAGGGCATGGCTGTCGCCGAGGCCGAAGGTCTCGATCTGGATACGTTCAGGAGCCATCTGTCCGCATTCAAGCCGGTTGTCGATGCCGCTTTGTTCGATGTGGTTGACCGGACAAAGGCGCGCCTCTTTGCCGGCGACGACGCAACGCTCGCGTCATTGGGCGCCCACTACAGCGCCTTCCGGCATCTTCTCGAAGCATGCCAGGAGCGAGGTCTTGACGCGGCCATGCCGCGCGCAATGGACGGGATTTTTCAGCAGGCGCTCTCGCGCGGGCGCGCGGATGATGATTTTGCATCTCTCTCACCCCTGTTTGGAAATGGCTCGCCCCGTCCGGGCAGGGAGCCCGCGAATGCGTGATGGCAAGACAGAGCGAAGGGCGACCTGCTCGTGTCGCGGCGCGGAACTGGTTCTCGCCGGAGAGCCTCGGCGCGTCTATGCCTGCAGTTGCCTGGAATGCCAGAGATGCACCGGGGCAGCGTTCTCATACCGAGCCATCTATGCCGACTCCGCCATAGTCGCCCAGAAAGGCGAGACGAAATCCTGGCGACGAACCGGTTCGTCGGGGCAATGGCTGGAGCAGACATTTTGTACCACATGCGGATCGATCGTCTTCATGCGTGCAGAAGGCCTGACGGAAGCGCTGTCGGTATCTGTCGGCTGTCTGGAGGACCTGGAATTTCCGGCTCCGGCAATTCTCCATTGGCCCAACAGGAAGCACAAATGGCTCTGCCTGGAAGGCGTGCCCCTGGCGGAAGTCTCCTGAAGCAGACTGCCCCAGCATTGAGTGGCCGATCGGCTTCTTCCAAAGAGGAGAAGGCAGGGGGCTTGCTCGCCGAGGCAAAACCGTGCGCCGCATCTGGCCCTACACGCGGCGTTCTGAACCCGTTAGTCTTGCAGAATGAACCAGCACGCGCACCTCCGCATCGGCCATTCGGCCTGTCCGCATGATTGCCCCTCGACCTGTGCGCTCGAGGTCGAGCTGCTCGACGGCAAGCGCATCGGCCGCGTCCATGGCGCCAAGTCCAACAGCTACACGGCCGGCGTCGTCTGCGCCAAGGTCGCGCGTTATGCCGACCGCGTCCACCACCCCGACCGTTTGCTGAAGCCGCTGATCCGCGCCGGCGCCAAGGGCGACGGCGCCTGGAAGGAAGCAAGCTGGGAGGCGGCGCTCGACCTCGTCGCCGAAAAATTCATCGCGGCCGAGGAGAAATACGGCTCGGAGACGGTCTGGCCCTATTATTATGCCGGCACGATGGGACTGGTGCAGCGTGACGGCATCGACCGGCTGCGCCACGCCAAGAAATATTCGGGCTTCTTTGGTTCGATCTGCACCAATCTCGCCTGGACCGGCTGGATGATGGGCGCCGGCGCCTTGCGCGGGCCGGACCCGCGCGAGATGGCGAAATCCGACTGCGTGGTGATCTGGGGCACCAATGCGGTGGTGACGCAGGTCAACGTCATGACCCACGCCATCAAGGCGCGCAAGGAGCGCGGCGCGAAGATCGTCGTCATCGACGTCTATGAGAATGCGACGATGAAGCAGGCCGATCTCGGCCTGGTGCTGAAGCCGGGCACCGATGGCGCGCTGGCCTGCGCGGTCATGCATGTCCTGTTCAGGGAAGGCATGGCCGATCGCGCCTATCTCTCGAAATACACCGACGACCCGAAGGGGCTGGAAGCGCATCTCGAGACGCGCACGCCGGAATGGGCGGCCGGGATCACCGGCTTGACGGTCGCCGAGATCGAGGCCTTCGCCCGCCTCGTCGGCACGACGAAAAAGACCTATTTCCGCCTCGGCTACGGCTTCGCGCGCCAGCGCAATGGCGCCGTCAACATGCATGCAGCGTCCTGCATCGCGGCTGTCACCGGCAGCTGGCAATATGAGGGCGGCGGCGCCTTCCATTCCAATTCCGGCATCTTCAAGCTCAACCAGGATGTGCTGGAAGGCACGAAGATGCGCGATCCTTCGATCCGCCATCTCGACCATTCGCGCATCGGCCCGGTGCTGATGGGAGCCAGCGACGCGCTCTATGGCGGCCCGCCGGTGACGGCGATGCTGATCCAGAACACCAACCCGGTGAATGTTGCACCGGAGCAGCGGCTGGTGACGCAGGGTTTTATGCGCGACGACCTGTTCACTTGCGTGCATGAGCAGTTCATGACCGACACGGCCAAGCTTGCCGATGTCGTGCTGCCGGCGACGATGTTCCTCGAGCACGACGACGTCTACAAGGGCGGCGGCAACCAGCACATCACGCTCGGCCCGAAGCTGATCGAGCCGCCGGACGGGCCGCGCACCAACCATTTCGTCATCGAGCAATTGGCTGATCGCCTCGGCGTCGCCGATCGCCCGGGCTTCGGCCTGACCGAGCAGCAGCATATCGACATCATCCTGGGCAAGCGCGGGCTGGGCAGCTTCGACAGCTTGAAGGAAGAAAAGTGGGTCGACCTGCAGCCGGATTTCGACACCGCGCATTTCATCAGGGGATTTGGCCATGCGGATGGAAAATTCCGCTTCCGTGCCGACTGGACGGGACAGGCAGCGCCCAATCGGCCGCCGAAAAGCATGGGCCTGTTCGGCCCGGTGGCGCGGCTGCCGGAATTTCCTGATCATGTCGATCTGATCGAGGTTGCCGACGAGGCGCACCCGTTCCGGCTGACGACGTCGCCGGCGCGCAACTTCCTCAATTCGACATTCTCGGAAACGCCGGTGTCGAAGGCCAGGGAGGGCCGCCCGGAACTGCTTCTGCATCCCGACGATGCCGCAGCCCTTGGGTTGGCCGACGGCGATCGCGTCGAAGTCGGCAACACGCGCGGCGAAGTCGTGCTGCATGCGAAGCTGTTCGACGGCATCAAGCGCGGCGTGGTGATCGCCGAAGGCATCTGGCCAAACAGCGCCCATGAGCGCGGCGAGGGCATCAACGTGCTGACCGGCGCCGATGCGCCGGCGCCCTATGGCGGTGCTGCCTTCCATGACAACAAGGTCTGGCTGCGCGCGGCGGGGTGAGGGCGGCATAGCCGGTCAGGGATTTCCTGGTCGTGCATCTGGCGATGCGGCAACAATAGCAAGTTTGGCCGCGCGCCGTGCATAGCTGCGACGTTAATATTGTTGAGATTTCAGCGGGGGCTATGTATCGCGGAAGTTAGGAGGGATTCGAAATAATTTCGCTTTGGGATGGATGCACGTGAAGTTCATTTTCAAGAAATATTAGAATATTTTTTATTTGGTTGTTGAATGAAATCGAAATTATTAGGTGGAAAACCGCAAAAAATATGAGGTAGAAAAACATATCGGCCCCATTTTCATTGGTTACTAAGAAATATACCCATCCAAAAAAGGCTAAAATTAAAATAGGGTATGATATCAATGTCCCACTATTAGTAAATGAGCCACGTATAAAATTACCATTTTTGCCTTCAATAAACTGTGCCTTAAATGTTGTTATGTTTCTGTATACTCCAGCTTCAATCCAGAATTTCTTGTTAACTTTGTCTAAAAGCACACTGCTTACCAGGTTGCCGTGTTTTTCATTCGAATCAGAAATTTTAAAGAATAGATCTTTTTCTAATGTCTCATATTTAAAATCCCCAACCATTCTAGGGAGGACTAAAATTCTTAGGAAATTGCTATATCTGGGAGATTTCATGAAGCGCCGCTTGCTCTCTTTTACCAAATAAGAGGTTTCGCATAAACTCCCAATTTAAAGCTACGATTTTGTACCAGAGCTTTGCAACACCCTTTAGCGGGCTTTGCGTCATCTCACCACCATCACCCAATATTCTGGCTCTTCCGGCCGTGGCTGGCGTTTTTCCCATTCGACCGTAAATCCGGCTCCAGCTAGGGCCGCCCCCGCCCCAAACCAGGATCTCTAAAACACGATGGCGCTTGTCGCCGCCAAGCTGACGAAGGAGATTGCCAGCATGATGCTGACGACTGCGCTGGGATAGGCAGACCGCAGATCAAACCGGCAGGATTTCAGCCGCCTTGTTTCGGTCTCGTCGGAGGCTGATGTCGTCGGCGATCTGCTCTGCCTCGATCGAGATTTCGCGCAGCAATCCGGTGACCGGATTGTGAAACCCAATCAGATAAAGACCGAGGTCCGAAGCCCTCGCATTGACGCCGCTACCGCCTGGCTGGACGCCGGGCTCCAGCAATCTGGCATAGCCCGGCCGGAAACCGGTGGCGAAGATGATCGCATCGAACGCGCCATGCTTGCCATCGACAAAACGGGTGCCTTGTTCGGTGATCTCGGCAATATCGGGTGTGACCTTGATCGCGCCTTCGCGGATCTTGCCGACCGTACCGATATCGATCGTCGGGATGCGCGACGAGAGCGCGATCTGCTGCAGCATTCCTTGCCGCGGCCGCTTCAGCCCATATTTCCCCAGCCTGCCCAACGCCAGATCGAGAATGATAGGGAACAAGGCATCGTTGATGCGTTGCGGCATCAGGCGAGCCGCCATGCCGATCATCTGGATGGGCACGCCGAGCAGCTCGCGCGGCACGATATGGACGCCGCCGCGCACCGAAATCGTCGGTCGCGCACCGCCTTCCACCAGATCGAGCGCAATCTCGGCGCCGGTGTTGCCCATGCCGACGTTCAGAACCGACTGGCCGGCAAAAGGCATGGCGTTGAGATAGTCGGCGCTATGCAGCCTTTTGCCCCTGAAGGCATCGGCGCCGGCAAATCCGGGCATCAGCGGCTCCGCGTTGTTGCCCGACGCGATCACCACGTTTGAAGCGTGCAGGGGGCCGGTTGTCGTGTCCACGAGCCAGCTTCTGCCTCGCCGGCTGATCGCCCGCACCGTTTCTCCAAATCTGGGCCGCAGATCGAAGCGTTGCGCGTAGGCATCGAGATATGAAGCGAACAGATCGCGCGGCACATAGCGCGGATACTCCCTGGGAAAGGGCACGAAGGGCAGCGACGAATAGCGTTTGGTCGTGTGCAAATGGACGCGCTCATAGTGGCGTCGCCACGCGGGTGCGGCCTGCTCCTCTTTTTCGAGCAGGACGAAATCCTGCCCTGCCTGCCGCAGGCACGCGGCAATGGCCAGGCCCGCCGGCCCGGCACCGATAATCGCAACTGGTGTGGTGTCGTCCAAGCGCGCCTCCCCCGACAAATTCGCTTCCGGAGAATGGCAAAAGCATGGCAGCCGGAGCCTGCCATGCCTGCAACGCTCAGCCGGGCAAGGGCACCGTCAACCCGACCTTGACCCTGTCCATCGCAACAAACGTGCGGAACTTGCGGACATTGTTGCTGTCGAAGAACAGTTTTCGCGTCAGCGCTTCATAAGCGCCCATGTCGGCCACGGTGATGACCAGGATGAAATCGGCCTCGCCGGTGACATAGTAGCATTGCTGGATTTCAGGGGTCGCCGAGAATTGCCGCTTAGCCGCGTCGATCAGTTCGGCGCGTTCGCTCTCGAGTTCCACCTCGACGAAGATGGTGATCGGCTGGCCGACCGCCGCCGGCTCGATCACCGCGACATTGCCGGCGATGACGCCGGTCTGTTCCATGCGCTTGATGCGGCGCTGCACCGCCGGCGCCGACAGGTTCACAGCTTCGCCGATCAGCCGCTGCGGCGTCGTGTTGTCGCGCTGCAGGATGGCAAGGATGGCGAGATCGAAACTGTCGAGCGAGGGCGGGATTGCAGGCAATGAGATATTCCTGACGAAACAAATTTGCATTCGGGAGGCCATATTACAGCGCTCCTTGCGCCGATCCTGCAATATATTCTCGCTGAATGCCAAGGAGGCCTGCCAGTGTTCCTGCTCAACCGCAATGCTTTGCATCGCCTGCCACTCGATCCAACCGATGCCGAAACTCTTGGCGTGGCCGGCGCCGACACGGTCGAGCGTTTTCTCAGCCATCGCGACAATCACCTGATGACGCCGCTGCATGCGCTGCCGGCGCTCGCCGCCGAATTCGGACTTGGCGCCGTCCACATCAAGGATGAGGGCTTTCGCCTCGGCCTCGGCAGCTTCAAGGCGCTTGGCGGCGCCTATGCCGTCTTCCGGCTGGTGCTGGAGGAGGCAGGCAGCCGGCTTGGTCGCCCTGTCGACGTGGCCGATCTCGATCGCTCTGATGTGCGGGCCGTCGCCGCGGCGATGACATTTGCCTGTGCGACCGACGGCAACCATGGCCGCTCCGTCGCGCAAGGCGCGCAACTCCTCGGTGCGCGGGCGGCGATCTTCGTCCACGCCGGCGTCAGCGAGGAGCGCATCGCCGCGATCGCCCGTTATGGCGCCGAGATGATCCGCGTTGACGGCAACTATGATGATTCGGTCAGGCAAGCTGCCCAGGTTTCGGCCGAGAAGGGCTGGACCGTTGTGTCCGACACCTCGTGGCCCGGTTATGAACGGATTCCTGGCCTGGTCATGCAGGGCTATACGGCGATCGTGCGCGAAGCCTTGCGTCAGCTCTCTCGGACGCCAACCCACGTCTTCGTGCAGGCTGGTGTCGGTGGCATTGCCGCCGCGGTCGCCGGTCATCTCGCCATCGTGCTCGGTGACGCCAAACCGACCTTCATCGTGGTCGAGCCGGCGCGTGCCGCCTGTGTTTGTGCAGCCGCCCAGGCCGGGCGCCCGGTCAAGGTCGCGCATGGCCGGCCGACGGTGATGGCCATGCTCGAATGCTACGAGGCCTCTCCGGTCGCCTGGCGGGTGCTGGCGCGCGCCGCCGATGCCTTCATGACGGTGGATGAGGCCGACGCCGTCGCGGTGATGCGGCGGCTGGCCCGGCCGGACGCCGGGGATCCGGTGATCGTCGCCGGCGAAAGCGGCGGTGTTGGTCTTGCCGGGCTGATCCGGGCGATGGCCGATAACCCGACCGAGCTTGGACTGGACGGCAAATCGCGGGTGCTGGTGATCAACACCGAAGGTGCCACCGACCCGCATCGCTATGCCGAGCTGGTTGGCATGAGCCCGGCCGATGTGCTGGAAGGCAAGATGAAAGCCGAGGCAACGGCATGACCGCGATCGATGCACAGCGCCTGCTTGGCCGTATCCGCGAACTCGGTGCCGTCGGTCGCGACGGCGAGGGCAGGCTGATCCGGCTGGCCGCCTCCGACACCGACAAGCAGGGCCGCGATCTCTTCGTCGGCTGGCTGCGGCAGGCAGGGCTCGATGTCGCCATCGACCGGGTCGGCAATATTTTCGGCATCTGGCAAAGCCCGGACAGGGAGCAGGCGCCGCTGCTCATCGGCTCGCACATCGACACTGTCATCGATGCGGGCATCTATGACGGCTGTTATGGCGTGCTTGCCGGGCTGGAGGTGATCGAGACGCTCAAGGCATCAGGCTTTTCGCCGTCGCGTCCGGTCGCGGTCGCCGCTTTCACCAATGAAGAGGGCGTGCGCTACACCCCCGACATGATGGGCTCGCTGGTCCATGCCGGCGGCATCGATGCCGAAACGGTGCTGGCCGCTGTCGGCACCGACGGCAGCGTGCTGGGCCAGGAGCTCGCCCGCATCGGCTATGCCGGCGACCGGGAACCCGGGTTCCTCAAACCGCATGCTTATCTCGAACTGCATATCGAACAGGGGCCGGTGCTGGAGCGTGAAAGCGTGCCGATCGGCGCGGTGGAGAATCTGCAAGGCATCTCCTGGCAGCGTATCACCATCGACGGCGTCGCCAATCATGCCGGCACCACGCCGATGTCGATGCGCAACGATGCCGGCCATGCCGCCGCCCGGACCATCACCTTCCTGCTCGACCGGATCAAAGCCTCGAACGCGCCGACGGTGGCGACCGTGGGTACGATCCGCTTCGAGCCGAATGCCATCAACGTCATTTCTTCACGCGCCGTCTTCACCATCGATCTGCGCGATCCCGACGAACAACGCCTGCAGGCGGAGGAGGCGGCGCTTGCCGCCTATCTCGAGCAGCTTGCCACCGAGAACCTGACGGTTTCGGTCGAGCAGCTGGCCCGCTTCGAGCCGGTGATCTTCGACCTTCGCATCGTCGAGCTGATCGAGGCCGCCGCGAAGAACCGTGGCCTCGGCGTCCGGCGCATGACGTCCGGCGCCGGCCACGATGCACAGATGCTGGCGCGCATCGCCCCGGCAGCGATGATCTTCGTGCCGAGCACCGGCGGCATCAGCCACAGTCCGCGCGAGCACACCGATGACGCCGAGCTTGTTGCCGGTGCCAACATCCTGCTTGATGTGGCCGCGCAACTGGCAAAGTAGGTCAGGAGGGGCAGAAGAATGTCTGAACTGGATCGTGACGCGCTGAAGCAGGAGATGATTTTCTGGCGGCGCGATTTGCACGCTCACCCGGAATTCGGCTTCGAGGAGAAGCGCACCGCGGCCTTCGTCGCCGCCAAACTGCGTGAGTTCGGCCTCGACGATGTCACCGAAGGTGTCGGCGGCACCGGCGTCGTCGGCACGCTGAAGCGCGGCAGCGGCAACCGGGCGATTGCGCTCAGGGCCGACATGGATGCGTTGCGCATATCAGAGCAGTCGGACGCATCCTACCGTTCCTGCAACCCTGGCATCATGCATGCCTGCGGCCATGACGGCCACACAACCATGCTGCTCGGCGCGGCAAAGCTGCTGGCAGAGCAGGGCGGTTTCGACGGCACCGTGCGCTTCGTCTTCCAGCCAGCCGAGGAATGGGGCAGGGGCGCGCTCGCCATGCTCGACGATGGGCTGATGCAGCGCTTTCCCTTCGACGAGATCTTCGGCCTGCACAACATGCCCGGCCTGCCGATCGGGCATTTCGAGACCCGTGCCGGCCCCATAATGTCGGCCGAGGATATCTTCGAGATCGTGCTTAAAGGGCTCGGCGGTCATGCCGCGCGACCGCATGCGGGCAACGAGACGCTGGTCGCCGCCTGCGCGCTGGTCACCAATCTGCAGACCATCGTCTCGCGCCGGCTGAGCCCGGCCGACATATCGGTGGTTTCGGTGACCGAGCTGATCACCGACGGCACCCGCAACGCTCTGCCCGGCCTTGCCCGCATCCTCGGCGATGCGCGCAGCTTCCGGCCCGAGGTCAGCGCCGAGATCGAGCGGCAAATGCGCATCATCGCCGAGGGCATCGCCGTCGCCTACAATGTCACCGCCGAGGTCAAGTACAGCAGGGAGTTCGTGCCGCTGCGCAACGATGCCGAACTGGTCGATGCGGCATTTGCCGCCGCAAGGCACGTCTTCGAACCCGGCAACATCGCCGTCGCCCGCGAGCCGATGACCGCCTCCGAGGATTTCGCCCGCTTCCTCGACCATGTGCCGGGTTGCTTCGTCTTCCTCGGCAATGGCGAGGCTTCCGCGCCGTTGCACAATTCCAGCTACGACTTCAACGATGAGGGGCTGTTGTTCGGCACGAATTTCCATGTCGCCGTGGTCAGGCAAAGGCTGAGTGGCGAGGCGGGAAGATGATCGAGTTTTGATCCCCAGGCCGCGCTCGCCGCTAGCCCAAACACCACCGCTATTGCCAACCAGCTCCGGAGTTTATTGAGATTGCGGGGATGATGGTCAAGACAAGCTTGTGACGGACCGGCGACCGATAGGGCCGTGCGCATCGGTACG
This sequence comes from Mesorhizobium sp. M0243, assembly GCF_040321775.1. Classification (NCBI taxonomy): domain Bacteria; kingdom Pseudomonadati; phylum Pseudomonadota; class Alphaproteobacteria; order Hyphomicrobiales; family Phyllobacteriaceae; genus Mesorhizobium; species Mesorhizobium sp. M0243. The sequence continues at coordinate 244,300 of NZ_JAMYSF010000003.1, read as the reverse complement.
TTTTTAACAAAGATAATCCCCCAATGACGCAGGGGAAAGACTCAGCTAGCCTCACCTGTGCGGCGGACCTCATTATCCGCTTGGCCGGCGCTTCATTCCTCCTCCCAAGCGGCGCCGGCCTTCTTCCCCAAAAGCCTGTCCGGGACGCCACAGCGGCATGCGGCAGTGCACGAGCCCCGCAAACGCCAAGTTCCGCCTCCGGTGCTCCGAGAATGCATCGGGAAAGCGCTGGCGAAACCCATAGCCGTCCTCCATCTTCGACTGCGCGCGTGGACGATTGGCAAGGGAACCAAAGGCGGTTTCCCCGGTTGGTTCTGCTCCAAAGGAGTGTTGCACCATGTTCCGTCTGCTCGTCGTCGGCGCCTTCGCCTATGTCACCTATCGTATCGCCAGGAAGATGGTCGAAAACGTGCCCGATACGGTCGACCCGCTGCTGTTGCCGCCATCGCAATATGATCGCGAGACCTTGCGGCGGCAGTCGGCCGACATGGGTGTCGATCCGCAACGCTAAGACACGGACGTCACGCTTCGGCCTGTCGAGCACGAGGCCAGCCTCGCATCGACGTTGCGAACAAAGCAGAAACGATGCTTGATGGGCGATGAACCTCGCCACTGCTGATTCGACCTTTCGGGACCCGACCGTCCAGCCTGCCTATCTCGCCCGGCTCAACGATGCCCAGCGCCAGGCAGTCGAGCACGGCGACGGCCAAATAGCCGGTCCGCTGCTGGTCATTGCCGGCGCGGGTTCGGGCAAGACCAACACGCTGGCTCACCGCGTCGCCCATTTGGTCGTCAAGGGGGCCGACCCGCGCCGCATCCTGCTGATGACTTTCTCGCGCCGCGCCGCGTCCGAAATGGCCAGGCGCGTCGAGCGTATCGCCGGCGAAGTGCTCGGCCGCGATGCAGCTGTCATCACCGATGCGCTGACCTGGGCGGGAACCTTTCACGGCATCGGCGCGCGGCTGCTTCGCGACTATGCGCTGGAGATCGGCCTCGACCCTGCCTTCACCATCCATGATCGCGAGGATTCCGCCGACCTGATGAACCTGGTCCGCCACGAACTCGGCTTCTCGAAGACGGAAGCGCGCTTCCCCACCAAGGGAACCTGCCTTGCCATCTATTCGCGCGCCGTCAACGCACAGGCGCCGCTCAACGAGGTCTTGGGTTCTGCCTTTCCCTGGTGCGCCGGCTGGGCGGAGCAACTGAAAGAACTGTTCGCCGGTTATGTCGAGGCCAAGCAGGCACAGAACGTGCTCGATTACGACGATTTGCTGCTCTACTGGGCGCAGATGGCGGCGGAGCCCGAGATAGCAGCGCATCTGGGCAGGCGTTTCGACCATGTGCTGGTCGATGAATACCAGGACACCAACCGCTTGCAGGCTTCGATCCTGATGGCACTGAAACCCGACGGCGCCGGGCTGACGGTCGTGGGCGACGATGCACAGTCGATCTATTCGTTCCGTGCCGCCGAGGTGCGCAACATCCTCGACTTCCCCAACCAGTTCGCGCAAGCCGCCGACGTCGTGATGCTGGAGCGCAATTACCGCTCCACCGAAACCATCCTGGCGGCCGCCAATGCGGTGATCGGCAAAGCCTCGGAGCGCTTCACCAAAAACCTGTGGTCGGAGCGCAAGTCGACCGACAGGCCAAAACTGGTGAGCGTGCGCGACGAGGTCGAGCAGGCCAATTTCGTCTGCGATACCATCCTAGCCGAGCGCGAGGCCGGCACGGCACTGAAATCGCAGGCGGTGCTGTTTCGCGCCTCGCACCACAGCGGCCCGCTGGAGATCGAGCTGACGCGGCGCAATATTCCCTTCGTCAAGTTCGGCGGGCTGAAATTCCTCGATGCAGCCCATGTCAAGGACGTGCTGGCGGTGCTGCGCTTCGCCGAGAACCCGCGCGACCGCGTCGCCGGCTTCCGCGTGCTGCAGCTGATGCCAGGCATCGGCCCTTCGGCTGCCGCGCAGATCGTCGAGACCATGACGACGGCGCTGGACGAGGCCATGGGGCTGGCCGGCTGGCGTCCGCCGCAACGCGCGGCGGATGACTGGCCGGGCTTTGTCTCGCTCTATTCCGGCCTGCGCGCCGGCGCCAAATGGCCGGCCGACCTCGAACAGGTCAGGCTGTGGTATGAGCCGCATCTGGAGCGCATCCACGAAGATGCGACGACGCGGCGCGCCGATCTCTTGCAACTTGAGCAGATCGGTTCGGGCTATGCTTCGCGCCAACGCTTCCTGACAGAATTGACGCTCGATCCGCCCGACGCCACCAGTGACCAGGCCGGGCCGCCGCATCGCGACGAGGACTATCTGATCCTGTCGACCATCCATTCGGCCAAGGGCCAGGAATGGAAGAACGTCTTCGTGCTCAACACGGTCGACGGCTGTATCCCGGCCGATCTCGGCGTCGGCACCAAGGAAGACATCGAGGAGGAGCGCCGGCTGCTCTACGTGGCGATGACGCGGGCCAAGGACAATCTCAACCTGGTCATGCCGCAACGCTTCTTTCCGCACGGCCAGGCGGCGCGCGGCGACCGCCATCTCTATGCCTCGCGCACCCGCTTCATCCCCGCTTCGATTCTCGCTGCGTTCCAGCAGGTATCATGGCCGAGCGCGCAGGCGGCACAGGGCAGGGCGGCCCGGCCGGAGGTGCGCGTCGACATCGGCGCGCGCATGCGCGGCATGTGGAAATAAACAGCCGCGGGATAGCGCCATGTCGAAACCACCGGTCAGGGTCGCCATCGCGGGTGCGCTGGGCCGCATGGGCCGCGAGATGGCGGCCGCCGTGCAGGGCGACGCGTGGCTGGCGCTCGCCGCCCGCTTCCACCGGCCGGGCAGTATCGGCGAAGGGCTGGTGAGCCGCGACGAGGCGCTTGCCGTGGCCGACGTGGTCATCGACTTCACCACGCCGGCTGCCTCGGCTGATCTGGCCAGCATTTGCGCCGAGCGCGGCGGGCCGGCCCTGGTCATCGGCTCAACGGGCTTCGATGCTGATGAATCGGCTGCTATCGCCGACGCCGCGAAAACAATTGCCATCGTGCGCTCCGGCAGCTTTTCGCTCGGGCTCAACATGTTGATCGGGCTGGTCGAGCAGGCGGCACGGGCACTCGATCCCGATGACTGGGACGTGGAAATTGTCGAGGCGCATCATCGCCACAAGGTCGATGCGCCATCGGGGACGGCGTTGATGCTGGGGTCTGCCGCAGCCGGCGGACGCAGCATCGACCTGGACACGGTCGCAAGGCGTGCACGCGACGGCGTCATGGGCTCGCGGCCGACCGGCGAGATCGGCTTTGCGGTACTGCGTGGCGGCAGCATCGTCGGCGAACACAGCGTCAGCTTCTGCGCCGAGGGCGAGACCTTGACCTTGTCGCATGCAGCCGGCGACCGCATCATGTTCGCCCGCGGCGCCGTCGCCGCCGCACTCTGGGCGGCTGGACGTCCGCCCGGCGAATATGACATGCGCGACGTGCTGGGCATGACCGGCCTATAGCGGCCGGTTTGTCGTCCCGGTTGGACGTACGCACCCATATCTCGTCCAGCTCCGCACCGTAAAAAAGCTGGAGGGGTCAGGTCTCTTCAAACCGAACCGTTCGGTTCGATTTCCGTTGACGGACCGTATAGCAGATGGTGAACGCTGGCTTGGTTGTCGGCCTCGCATGGTGGGAGAAGAATCTCACTAACAATTTGATTTCGAACAATAAAATTATGACCGCCGAGGCCCTGTGCCAAATTTCAAGGTCCGAATTCGGGCCGCGGGGGAACACCTTCGTGATTGGTATCCGCGGCAGGGCAAGCCCATCTCGGGGTGGTCCGAGCGACGCGAAATTCCTCCCAAGGGCACGCCACTAGACGGACATGACAAATACCTGGAGTAAATAAAATGACCAAGATCGCTCTTACCGTCGCCGCCATCCTCGTTGCCACGGGCACTGCTTTTGCCGGCAGCGACAACTATGGCTCGGCCAACGCCAATCAGCCTGCCGTCACTGTCGACCATTCGGTCACCGCTTCGACCTCGAAGGTGACACCGACCGTCCAGGCCCCCGCTTCGCAGGGCGCTGACCGCAATCTCTTCGGCCGCTAATCGCGACTGCCGATATCAACCCAATCTTGAATTCAGGAGTAAATAAAATGACCAAGATCGCTCTTACCGCCGCCGCCATCCTCGTCGCCACGGGCACTGCTTTTGCCGGCAGCGACAACTATGGCTCGGCCAACGCCAATCAGCCTGCCGTCACTGTCGACCATTCAGTCACCGCTTCGGTCTCGAAGTCGACGCAGACCGTCCAGGCCCCCGCTTCGCAGGGCGCTGACCGCAATCTCTTCGGTCGCTAATCGCGACTGCCGCTATCAACCCAATCTTGAATTCAGGAGTAAATAAAATGACCAAGATCGCACTCACCGCCGCCGCCATCCTCGTTGCCACGGGCACCGCTTTTGCCGGCAGCGACAATTACGGCTCTTACAATGCCAACCAGCCGGTTGCGAACCAGTCCGTGTCCAACATCGACACCACGCACACCGGCTCGATCCCGAAGTCCGTGAAGACGCAGGGTGATGCCAATGCCAACGTGCCGGCTCAGTCGGGCCAGGGCATCTGGGGTCGTTGATTTTCTGAAGTCTGCGACCACAAAGAGCGGTGGGCTTTGCCCGCCGCTCTTGTTTTTTATGCATGAGCAGGACTTCGGCCGACGGCGCCAGTGTCGGGCGCCGATCGTAAATCGAACCAATTGGTTCAATTTATGTTGACGAATCGTGAACGGATGGCGAGCGCTGGCTCGACGAACCGCCGCACCATGCGTCAGGTATTCCCCCTTATAAGTGTTTGAGATCAATTGATAAAACAGGGTGAGCTCAACACCTTGGCCCACGTTCGAGGTCCGGATTTCGCGCGTGAGGGAACGTCTTCGTGATTGGAAGCCGGCGCACGAAAAACCCAGATCGAGGCTGTCCGAGCGACGCGAAATTCCTCCCAAGGGCACGCCACTGGACGGACAGGAACAGGAATACCGGAGTAAATAAAATGACCAGGATCGCTCTTACCGCCGCCGCCATCCTCGTTGCCACGGGCACCGCTTTTGCCGGCAGCGACAACTATGGTTCGGACAATGTCAATCAGCCGGCCGTCACCTCGCACGCGCTTAATGTCGACCACAGCTACACGGCTTCGACCCACAGGCTGGTCAAGCACCGCGACCTCACGCCGACGCCCGATTCGGTCCAGCCGGAATCCGGCCAGGGCAACTGGGGAAACTGACGGCTCAAGCGGGCGTGCGGTGGGCTTGGCCTGCCGCACCTGCCATCGACACTAGCCCAGGTCCTTCGGCCGCAGGCCCAGATCCTTCGGCCGCAGGCAATGTGTCAGCCGGGCAGGGGACACGACGGACCAATCGCCTTCGAAGATCACCCGGGCGAGAGCTGCCGTCGGGAATTTCTCCTCAAGTCTCCTGAGCGCCTCGGCGTCTGACCCCGGCCCGGCAAGCTGTCTGGCCACAAGTTCCAGGCCCGGATTGTGGCCAATTACCAGCAAGCTGCCGCTTGAAGCGTCGGTTTGACCAATCTGGCTCAGAATGTCCGCCGCTGAAGCATCGTACAGCGCCTTGACGAATGCGATCCGGGGTGGCACGGGCAGCTCCGCCGCCACCAGCCGCCAGGTGTCGCGGCTGCGCAGTGCCGCCGACACCAGCGCCAGGTCCGGCAGCCAGCCGCGCGCTGCAAGCTCGCGCCCCATCAAGCACGCCGCCTTAACCCCGCGTTCGGCCAAAGGCCGGTCGAAATCATCGAGATCAGGGTCGTCCCAGCTCGATTTGGCGTGACGGAGAAGAAGTAGTTGTCTCATCGATGTCGGTCAGGACCAGGGAGACTGGTCAGACGAGTGCGGGCCTTTTGTTTGATCGCTTCAATGTCGAAGGGATCTAACGGGCCGCTTTCCAATCCTTCCAGCCAAGCTCTGCGCAGCCGGTCCGTTTCGGCCTGGCACCGAGTCTGATTTGGCGGTTCCAGGCTAAGTGCCGTTGTCATTCCCGATCTAGGTTCAAGGCGTGATGCGCGCCAGATGTTCGAGGTCGGTTTCTTCGCGCAGCGGGTCGGGGGCCATCACCACCGAAGTGCCGTTGTCGGCATCGTCGGCAAAGTGGGCAAGCACGGTGCGGCCGGCCTCCATGCGCGCCTTGCCTTCGGCGACCAGTCCCAATGCCAGCGGATAGAGCCGGTGCTCGGCCTTCAGCACGCGGGCTGCCAAAGTATCGGCGGTGTCGCCGACCATCACCGGCACGGCTGCCTGCGCGATGATCGGACCGTCATCCATCTCGGAGGTTACGAAGTGCACGGTGCAGCCATGGATGCGGATGCCGGCGGCCAGTGCGCGCGCATGGGTGTCGAGCCCCTTGAAAGCGGGCAGCAGGGCAGGGTGGATGTTGATCATGCGGCCCTGCCATCTCTGGACGAAGCCGGGGGTGAGGATGCGCATGTAGCCGGCCAGCGCCACGATCTCGGCGTTGAAGGCCGCGAGCGCCGCGTCTATTGCCGCGTCATGCGCCTGCTTGCTGCCATGGTCGGCACGCGAGACGATCTGCGTGGCGACGCCGCGCGCCCTGGCGATGCCGAGCCCGGCGGCATCCGCCTTGTCGGAAATGACACCGACGATCTCGGCCGGGAACGCCGGGTCGCTGGCCGCGGCAATCAGCGCGGTCATGTTGGAGCCGCGTCCCGAGATCAGGACGACGGTGCGTTTCCTCTGCGCGCTCATAGGCCGATCGAGCCCCGATAGATGACTCCGGCGTCGCGGCGCGGCACGATGCGGCCGATCGGCGTCACCGTCTCGCCGGCCTCCTGCAGCACGGCGGCGACCTGTGCTGCCTGGCCGGATGCGACTGCCAGAATCATGCCGATGCCGCAATTGAAGGTGCGCATCATCTCTTCCGGCGCCACGCCGCCGGTCTTGGCCAGCCACGAAAACACGGCAGGAACGTCGATCGCCTCGAGGTCGAGTTCGGCCGAAAAATCCTTGGGCAGCACGCGCGGGATGTTTTCCGGGAAGCCGCCGCCGGTGATGTGGGCGAGCGCCTTGATACCATGCGTGTTGCGGATCGCCTTGAGAATCGACTTGACGTAGATGCGGGTCGGCTCGAGCAGCGCCTCGGCCAGCGTGGCCTCGTCGGCGAACGGCGCCGGATCGCTCCACGACAGACCGCTGACGGCGACGATGCGGCGCACCAGCGAAAATCCGTTCGAATGCAGGCCCGAGGAAGCCAGGCCCAGGAGCACATCGCCTTCGACGATGTCGTCGGTGGGCAAGAGCTGGCCGCGTTCGGCTGCGCCCACCGCAAAGCCGGCAAGGTCGTAGTCGTTGCCGTGATACATGCCGGGCATTTCGGCCGTTTCGCCGCCGATCAGCGCGCAGCCGGCCTGGCGGCAGCCCTCGGCAATGCCGCCGACGATCGCGGCACCCTGGTCGGGATCGAGCTTGCCGGTGGCGAAATAGTCGAGGAAGAACAGCGGTTCGGCACCTTGCACGACGATGTCGTTGACGCACATGGCGACGAGGTCGATGCCGATTGTGTCGTGCTTGCCGGCATCGATGGCGATCTTGAGCTTGGTGCCGACGCCGTCATTGGCCGCCACCAGCACCGGGTCGGTAAAGCCCGCGGCCTTGAGGTCGAACAGGCCTCCGAAACCGCCGATCTCACCATCGGCGCCCGGCCGGCGCGTCGCGCGCACCAGTGGCTTGATCTTCTCGACCATGAGATTGCCCGCGTCGATATCGACACCGGCCTCGGCATAGGTGAGCCCGTTCTTGCGCTTGTTCACGTCGCGCTTGCTCATTTCTGGTGCCCGTTCAACAATTTTCCTTGTCGCGGGCTCTTCGCATGAACGGTTTCTGTCCGCAAGGATAACGGCCATCTCGGCCTACAAAACCGTGGACAGCGCGCGCGTATAGGCGCTCGTGATTGGCGAAAGCCAAGCTGAAAGCCGCTCTCCCGTGCGGGAGATCGGCAGCTTCTCCCTTGTTGCCACCCGCCATCTTCATCATCTATCTCCGACCAAGAGGAGGTGCCAAGCATTTGACCATCCCCAACCTGATCACCATCCTGCGCCTTGTCCTGGTGCCGGCGGTGGTGCTGGCGATGCTGCAGGCGCGCTGGGACTGGGCTTTTGCCGGGTTCCTCGTCGCCGGTATTTCCGACGGCGTCGACGGGTTCATCGCCCGCCGTTTCAACCAGCAATCCACCCTCGGCGCCTATCTCGACCCGGTGGCCGACAAGCTGCTGCTGGTTTCGGTGTTCGTTGTCATGAGCTTCATCGGGCAATTGCCCCTGTGGCTTGTCGTCATCATGGTGTCGCGCGACGCGTTGATCGTCTGCGCGGTGGTGTTGTCCGCCGTCATGACCCATCCGGTCGAGATGAAACCGTTGTTCGTGTCGAAGGCCAACACCGCGATCCAGATCGTGCTGGCCGCGCTTGTGCTGGGAGAACTTGCCCTTGCCGTTCATCTCGACCCGCTGAGGTCAGTTCTCATATTGCTGTCCGGGGTCTTGACCGTGGCTTCGGCCGCAGCCTATCTCGTGACTTGGCTGAGGCACATGAGCGGCTATGGCGAAGGCTCCACTCCGGACATCTGAGACAGAAGCGGCAGCGATCGAGGCCGCGGCCGCCGACACCGCCGCGTCCGCGACCTTTCGCCGCCAGATCTTCTTCTGGCTGGCCGGCGCCGCGCTGCTGGCGCTTTTCCTCTATGTTTTCAGCGCCATCCTGCTGCCCTTCGTCGCCGGCATGGTGCTTGCCTATTTCCTCGATCCCGTTGCCGACCGGCTGCAGCGGCTCGGCCTGTCCCGTTTCATGGCGACGGTGGTCATCCTCATCTCCTTCCTCATCGTGCTGGTCCTGGCCTTCGTCATCCTCATTCCGGTTCTGGCCACGCAGATGGCGGATTTCGCCGGCAAATTGCCGGAATATCTGACCCGGCTGCAAAGCCTGATCACCTCGTTCGATCCGAAATGGCTGGAACAGAAGTTCGGCGTCAACGCCAATAGCTTGCGCGACGGGCTGAATTCGCTGCTGACCTCGGGCTTCGGCCTGATCACCACCGTCTTCACCTCGCTGTGGAGTTCCGGCATGGCGCTGGTCTCGGTGGTCAGCCTGTTCGTGGTGACGCCGGTGGTCGCCTTCTACATGCTTCTCGACTGGGACCGCATGGTGGCGGTCATCGACGGTTGGGTGCCGCGCGACAACGTCCAGACCGTGCGCGCCATCGCGCGTGACATCAACACCGCAACAGCCGGCTTCGTGCGCGGCCAGGGCACGCTGTGCCTGGTGCTGGGCGCCATTTATGCCACCGGGCTGACGCTGACCGGGCTGAATTTCGGCATCCTCATCGGCCTGTTCGCCGGGCTGATTTCCTTCATCCCTTATGTCGGCTCGCTGACCGGGCTGGTGCTGGCCGTCGGCGTCGCCTTCGTCCAGTTCTGGCCGGACTGGACGATGATCGTCGCCGTCGCGGTCGTGTTCTTCATCGGTCAGTTCATCGAGGGCAACATCCTGCAGCCGCGGCTGGTCGGCAAAAGCGTCGGCCTGCACCCGGTATGGCTGATGTTTTCGCTTTTTGCCTTCGGTGCGCTGTTCGGCTTCGTCGGCTTGTTGATCGCGGTGCCGGCTTCTGCGGCCGTCGCCGTGCTGGTGCGGTTCGCCATTGCCCGCTATCTCGAATCGCCGCTCTACAAGGGCCGCGGCGCGGCACCTGTGCCGCAGCTTCCGGCCGATCGCGGCGGCGGCCACCGCACGCAACCGCGTCGCTGAAGTGACTGCCCAGCCAACCGACCCGCCACGCCAGTTGCCGCTCGATCTCGGCCATGGCACCGGCTATTCGCGCGACGAACTCGTCGTCTCCGGCACCAACAACCAGGCGGTGGCGCTGGTCGACCGCTGGCCGGACTGGCCATCGCCGGTCGTGGTGCTGGCCGGTCCCGCGGGTTCGGGCAAGACGCATCTGGCCTCGATCTGGCGCGCGCGTGCCGATGCGGTGGCGGTCGACGCCAGGCGCATCGGCGACAGCATTGCCAATCTCGGCGCGCGGCCGGCACTGATCGACGATGTCGATACCGGCGCGGTCGATGAACAGAGCCTGTTCCATCTGATCAATGCGGTGCGTGGTGCCGGGTCGACGCTGCTCCTGACGGCGCGCCGCTTCCCGTCCGCCTGGGGCATCACGCTGCCTGATCTCGCCTCACGGCTGAAAGCGGCGGCGACAGTGGAAATTCATGAGCCCGACGATCTCCTGCTCGCCGGCGTCATCACAAAACTCTTCGCCGACCGTCAGATCGAGGTCGAACCGCATGTCGTACAGTATCTGGTCCGCCGTATCGAGCGCTCGCTGGCGACAGCGATGCGCGTGGTGGAGCGGCTCGACCGGACCGCGCTCGAACGCAAGACCTCGATCACCAGGGCGCTGGCAGCCGAAACCGTCAACGCCATGGACGAAGGGCAGGGCGAATTCGAGATTTAGCCTGAGAGGCCAGTCTCAGAGCCACATTCTGGCGAAATGACGGACCGCGAGGTAGACGGCAGAGTGAGCGGCGATATAGCCGGCGGCGACCAGCACAAACATTCCGATACTGACACGCCAGGAGCGGGAGACGACGGCGCCTGGGGCCTGCCTCGCCTGTCTGCGGCTTTCACGGTTGTTCCACATCGCCAGTGCGGCGCAGGCAATTGCCCACGTCACCATGAACGGAGCGGTGATACCGGCATAGGCAAAGTAGGCCGGTCCGAAAAGCGACACCCAGGCATCGATTCCAAGCATCTGAATCCCCTGTTGCCGAACCGGCCCGCGGCCGCCGGATGCACGACCGGAGCCGGAGCAAGTGAGCATATGGCTGCGCCGGGCATTGGGCTGTGAGGGGATGGTCGGAGTGGAGAGATTCGAACTCCCGACCCTCTGGTCCCAAACCAGATGCGCTACCAGGCTGCGCTACACTCCGAACGGTCTGTTGCCTATTCATTTCGGTGGTGCATGGCAAGTGCAAAAACCCGCGAGAGCAAAAACCTTGCCGCCGTGCGCATTGCGCAGTAATGACGGGCGAAGGGTGGCGATGCTGCCTTGCACAAGAACGAGGTGGCCATGTCCGCGCGCATTTTCAGCCCAGCCAAAACCGCGATGCAGTCCGGCAAGGCCAAGACCGGCCACTGGGTGCTGGAATTCGATCCCGAGACGCGCAAGAAGATCGATCCGCTGATGGGCTATACGACGTCGGCAGACATGAGAAGCCAGATCAGGCTTAGCTTCGACACGCGGGAAGAGGCGGTGGCCTACGCCGAAAAGCAAGGGCTCGCTTTCCGCGTCGAAGAGCCGAAAGAGACCAAGCGCCGCCAGATTTCCTATGCGGAGAATTTCCGCTATGACCGCAGGACGCCCTGGACGCATTGAACGGCGCCCAGCGCCAGAATATCCAGCCGGTCCAAAGGCCGGCCAGCGGTCCCGTAGCTCAGCTGGATAGAGCACCGGCCTTCTAAGCCGATGGTCACAGGTTCGAATCCTGTCGGGATCGCCAAAGCCTTTCGGGTCCATTCCGGACACATAGGTCGCGGTTTATACCAGAGACATGGGCTTTCAGAGAGCGTCACCAGGCCTCGTGCGCTCAAACCGCCGCCGCCAGAAGCAGCGTTACCCCCAGGACCGTCGACGCATAGATCGTGGCTAGAAGCACGATCGGGCGAGGATATTCGGCGGGTGTCGCGAGGCCGGCAAAGTGGGGATTTCGAAATGTTTCGGTGCCGGGCGACGGGCCGTCGGCGGCAGCGGGAGTGTTGTCATTGCAAGCGAGTAGAGAAAGACGCTGGGCAATATCGGCGGCGATCAGAGGATCGTCCGCCACCAATTTCGACCAGTCCGAAACAATGCCGATTTCACCTTTGAACATCGCGCGCCTCCCGTTTGGGATCTAACAGCGATATCTAATTTATGTTCCGCCGATAGTTTGACGAGGCGGACCGCTCTTGGTCCTTGCAACCTTCTGATCGATGAAAACCACGCCCGCTGCCTCCAACCCTCGACGGATGGCAGCCAGCTTGGCCGAACTCGGAATCCTTCGTCCGCTCTCGAAACTGCCGATCGTTCCTTCGCTAAGGCCGCACTTCGCGGCGAGTCGCACCTGCGACCATTTCAGCATCGCTCGTGCGGCTCTGCACTGCTGGGACGTAAGGGGCTGGATCCCTGAGACGGTGGAGCTTCGCGTGTTCACATCCTCAGATCCCTTCGCTTCGGCGGGAGGTGGCTTTGCACCAGGTGCACCTTGTCCAGACCCACGGTGACCATTGTCCGAACGACACCGTGACCTTGTCGCCCTCGATCTGCGTAACGTCGCCGGATAATTCCATCGGCTGGCCCTCGGTCAGCTTGGTCGCTGGACCAATGACCGAATGCGGAAAATTGTAACCGGGGATCGACACGCTGACGCGGTCTTCCGTGACGCGCTTCAGCACCGTCGCCATGACCGCCACTTCGTCGCCGACCTTTATTGCCATGCTTCTGATTCTGGGGCGGCATCCGGCTGGCGTCAAGGATTAGCTATGCCTTATATAGCAAGTCACGGAATCACCTCTTTCCATCCAGGAACGCCACGACAGCGGTAAATACCGCAAGCTGTTCAGCTCTATCATGGTGATGAGGGGATTTAGCGTGGCCGGGCAGTCGGCTGGGGCCAGCGTATTATTTCGTTACTCTGCCTTTTCGGAACCTTCCCGCGCACGGCGCGTTCGGCCCGCTGTATTCGCGGACCCTCATATAAAAGTGGACAGGCGGGAGGCAAACAAGGGTGGGGAGGAGTGTTGCCATGTCGAAGCGAGAAATAGGCATATCTTCGGCTCTGGATCGGCGCATCGCCGACCTCAAGGCCAGGATGCAGGACGCCCGGATCACGGAATATGAAATGAAGACCTTTCAAAAAGTGGCTTCAGCCATGGGAGGCGACGGAGGCTCCCTGCGCCTCGATGCCGACGACCTGATCGCGGCATCCTTTGTCGTCGATGCGCTGAGTGAGCCGACGCTCAACTGACGACGAGCGGTCTGGCTTCGCGCGCCGTTTTGCCCTTGCTCGGCCGGCAGTTGGCCCACGCCTTCAAGCTCTGAAACAGGATGGCTGCTTTCCAGCGGCCGTCTTGTAGCGTCTGTCGCAAGTCATCGACAGGGCCGGCGGGTTGGTTCCGCCGCCCGATATCGAATTGGAGGGAAAGTCTTATCAATTTGTTGGGGTTGGTGCGTCATAGTAGCGACGGCTAACGGAGTTGAACGCGATGAAGCTCGATCTGTCGCCGACGAGCTGGGGCAGGGTGATCGCTGTCACGGCAGTCGGTACGGCATTCTTCATTGCCGTGGCGTTCTTCGTCGATTCCTTCAACTTTCCCTATCTTTCGCCCGAGGCTCTGTGGCGGGCACAGATGACCGACCTGATGCTGCCTTTGGTGCTGGGTGGTTCGTTTCTGTTTTTCCTGATGTGGAAGATTCGCCAGCTGGCCATCGCGCAGCGCGACCTCAGCGTCATCGCCGCGACCGACAGCCTGACGGCGGTGCTGAACCGTGGCGCCTTCTCGATGCTGGTCGAAGCCTATCTCGAGCAGACCCGAAAGCAGGAGCAAACCCGTTCGGGCGCGCTGCTGATCATCGACGCCGACCACTTCAAGTCGATCAATGACCGCCTGGGCCATGACTGCGGCGATCAGGCGCTCAAACTGATAGCGCAGGCGATCAAGGGGCAACTTCGTGGGGGCGATATCGTCGGCCGCATCGGTGGCGAAGAATTCGGCGTGTTTCTGCCCGGCGTGGATCCCTCGCAATCCTGGGTGGTTGCCGAAAGCATCCGCCGGCGTATCAGGGAGATGGAATTCTCACCCGGCGGCAGGCCTTGTCCGCTTTCCGTCAGCATCGGCGGCACAAGCTTCACCGGCCCGATCACCTATGAGGAAATCTTCTCCGCTGCCGACAAAAGGCTTTACACGGCCAAGTCGAACGGACGCGATCAAGTCAGCTTCGATCCGGCCGGAACGTCTCCGGCGCCTGAGCCCGGGGTCGCCACCGTGCATTGATGGCAGAAACTTGCGGATGGCTGATCGGGAAGCTCTCGAAATCGACGCAGGCCGCTTTCTCGACGCTTCAATGCTTACAGTCGCCGGGATGCGATCTTTACGGATAGCATGCCGGCTCGATAGGCCATGGACTGCAACCGCTTACCGGTATACTTCCCCGCATTGGCGATGTTTCATTGTCGGCAGAAACGGTTCTCACTCCTGAGTTTCCAAGGGTTACGGCCGACGTGCGATCATGATTTTGACGCCGGCGAACAATGGCGGAAACGGTCAGGTAAGCACACGATTATGATCCATTTGTTCAACGGCTTTCAGGATCCTTTCGGTGGCAGTGACCTCAAGACCTTGGAACTCTATCGGCTGTTGAGCGCCGATTCGGAGGTGCGCCTTTGGGCTGCGTCATCGCGGGCTTCAGGTGAATTAATGCGGCAATTCCCGATACGTCGTATTTCCCCGCTTACGCGAAAAGTTCCGGATGGCGGCACTTACGTTTTTCTCGGAGCGCATTGGCGCAACAAGGTGTGGCCTTACCTGATCCCGCGGCCGCGCCGGCTGATTTACGACTTCAACACCCTTCATCCGAAGGTTCTCAACCTCACCACGCGCATGCCTCGGAGCTTGGGATGGCCCGCCGCCGAGATAGTGCTTGTTTCCGACTTTCAGAAGCGATTGCTCCAAATCGACGGCACCGTGCACCCCTCTCCGATCGAGATCGAACGTTTTTCAACACGGCGTCTGGATTCGGATCGTCCGTTCACCGTCGGACGCTTGAGCCGCGATGGGCCGGGCAAACATCATCCCGATGACATACCCCTTTACGAGACATTGCTGGCCGAAGGTACAGCCTTGCGGATTCAGGGAGGGACAGGGCTCAAGGGCAGCCTCATGCCGCATCCGCAACTCGAGCTGTTGCCACCCGGCCAATTTTCCGCCGAAGAGTTTCTGCAGACGCTCGACGTGTTTTATTATCGCACCGGTTGGCATGTCGAAACCTTCGGTCGCGTCGTGTTCGAGGCGATGGCCTGCGGCTTGCCCGTGGTCTGCCATTCATATGGCGGTTATTCCGACCATATCAGGCATGGCGAAAACGGTTTTCTGTTCGAAACGACGCAACAGGCGGCACGAATCCTGGCCGATCTCAAAGCCGATCCGGCGCTGCGGGGTGCAGTCGGCCTCAAGGCACGGCAGACCGTCGAGCAGCTGTTTTCACCGCAGGCACTGCGGCAGCGGCTGGATTTCTATCTGCGTTAGCGGCACGCCATCCTTGGGCGGTGCTTGACGCAACAACATGCCTGGCTGTCTGTCATCGGTCTCGGCATCGCGCTAAAGCAGGCACGCAAAGCGGACCATTGGGGCTGACAGGCAGCGGCGCGCCACAGACTGGGCAGGACTTCTATCGATGACATTGATGGGCGCGGCGGCACTGCTGATCCTGATCCTGACTTACGCCGGTGTCGCCATCGGCCGCATCCCCGGCCTGCGCCTCGACCGGGCGGGGATCGCGCTTCTCGGCGGGGCCGCGACGATCGCAATCGGCGCGCTCAGCATGGAGGATGCCTACCGGGCGATCAATTTCGACACCATCACGCTTCTGCTCGGCATGATGATCGTGGTGGCGCATCTGAAAGTGTCGGGCGCCTTTCGCGGCCTTGGCGCCATCGCCATCGAGCACGCGCACGCGCCCTTCATGCTTTTGGTGATGGTGACGCTGCTGACCGGCGTGTTGTCCGCCTTCCTGGTCAACGACGCTATCTGCCTCGTCATGGCGCCGATCGTCGTCCACGTCACCCGCATCATCAAGCGCAACCCGATCCCCTATCTGATCGCCACCGCCACCGCGTCGAATTGCGGTAGCGTCGCCACCATCACCGGCAATCCGCAAAACATGGTCATCGGCTCGCTGTCGGGCATTTCCTATCCGGCCTTTTCGGCAGCGCTCGCTCCGGTCGCCCTGTTCGGCCTCGTCGCGGTCGTCATCATCATCCGTATCGTCTTCCGGGCCGAATTCGCCCGCACTGTCCAACTGACGCCCGAAGTCTCGCGTGGCCGCATGCACAAGGGGCAGGTGCTGAAGGCGGTGGTGGTCTGCATCGGACTGGCAATCGCCTTCTTCGCCGGCGTGCCCGTCGCCAAGGCCGCACTCATCGGCGGCGCCATCCTCTTGCTCACCCGGGCGATCAAGCCGGAACGCATCTACCGCGAGATCGACGGTCCGCTGCTGTTCATGTTCGCCGGTCTGTTCGTTGTGGTCGCCGGCGCCGAAAAGACGCTTCTTTCGCCCGACATGATCGCTTCGGCCAAGAACCTCGGGCTGGGCGACGTCTGGCGCCTGTCCGGTTTCACCGCGGTGCTCTCCAACATCATGAGCAATGTCCCGGCCGTGCTGGCGCTTCGACCCTTCATACCCGGCCTCGAAAATCCCGAGCGCGCCTGGCTGGTCGTCGCCATGAGTTCGACGCTGGCCGGCAATTTCACGCTGCTGGGTTCGGTCGCCAATCTGATCGTCGCCGAACAGGCACGGGCCGCCGGCACGACGCTGTCGTTCGGCGCTTTTTTCAAGGTCGGCTTGCCGCTGACGCTGATAACGCTGGCCGCCGGCACGGCATGGCTGGCGTTTGGGTTCTAATGCATGTCGCCCAAAAGTGGCCCCGATTTTGGGGCAACGATATGCATAAAACCAAAGGCTTAAAGCGCGTCGCGCTTTAGGCCTGGCTGCCTGAAATTCGCGCCCGCACAAGCGTTGCCGCGGCGCGGCCGGCGGCCTCGATGTAATCGGGGTTGCGGTGGATCAGCATGATCGAAAAGCAGCCGTCGATCAAAAGCACGATCTCGCGTGCCAAGGCAGGCGGCTCGCCGACGCTATGGTCCGACAAGGCGCCGGCCAGCCATGTTTCGAAATTCAGCTTGTGCCGCGCGCCGACCTTGACCGCCGGATGTCCGGGCATCGAGGCGAGTTCGGCGGCCGTGCGCAGGAAGCCGCATCCTTTCCATTTCGGGTGACGAGCGGACCTCGCCAGATTGGTGAAGATCGCCTCGACCTTGCGATCCGCGCCGCCTTCGGCAGCATCGAACCAGCCAGCCATCCGCTTCAGATTGGGTTGGTCGCGGCCATCGAGATAGGCGGCGATGAGGTCGTCCTTGCTCTTGAAATGGTAGTAGAGCGTGCGCTTGGTGAGACCCGCTTCCTCGGCGACGGCATCGACGCTGACGCGACCGATTCCTTCGGCATAGAAGAGCCTGGTCGCGGCATCGACAATGCGTTTGCGGGTAGGACTTTGCGTGTCAGGCATGAGCTTAGGTATACCGACTAGTGAATATACACAAGCGGAAAGAGGCATAGTCTTCCGGTCATCAGCATGATGAAGAAGGAAGAGCCAATGACCGATCTTGTCCTTAACGAAACCCGGGATGGGATTGCCATCCTCACCCTCAACCGGCCGGAGAAGCTGAACGCGTTGAACTATGCCCTGATCGATCGCCTGCTTGCGATCCTCGACGACATTGACGTCGATGACAGCGTCCGCGCAATCATTCTGACCGGAGCAGGGGAGCGGGCGTTTTCGGCCGGCGGCGACATTCATGAGTTCTCGGCCAGCGTGGCGGTCGGCGTCGATGTCGCGATGCGTGATTTCGTCATGCGCGGGCAACGGCTGACGGCAAGGCTGGAAGCGTTTCGCAAGCCCATCATCGCTGCCGTCAACGGCATTGCCTTTGGTGGCGGTTGCGAAATCACCGAGGCGGTGCCGCTGGCCATCGCCAGCGACCGCGCTTTGTTCGCCAAGCCGGAAATCAGCCTTGCAATGCCGCCGACCTTTGGCGGAACACAGCGTCTGCCGAGGCTCGCCGGGCGCAAGCGGGCGCTCGAACTGCTGTTGACCGGCGACTGGTTTGCGCCGCCGCGTGCGCTTGAGCTGGGTCTCGTCAACGAGGTTGTGCCGCATGCCGAGTTGATGCCGGCCGCAATCGGCTTGGCCAGGCGTATCCTGCGGCACTCCGATCTGGCGATCGCCAGCATCCTCACGGCAGTGGCGCGCGGCCTCAACCAGAGCATCGCCGAAGGCTTGGCTGTCGAGGCCGAGCAGTTCGCCCGCATGGCCCCGACCGCCGATCTGCGCGAAGGGCTGAATGCCTGGATTGCACGCCGCGAGCCGGGCTATGACGGCTCGTGGACGCATATCGCGCGCCCCGACGAGGCCAGGCGAGCCTCGTTGGCGCTGGATCAGGGCGCCACCACCAAACGGCCTTTCATGTTGGGGTGAAAGCGGCAGAAATAGTCGACCGGTCCCGCGGCCTTCAATGTCAGGCTTGCGGATTTCTTCGGCGGGATCATCACTTCCCAGCCGCCTTTCACGGTGGCCGTGTGGGCGAACACATCCTTGTTCACCCACTCGATCGTGTCGCCGACCTTGGCCTCGACGGTGGCTGGCGAGAACACCAGCCTGTCGATGATGACCTGGATGGTTTCTGCTCGCGCCGGAACGGTACCGACGGCCAGCGCCAACGCAATCCACAGATGGCGTTTCGGCATGCTCCGGGTCCTTACTTGAGCATGCCGGCGACGTGCTCGGCGTGCTGCTCATGGCCCTGGAAAATCTTCAGGCCGGTTTCCAGCAGGCTCTTCAGTTCGGCATTCTGCGCCGACGGGATCAAAAGGGTTTCGAGCGCGCCGTTGACCTGCTTGTGGTAGGCGACCTCATTGTCGACATAGGCCTTGTCGAAGGCAGCGCCGTCGAGTTTGGCAAGCTTGGCCCGCTCCTCCGCCGCAGCTTTGGTCAGCGCCTGGCTGGTGGCGTTGTCTTCCGGCGTGACCTTGAGCTTCTTCACCAGGTCGAGCGCCTGAACATTTACAGCCTCGTGATCCCGGACCATGTCCTTGGCGAAATCGACAACCTCCTTGTTCTTCGATTTCTCGATCGCCAGCTTGGCCGCTTCGACGTCGATGACCCCGGCCGTGTAGGCGATGTGGGCGATCTGCGGATCGGTCGGCTTGTCGGCGGCTTGTGCGAACGGGGACGCGCCAAGCAGCAGCAGGGCGGCGAGCGCGGCAGTGTGTCGGATAGACATGGCATCTCCTTCGTCCGGACGCTGAAAATCGCGCCGGACTGTGTTTTTCGGTTGACGGTCATTGGATGCTGGTCGGCGGCAAACGTTCCCGCCAAAATCAACTGAATCCGGTGAGGGTCAGCTTTCCAGCCCTAGCCGCCGCATCACTGCGCTAGTCAGTCGTTCGCAACGCCGGCCGGCGAAGGGGAAGGCATCGAGCAGCACCGGTCCGATCTGGTCGTCCAGCGCTTTGCGTACCAGGGCGCGCGCGCGGTGCAGCCTTGTCTTGACGGTTTGCGGCCGCACGCCGAGGAGATCGGCGGTCTCCTCGATGCTCAGCCCCTCGATCACCCGCGCCACGAACACCGTCCGGTAGACGTCGGGAAGGCTGTCGGTGGCCTGTTCGACCAGTTGGAGGATCTGCCTTTGCGCCATCGTCCGTTCCGGATCGTCGCTGGGGTTGAGAGGGAACCGGATGATCTCGGCTTGCGGATTTTCCGGCAGTGCCACCGTTCTGCGCCTTTTGCGCAGGCGGCCAAGCGCCTCGTTGATGACGATGCGCGACAGCCATGTGGCGAGCGAGGAGTCGCCGCGAAACGCATCGAGATGGGCGAAAGCCTTGACGTAGGCCTCCTGCACGATGTCCTCGGCCTCGCTGTCATTGCGCACGACGCCACGCGCGATCCGGTAGAGCCGCTGATTGTGTGTCTTGATGATGGTGCGGAAGGCATCGCCGTCGCGCGCCAAGGCGCGGCGCACAAGCTGCATCTCGCCTGGCACAGCAGAAGGCACGGCCGTCAAGACAGCAGGCATGGCCAGTTTCCTCAACCCAATCTCCGGACCGAACCTCGATTGAGAGATTGGACGCTGTCGCCGGCAAAAGGTTCCCGAAGACTTTTCGCGGGGCCCGGCGGCGGTACCCTACCGCGCGAGTGAAGGCTTGTCAGGCAGCCTGCAGGCGCGCCGTGGCCGCCAACAGATCGGTCTGGGTGATCAGCCCGAGAATCCGTTTGTCGTCGTCGACGATGATGACCGCATGGCTGCGGCCGTCGGTGAGCACCGGCAGCAGACCCATGGCGGCGAAGCCGGCGGCGGCTGTTGCCGCGGGCGATACAACGGATCCGACCGTCCCGGAGGCCTGGGTGAGTTCGCGCAACCCCACGGTGCCTGCCAGCCTGGCCTCCGCATTGACGACCGGCAAGGTCCGGATGTTGTGGTCAAGCAGCAATTGGCGCGCCGCCTCGGTGGAGGTGTGAGCATCGACCGAGATCACATCGCGCGACATGATATCCTCGCACAGAAGCGTCTTGTGCGCGCGTACCATCGCCTGCAACTCGACCTGCCGCAGCAGCCGGTCGAGATCGTTGCGATCGATATCGAATGTCTCGTCGAGTGCGCCAAGCGCGGCATCGATGTCTTCGGACCGGAAGCCCACGCGCAGCTGCGCCGGCGGGTCGCCGGTGCCGTGGCTGTTCGCCGGCGCTGCAACCGGTACATGCGGATAATTGCGCCGGGCCAGCCTGTGGAAGCCGTAGCCGAGCGTCACCAGCAGGATCGAGTTCAGCGCCACCGGCACGAATGGAAACAGGAAGCCGGCGCTGATGACGGCAGGCCCTCCCAGCACCGCGGTCAGCGCGGCCGCTCCGCCCGGCGGATGCAGGCAGCGCGTGAACGACATGGCGGCGATGGCCAGTGCCACCGCGATGCCGCTGGCAAGGGCGGTTTCGTGGATGAAATGCGCCACGATCACGCCGACCAGGGCCGATATCGTGTTGCCGCCGATGATCGACCATGGCTGTGCCAGCGGACTGGCGGGCACGGCGAACAGGAGCACCGCCGACGCCCCCATCGGCGCCACCAGCAGCGGCACATGCGGGCCGTTGCCGAGCACAAGGCTGGCGATCACGCCGGTGAGTGCAATCCCGATCGTCGCGCCGATACAGGCGACGAGACGCTCGCGCAGCGTTGCGCCGGCAAGAATGGGAACAAAAAGGCGGAAAGCCATGGGGTCGAAAACTCTGCCGGTATTCCAGGGGAAGTCGAAAATGTGCTGATCGCACCGCAATGACGCGGCAGCGCTGAATTTGAAAGCCAAACTGATCCGGGAAACCGCAATTTGAGGGAATAGAATTTCGCTAGCGCATGTCGCCCAAATGTGACCTCGGTTTTGGGAGAACGACATGCACAAAAACAAAACCTGAAGCGGGTCGCCTGAAAATCTTCAGGCGCGACACGCTTTAGGCCGCTGCTGCGGCGGTCAGGCCGCGCGAAATATCGGCCTTCAGGTCGTCGACATCCTCGAGGCCGATCTGCAGGCGGATCAACGGACCCTCATAGGGGGCTTTTGCAACGACACGGTCGCCAAGCCAGACCGGCACGGCAAGGCTCTCATAGCCGCCCCAGGAATAGCCGAGGCCGAAGATCCGCAGCGCGTCGAGGAAGGCGTGCTGCTGCTTCTGGCCGCCACCGGCAAGAACGATGGAAAAGATGCCGCTCGAGCCGGAAAAGTCGCGCTTCCACAGAGCGTAATCCGGATGGCTGGGCAGGGCCGGGTGGAGCACGCGCGCCACGCCCTTCTGGCCCTCGAGCCAGGAGGCGATCGCAAGCGTACTGCGCTGATGGTGTTCGAGGCGCACGCCCATGCTGCGCAGGCCACGCAGCACCTGGTAGACGTCGTCGGGCCCGGCGCAACAGCCAAGCGTGCAGAAGCTTTCGTAGAGGTGCGTCCAGCAGCTCTCCTTGGCCGACACCGTGCCAAGCAGCACGTCGGAATGGCCGGCCGGGTATTTGGTCGCCGCATGGATCGATATGTCGACACCGTGGTCGAGTGGGCGGAAATAGAGTGGCGTCGCCCAGGTGTTGTCCATCATGACGATGGCGCCCGCGGCGTGCGCCGCCTTGACGATGGCCGGGATGTCCTGCACCTCGAACGTGTTGGAGGCCGGCGATTCCGTGAACACCACCTTGGTGTTGGGCTTGATCAACGCCGCGATGCCGGCGCCGACATCGGGAGCGTAGTACTCGACCTCGACGCCCAGCCGCTTCAGCATCGTGTCGGCGAAATTGCGGGTCGGATGATAGACGGTATCGACGATCAGCAGATGGTCGCCGGCCGAGACGAAGGCGAGCAGCGGCACCGTCACCGCCGCAAGGCCCGACGGCACCACGATCGTGCCTGCCGAGCCTTCCAGCGCGTCTATGGCATGGGCAAGCGCATCGGTCGTCGGTGTGCCGCGCGTGCCGTAAGTGTATTTCTGGCTGCGTGCCGCCATCGAAGCCGCGTCGCGAAACAGCACGGTCGAAGCATGCACCACCGGCGGATTGACGAAGCCAAAATAGTCATGCGGGTTGTTGCCCGAATGGGCAAGCCGCGTGTTGATGCCCATCCCGCCGTGCTCGCTGCCGTCTTTCGCCATTCTGCGTCGCCTTGTTTGACAAGCCGCTAGCCATAGTGCGGCGCTATGGACCGTGCAACAGCCACCGTCCGCCAGGAGGCGGACTTCGAATATGCCAATTCGTCGCGGCAAAAACAGCGATGCTGGGACAGGGTATCAAACGAAAAACCCGCCTGTGCGGCGGGTTATCGGCGCAAATCGGCACCATGGACGAATATGTACCATAGCTGAGGGCAGGGAGTCAAGAAAAAATTCCTATCGCAAAAGGCGGCCTTTTATTGAACTGCGTTCGGAGCCCTTGTCTCAGCCGATCGGTCTATTGTGGGCGGCTGTGGATGGTATATGATCGTCGGCTAATGTTAATCGCCGGATTGCTTCGATCAGATGCTGCCGGATGGTTGCTGCCGGTTGACCTCTGGTCCTCCACGATCCGGATCGCGCTCACGAAGCGTGAGCGCGGCAAGGGAGGAATGCCATGCCGGATGTCAAATGGGCCATGAAGGCGAGCGAATTCATCAACTGCAACTGCGCCTATGGCTGCCCGTGCCAGTTCAACGCCATGCCGACATACGGATTCTGCCAGGCGGTCGCCGGCATGGAAATCGAGAGCGGCCATCACGGCGACACCAAGCTCGACGGGTTGCGGTTCGTCGGGATTTTCAGCTGGCCCGGCGCCATACACCAGGGCGGGGGTGAAGCCGCGGTGGTCATCGACGAGAGGGCGACGGAAGCCCAACGTGGCGCGCTGCTTCGCATATTGGGTGGTCTGGACACCGAGCCAGGTGCAACGATATTTCAGGTCTTTTCGACCACTCTGGAGAAATTCCACGATCCGATCTTCGCGCCGATCGAGTTCAAGATCGACGTCGACGCGCGAACCGGTCAGTTGCATGTCGAGGGTATAACCGACGGTCGCGGCGAGCCGATCCGGAATCCGGTCACCGGCGCCGCGCACCAGGCGCGCATCGACTTGCCGCACGGCTTCGAATACGCGATCGCCGAGGTCGGGCGCGGCTGGACCAAGGCGACGGGCCCGATCAAGTTCGAGCTGGCCGATACGCACAGCCATTTCGCCAATCTGCATCTCACGCAGAGCGGCATCGTGCATTGACCTGATCCAATGGGCGATACGGCCCTCGAGGCGGTGCTGAGGCGCGATCGCGCGGTCGTGACGGTCGCGCTCGTCGTGATTGCCGTGCTCGCCTGGGCCTATGTGCTGTGGCTCGCCGCCACCATGGTCATGCCCGGCTCCCCCTTGCCGGACGGCGGAGGCGGCGACATGGCCGGCATGGATATGTCCGGCATTGATATGGGCGCCGCCATGGCGCCCGGCTTCCGGCCCTGGGCATTGGGCGATTTCGCCTTCACCTTCACGATGTGGGCGGTGATGATGGTCGGCATGATGACGCCGTCGGTCGCGCCGATGTTGCTGCTTTATGCCGGGGTCGGCCGCAAGGCGCGGGCGGATGGCCGGCCCATCGCTTCGACGGGATGGTTTTTTGCCGGCTATCTCGCCGTCTGGGTCGTCTTCAGCCTCCTGGCGACCGGTGCGCAATGGCTTCTCGCCCGTCTAGCCTTGCTCGATCCCTCGATGGCGACCGGCAGCGCGATCCTCGGCGGCCTCGTTCTGATCGCCGCCGGTCTCTATCAATGGACGCCGATGAAGGGCGTCTGCCTGCGCCAATGTCAGGCGCCGATCGCGTTCCTGGCCGGCCGTGGCGGATTCCGCTCCGCTCCGCTCGGCGCGCTTCGGCTCGGCATGGATCACGGCGCTTATTGCCTGGGGTGCTGCTGGGCGCTGATGGCTCTGTTGTTCGTCGGTGGCGTCATGAACGTGCTGTGGATCGCCGGCATCGCCATCCTTGTTCTGCTGGAGAAGACGGTGCCGACCGGGCAGCTGATTCCGCGCGTTTCAGGTGCGTTTATGGCTGCCATCGGGATCTGGATCGTCTTTCAAGCCCTTTGAGAACAGTCTTCGTCGGCGGTCTGTATTGGTATGCAGCCGTCAGTAAATTGTCAGATGACAATCTTGGGACCTGGTAGTTCGTCGCACGCGGAGGTCAACAACGACGAGGTATTGCCCGGGATGGATTTCGCTGCCGCGGCCCGTATTGGCCCGGCGTTGGCGTTGCATGAGATTTGCCGCCTTTATTAGCCCTGCTGGCTAAATCGCGGGCGTGTTTGTCTGTAAATCGGGCATTTGCGGCAATCGGTTTTCAAACTCTTTGGGTTTCGGTCATTTCCCTTGACCTCACAGGAATTATCGCCTTCGATGACATTTGTGAACGGGAGGCGGCGCGTCGGTTACGATGCGGGGTTCCGGGATGGGCCGGGATGGGAGCCGCGTTCACACGGGAGAAAAAAATCAGGATTTACTCCTGAAAAACAGAGAAAAGGGTCTGTGGGTCATGAAACATATTGCTATCGGCATTCTAGGCGCCGCCACGCTTGGATTGATGGCGTCCGCCGCGTCGGCGGCCACGCTCGACACCGTCAAGGCGAAGGGCTTCATCCAGTGCGGCGTCTCCACCGGCCTGGCCGGCTTTTCGGCGCCGGACGACAAGGGTGACTGGCAAGGCATCGATGCGGATTTCTGCCGCGCTGTCGCGGCCGCCGTCTTTGGTGACGGCTCCAAGGTCAAGTTCACGCCGCTCAGCGCCAAGGAGCGGTTCACCGCGCTGCAGTCGGGCGAGATCGACATCCTCTCGCGCAACACCACCTGGACCATCAACCGCGATACGGCGCTTGGCCTGAATTTCATCGGCGTCACCTACTATGACGGCCAGGGTTTCATGATCAACGCCAAGAAGCTGCCGGGCGTCAATTCGGCATTGCAGCTTTCGGGCGCCGCCGTCTGCGTGCAGAGCGGCACCACCACCGAGCTGAACCTCGCCGACTACTTCAAGGCCAACAAGATGGAGTACAATCCCGTCGTCTTCGAAAAGCTGGAAGAGGTCAACGCCGCCTATGATGCCGGCCGCTGCGACGTCTACACCACCGATCAGTCGGGCCTCTATGGCATCCGCCTGACGCTGGGAGCGCCGGCCGACCATGTCGTGCTGCCCGAGATCATCTCCAAGGAGCCGCTCGGACCGGCCGTTCGCCAGGGCGACGACCAGTGGTACCACATCGTCAAGTGGACCTATTTCGCGCTGCTGCAGGCTGAAGAGCTCGGCATCACCAAGGCCAATGTCGATGAGATGAAGAACTCGGCCAGCCCCGAGATCAAGCGCGTGCTCGGCCAGGAAGCCGATACCAAGATCGGTACCGATCTCGGCGTCTCCAATGACTGGGTGGTCAACATCGTCAAGGCAGTCGGCAATTATGGCGAAATGTTCGAGCGCAATGTCGGCTCGGGCAGCCCGCTGAAGATCGCGCGCGGCATCAACGCGCTGTGGACCAAAGGCGGCCTGCAATACGCGCCGCCGATCCGCTGATCGAAATGTGATCCGGGAGGCAGATCATCTGCCTCCCGGTTTCTCTTTCCAGGGGACGGTCGAATGGCATCGCAGGACGTACTTCGCGAGGAGCCCAGCCGCGGTTCCTTCATCAACGATCCGAAAATCCGGGGCATATTCTTCCAGGTGCTGGTCGTCGTGCTGCTGGTGGCGGGCGTCTGGTGGATTGCCCACAACGTCATCGACAACCTGACGCGGCTGCGCATCGCTTCAGGCTTCGGCTTCCTCAAGGGCCGCGCCGGCTTCGACATCAGCGAGAGCGCGATCGCCTATTCGTCGGATTCGACCTATGGCCGCGCGATTCTGGTCGGCCTCATCAACACCTTGATCGTCGCCATCGTCGGCATCATCACCGCGACAATCATCGGCTTCGTCATCGGCATCGGCCGGCTCTCGCAGAACTGGCTGATCAGGAAGATCTGCACCGTCTATGTCGAGGTCTTCCGCAACATCCCGCCGTTGCTGGTCATCTTCTTCTGGTATTCCGGCGTGCTGGCCGTGTTGCCGGCGCCGCGCGACAGCATCGGTTTGCCGTTCGGCTCCTTCCTCAACCAGCGCGGTTTCTATTTTCCACGCGCCGTGTGGGGCGACGGCTCATGGCTGATCTTCGTCGCCCTGCTCGTCGGCATCGCCATGGCGTGGTTCGTCGCGCGCAGGGCGCGGCAACGGCAGATGGCGACCGGCCAGCAATTTCCAGTGTTTTGGACGTCCACCGCGCTGATCGTCGGGCTTCCGCTGCTCGCCTATGCGCTGAGCGGCTTTCCCCTGAGCTTCGACTACCCGAAGCAGTCGACTTTCAACCTGGCCGGCGGCTTTCAGGTCCGGCCGGAGTTCCTGTCGCTTTATCTGGCGCTGTCCTGCTATACCGCCGCCTTCATCGCCGAGATCGTGCGCGCCGGCATCAGGGGTGTCAGCGCGGGCCAGACGGAAGCTGCCGGTGCGTTGGGCTTGCGGTCCGGATCGATCCTGCGGCTGGTCGTCGTGCCGCAGGCCATGCGCATCGTCATTCCGCCGCTGACCAGCCAGTATCTCAACCTGACCAAGAACTCGTCGCTGGCTATCGCCATCGGCTATCCGGACCTGACGGCGACCGCCGGGACGGTGCTGAACCAGACCGGCCAGGCCGTCGAAGGCGTGGTGATCATGATGGTGATCTATCTGGCCATCAGCCTCCTGACCTCGCTTGTGATGAACTGGTTCAACGCCAAGATGGCGCTGGTGGAGAGGTGAGGTAAGGACATGCAAGAACATGATATGTCCTGGGTGCGAACCGAAATGGTGCTGGCGCAGCCGGCGCCCGCCAGCGTCACCGGCCTCGGCGCATGGGTGCGCAAGAACCTGATCGCTTCTGCCGGCGACACCATTTTGACCATCGTCGGCATCGCCCTGGTGGCGATGATCCTGCCGCAAATCATCAATTGGGCGTTCATCAACGCCGTGTGGACGGGACCGGACCGGACCGTATGCGCCACGGTGGCGCAAGGCGGCATCCAGCCGGATGGCTGGACCGGCGCCTGCTGGGCTTTCGTCAACGCCAAATTCGGCCAGTTCATGGTCGGACGCTATCCCATCGAGGAGCGCTGGCGGCCGATTTTGGTCGCCATACTGTTCGTGGCACTGCTGGTGCCGATGCTTATCCCGAAAGTGCCGCGCAAAGGGCTGAATGCGGTTCTGCTGTTCTTCGTGCTGCCGGTCGTCTCCTTCGTCCTGCTGGTCGGCGGCATGTTCGGCCTGCCGCATGTCGAGACCTCGCTGTGGGGCGGGCTCTTGGTAACGCTCAGCCTGTCTTTCGTCGGCATTGCCGTGTCGCTGCCGCTCGGCATCGTGCTGGCGCTCGGCCGCCGTTCCAAGATGCCGATCATCAAGACGCTGTGCGTCGTCTTCATCGAGACGGTGCGCGGCATCCCGCTGATCACCGTGCTGTTCTTTGCCAGCGTCATGCTGCCGCTGTTCCTGCCGGAGGGTGTCTCGTTCGACAAGTTCCTGCGCGCTTTGATCGGTGTGTCGCTGTTTGCCGCCGCCTATATGGCCGAAGTGGTGCGCGGCGGCCTGCAGGCGATTCCCAAGGGCCAGTATGAAGGTGCCGATTCGCTCGGTCTCGGCTATTGGCAGAAAATGTATTTCATCGTCATGCCGCAGGCGCTGAAACTGGTCATCCCGGGCATCGTCAACACCTTCATCGGCATGTTCAAGGACACCAGCCTGGTCATCATCATCTCGATGTTCGACCTGCTCGGCATCGTCAAACAGAATTTCTCCGATGCAAACTGGGCAACCGCGCAGACGGCGAGGTCCGGCCTGATCTTCGCGGCCTTCGTCTTCTGGCTGTTCTGCTTCGGCATGTCGCGCTATTCAATGTACACCGAACGCCGGCTCGACACCGGCCACAAACGTTAAACAAAAGAACAAGGGGACCCCCTGTCATGGCCACCGAAAATGCCGTCAGCGCCGAAGAGATCAAGGTCAACGCCGCCAAGATGCAGATTTCCACCACCGATGTCGCCATCGACATCATCGCCATGCACAAATGGTATGGCGAGTTCCATGTGCTGAAGGACATCAACCTGAAAGTGATGCGCGGCGAGCGCATCGTCATCTGCGGCCCCTCCGGCTCCGGCAAATCGACGATGATCCGCTGCATCAATCGCCTGGAGGAGCACCAGAAGGGCAAGATCATTGTCGACGGCAAGGAATTGACCAATGATCTCAAGAAGATCGACGAGGTGCGCCGCGAGGTCGGCATGGTGTTCCAGCACTTCAACCTGTTTCCGCATCTGACCATCCTGGAGAACTGCACGCTGGCGCCGATCTGGGTGCGCAAGACGCCGAAGAAGCAGGCCGAGGAAATCGCCATGCATTTCCTCAAGCGCGTCAAGATCCCGGAACAGGCCAACAAATATCCCGGCCAGCTTTCCGGCGGCCAGCAGCAGCGTGTGGCGATTGCCCGCTCGCTGTGCATGAACCCGCGCATCATGCTGTTCGATGAGCCGACCTCGGCGCTCGATCCGGAGATGATCAAGGAAGTGCTGGAGACCATGGTTGGCCTGGCCGAGGAAGGCATGACCATGCTGTGCGTCACTCACGAGATGGGTTTTGCCCGCAAGGTCGCCAACCGGGTGATCTTCATGGACCAGGGCCAGATCGTCGAGCAGAACACGCCGGCCGAGTTCTTCGACCACCCGCGCCACGAGCGCACGAAGCTGTTCCTGTCGCAGATCCTGCACTAGGCCTCGACGGCCACGAAGAGCCCGGCTGAAACACTGCCGGGCTCTTTTGCGTATGGGATAACAGGCGGGCGTTCGTGTCGCGCCGGAGCGCGTTTGCAGGGCCGCCTTTCATGAAAAGACTGGGACGTTTTCTAGGTCTTCTGTTGGTTGTCGTCGCACTCGCCGTGACGACGGGCACCTTCGTGCCACGGCCGCTGTGGCCGGCGGCCGCCGCCATGCCCGCCGCGACGCACCACATCCTGGTGCTGAACAATCCGATCCACACCGATATCGCCATCCCGGTCGATGACGCCGTGCGCCGGCGTTTCCATTTCCTGGTCGACGCGGGCATACCGGCCGACAGGCCGGAGGTCCGCTACATCGTCTTCGGCTGGGGCGGCCGCGCCTTCTACCTGGAGACGCCGACATGGTCCGAGTTGAAGGCGGTGCCGGTGATGAAGGCACTGACACTCGACGCCTCGGTCATGCATGTCGATGTCGCCGGTGACATCGTCGAACCGCGCCCTGATATCGCGGGGTTCGACATCACTGAGGATCGGTTCACGGCGTTGCTCGATTTCATCGATGCGAGTTTCCAGCGGGGACCGGAAGGCCCGATCCTCGTTCTGGACGCAGCCTATTCCAGGTTCGACGCCTTCTACGAAGGCAATGGCCATTTCAACGCACTGGTCGGCTGCAACACCTGGACGGCGGCGGCCTTGCGCATCGCCGGCCTGCGCACCGGCTGGTGGAACCCGCTGCCTGTATCGCTCGGGCTGTCGATGAGCTTGTATAATTAGCGTGAGCATTCCGCGAATTGGCGTCGCGTTCCTTCACACCCCCCTCTGTCCTGCCGGACAGAGGGGGGTGCTGTCCCACCAACCGATTGTGCTTGTACGCTCAGCGTCGAATGATCTTCTGAGCCTGCCACCCATAGAGCCAGTCCAGATCCGCCGCGAGTTTTTCCGACGAGCGCACCTTCAGGAACACATTGCGCGCAATCGCCACTGGACCCACGGCATGCCAGGCCAGCCGGTTGACAGCGCCGCGTCGGGCGACCTGCGCGACACGCGGCCGCCGTGACTGCTCCCAGACGGCAAGCGCGGCCAGAGGATCGGCAGGGAAGTCGGCGATGATGTCGGCAAGCGTCGCAGCATCCTCGATCGCCATCGCCGCACCTTGCGCCGCGAACGGGGTCATCGCATGCGCGGCGTCGCCGATCAGCGCGATGTTGCCGGTCGTCCAAGGTTGTTTGCTGTCGACCGTGTGGATCGGCCATGCGGTCCACGGGCCGGCCTGCTCGACCAGGCGGGCAAGTTCTGCCGCGGTGCCGCGCAGGGCGCTGCTCAGGATCCCGGCGTCGGCGTTGCCGGACCAGCCCTCGGCAATGCGGTCGCCCCTGGTGAAGGCCGCGAGATTGAAGGCCGCACCCTTGCTGACGGAATAAGCGACCATATGGAAGCCAGGATGCAGGAAGGTGGTGACGCAGTCCCTGGCGCCGATGGCGGCAAAGCTCTGACCGGCGGCGCTCTCGGCCGCGACGGTGGCGCGCCAGGCCAGTTCGCCGGAGAAATGGTTTCTTCGCGAAGCCGACCCCTTGGCCGAATCGACAAGTGCGCGCACCGACGACCAGACGCCATCGGCCCCAACCAGCAGGAAGCCCTCCGCCTCGACGGTTTTGCCACCGATCTCGGCCGTCGCGGTGATGCCGTGCGGGCCGGTGTCAACGCCGCCCATGCGGGCGCCGGTGGTGAGATGGATATCCGGTATCTCGGCAGCGCGCGCGGTCAGTGCGCGCTGCAGATCGGCCCTGTGCGCGACGAGATAAGGTGCCTGCCAGCGCGTTTCGGCGGCTTGCCCCAGCGGCACGCGCGCCAGTTCGCGCAAGGTCGCGGCCTCCTTCAGCACCACGGCTTCCGGCCGCACCGCCGCCGGCAGCAGCCGGTCGAGTACGCCAAGCTGGCGAAGGATGCGGGTCGCGTTGGGAGAAAGCTGAATGCCGGCGCCTGCCGCTTCCAGGCGCTGCGCCTGTTCGAACACCCGTACCGAGTAGCCGCGTTCGGCGAACGCCAGCGCTGCGGTCAATCCGGCGACACCCGCCCCGGCGATGACAATTTGCCGGGAGCGCGTGTCGTTCATCGGGCTGGTCGCGAAAGACTCAGGCGGCCTGTTCTATGTAGATGCAGCCGGCCGGCAGCGTTTCGGTTGCCTTCAGCTTCGGCGAATAGCGGTAGAGCGTCGAGCAATAGGGACAGACCTTTTCGTTGTCGTCGCCCATGTCCAGAAACACATGCGGGTGGTCGAAAGGCGGATTGGCGCCCGTGCACATGAATTCCTTCACGCCGATGTCGATTGCCTGATAGCCCGCATCGTTCTGAAAATGGGGAATGGAACCGCCTGCCATCGTCGTCTCCTTAACGCAGTCTCGTCTGCATCTGGATCATATCAGGCCTCTTTGCAAGTTCGATGAAATGAAACTGTCGCAAAAGCCTGTCAGAGGATAAGTTAAGCCGGTTAACGCATGGCCCCGAAGACCGACACCGGTTTTCGGCAAGGACCATGCGTCGCCTTGGAGTGGTAGAGCGTCCTTTGCGCGTCCTGAATGACGCGCGGCGCTTTAGCTGGCTGACGGTGTGGAAGAGCGGGAATCATGAACGAACTGAAGCCGGTGCAGAACGAATTCGTGGATGTCGAGGTAGCTCGTCCGGAGGGCGGCAATCCGGACCGGTTTGTCAACCGCGAGTTTTCCTGGCTGCAGTTCAACCGGCGCGTTCTCGAGGAATCGCTGAACCTCAATCATCCGCTGCTGGAGCGCGTCCGCTTCCTGTCGATCTCGGCCGCCAATCTCGACGAGTTCTTCATGGTGCGCGTCGCCGGCCTCGCCGGCCAGGTGCGCGAGGGCATCACGCTGAAGAGCCCTGACGGCCGCACCCCCGAACAGCAGCTCGAACAGCTGCTGCGTGAGGTCGAGCGGCTGCAGGAAGACCAGCAGAAGAGCCTTTCGGCGCTCACCGTGCTGCTCAACAAGGAAGGCATCGAGAGCATCACCCGCGATGTGCTGACCAAGGACGAGAAAATCTGGCTGGAAGACCATTTCCAGGGGCAGGTGTTCCCGGTGCTGACCCCGCTGTCGATCGATCCGGCGCACCCGTTCCCGTTCATTCCCAATCTCGGCTTCTCGATGGCGCTGCAACTGCGCCATCGCAAGAACGGCGAAGAGATGAGCGCGCTGCTGCGCCTGCCGGTGGCGCTGAAGCGCTTCATCCGTCTGCCGGACCGCAAGCATCACGTCCGCTTCATCCCGCTGGAAGAGGCGGTCGGCCTCTACATCGGCAAGCTCTTCCCCGGCTATGAGGTCAAGGGCTCCGGCACGTTCCGCATCATTCGCGACAGCGATATCGAGGTCGAGGAGGAGTCCGAGGACCTGGTGCGCCTGTTCGAAACGGCGCTGAAGCGGCGGCGGCGCGGTTCGGTGATCCGCATCGAATTCGACAGGCTGATGCCTGATGAATTGCGCGACTTCGTCGCCGGCGAGCTTGGCGTGTCGTCCAGCCGCATCAGCGTCTTGACCGGTCCGTTGGCGCTCAGCCAGATTTCCGAGATCGTCGCCGTTCCCCGCGACGACCTGAAATTCACGCCCTACAATCCGCGTTTTCCCGAGCGCATCCGCGAGCATGGCGGCGATTGTTTTGCCGCCATCCGCGAGAAGGACATCGTCGTCCATCACCCCTACGAATCGTTTGACGTCGTGGTGCAGTTCCTGCGCCAGGCGATGGCCGATCCGGAAGTGGTGGCGATCAAGCAGACGCTTTACCGCACCTCCAACGACAGCCCGATCGTGCGTGCGCTGGTCGACGCGGCCGAAGCCGGCAAGTCGGTCACCGCGCTGGTCGAGCTCAAGGCGCGCTTTGACGAGGAAGCCAACATTCGCTGGGCGCGCGACCTGGAGCGCGCCGGCGTGCAGGTCGTGTTCGGCTTTCTCGAGCTGAAAACCCATTCGAAAATGTCGCTGGTGGTGCGGCGCGAGGACGGCAAGCTGCGCAACTACGTGCACCTCGGCACCGGCAACTACCATCCGGTAACGGCGCGCATCTACACCGACCTGTCCTTCTTCACCACCGATCCGACGATCGCCAGCGATGTCGCCCAGCTGTTCAATTTCATCACCGGCTATGCCGAGCCGACGGATGAAATGCGGTTGGCGATCTCGCCGTTCACGCTGAGAAGTCGCATCCTGAAGCACATTGCCGACGAGATTGCCTACGCGGTGCAGGGGAAACCGGCGCGCATCTGGATGAAGATGAACGCACTCGTCGATCCGATCATTATCGACGCGCTCTACGATGCCAGCCGCGCCGGCGTCGAGGTCGACCTGGTCGTGCGCGGCATCTGCTGCCTAAGGCCGCAGGTTCCGGGCCTGTCGGAAAACATCCGCGTAAAATCGATCGTCGGCCGCTTTCTCGAGCACAGCCGCATCTATTGTTTCGGCAACGGTCACGGCCTGCCGTCGGACGAGGCGATCGTCTACATCTCCTCGGCCGATCTGATGCCGCGCAATCTCGACCGCCGCGTCGAAACCATGGTGCCGATCACCAATCCAACTGTGCACGAACAGATCCTTGGCCAGATCATGCTGGGCAACATCATGGACAATCAGCAAAGTTTCGACGTATTGGCTGATGGAACCTCCCGGCGCGTCGTGCTGGAGGAGGGCGAGGAACCGTTCAACGCGCAGGAATATTTCATGACCAATCCGAGCCTGTCGGGACGGGGTGACGCGCTGAAGTCGCATGCGCCCAAGCGCATTGCGCAGTTCAAGCGCCGCAAGAAGAACGCAGCAGCGTCCGGCTGATGCTGTCTGATTCCCAGGGCCGGTTGCAGGACCGCCGACCGCTGTCCATCATCGACATCGGATCGAATTCGATCCGTCTCGTCGTCTATGAGGGGCTGGCGCGTTCGCCGACCATGCTGTTCAACGAAAAGATGCTGGCCGGTCTCGGCCGCGGCATCGTGTCGACCGGCAAGCTCGACCCCGAGGCGGTGACGCGCTCGATGGAGGAGTTCCGCCGCTTTCGCGCGCTCTCCGACCAGGCCGGCGCCGAGCATATGTATGTGCTGGCCACCGCCGCCGCCCGTGAGGCTATCAACGGTCCCGATTTCATTCACCGCGCCGAGGACGTGCTGAAGACCGAGATTCGTGTCATCAGCGGCCGTCAGGAAGCCTATTATTCCGCGCTCGGCGTCATTTCCGGCTTCCACCCGGCCAATGGCATCGCCGGCGATCTGGGCGGCGGCAGCCTCGAACTGGTCGACGTCAGCGGCGAAGCGATCGGTGACGGCATCACGCTGCCGTTGGGCGGCCTGCGCCTGCAGGACATGGCGAAGAACTCGCTGGCTCAGGCGGCGAAGATCGCGCGTGACGAACTGGCGAAGGCGAAGCTGTTGAAAGGCGGGCAGGGCCGGCCCTTCTACGCCGTCGGCGGCACCTGGCGAAATCTTGCCCGGCTGCACATGGAAATGACCAACTATCCGCTTGGTGTCATGCACCATTACGAGATCTCGGCCGAAAGCGCGGCGAATTTCCTCAAGCAGGTGGCCAAGGCCGAGATCGAGAAGGTCAAGGGCATCGAAGGCGTTTCCAAGAACCGCCGTTCGCTGCTGCCCTATGGCGCCGTCGTGCTGCAGGAGATCATGGCGGCGATGCAGCCGTCGAAGATCATCGTTTCGGCTCTGGGTGTACGCGAAGGCTTTCTCTATTCGCTGCTCGACGAGGCGGAGCAGAAGGCCGATCCGCTGATTTCGGCCTCGGAGGAACTCGCCCGCCTGCGCTCACGCTCCGTCGCCCATGCGCATGAGCTCGTCGACTGGACCGCCAAAACCTTTGCTGCCTTCGGCATCGACGAGACCGAGGACGAGGCGCGCTACCGCCACGCGGCCGCATTGCTGGCCGACATCGGCTGGCGCGCGCATCCCGAATATCGCGGCAAGCAATCGCTCAACATCATTGCGCACGCCTCCTTCTTCGGCGTCGACCATCCCGGCCGTGCTTTCCTGGCCATGGCCAACGCCTATCGTCACGACGGCATCTTCAACGAAGCCATCGCCCCCGAGATCAAGGCGCTGGCGCCGCCGCGTTATCTGGAGCGGGCGCGCGTGCTCGCCGCGATGATGCGCGTCGTCTACCTGCTGACGGCGTCGATGCCCGGCATCATGCCCAGGCTGAAATGGGAACAGCGCGCCAACGGCGTGCTGGCGCTGGTCTTGCCGGCATCGCTGGCCGATCTCTATGGCGAGCGGCCGGCCGGGCGCCTGGCGCAACTGGCCAGGATCACCAACCGCCGGCTGGTGCTGGCCGTCGAAGGTGGGCCCAGTGGGTCGGTGAAGTAGAGTCGGAGCAGAGCGGATTAGAACCTGCTCGGTCGAGTTTCTTCACACCCCTCTCTGTCCTGCCGGACATCTCCCCCGCAAGGGGGGGAGATTGGCTGCTTCGTCGTCGGTGCTTTTTTCTTGCAACATTGAAGATTGGCGAAAGCCTGGATGACATCCGATCTCCCTCCTTGCGGGGGAGATGTCCGGCAGGACAGAGGGGGGTGCTGTCCCGTCGACGTTTCCAACCCAGTCCGTCAGGCCAAACCACGTCCGTCGACCGACCAGGCTCCCGCACCGGCCATCGCCAACGCAACGAACCCGCCTGATATCGCAATGTCCTTCATCAGCATCTGCTGGTGCAGGAAGGCGAGCATCGCGTCGCCGCCGCCCTGGCCGTAATGGCCGATGAAACCGGCGGCAATGCAGAAGGCGGCGAGCAGCAGCGCCGCGATCCGGGTCTGGAAACCGACCAGGATGAGCAGCCCGGCGATCAGTTCGAACAGTCCCGTGCCCCAGGCGGCAAGCGTCGGCAGCGACAGGCCGAGGCCGGCGAAATAGCCTGTCGTGCCGGCAATATCGCTCAAAGCTTGGAAACCGGAGGGCACGAACAGGGCGGCGAGCAGCAGCCGGGAGAGCAGGAGCAGCGCGTTGCGGGGCATGTTCACCTCCGTTATCGGCCGCCGGCCGGCCTCGTCCGATGCCCCGATCCTAGAGCAATTCCAGGAAAAGTGTGAAACGGTTTCCGTCCGGAATGGCGTCAAATCAAAGAGTTAGAGCGGTTGGCCGTTTCCGTGAAACGGTGAACTGCTCTAGCAGAAAACTCCGGCCGACAGATCGGCGGGCATGTACCAACAACGAAAAAGCGGCGCGGAAAATTCCGCGCCGCTCTTTCGTTCGGCTATTGCCAGTTTTTGGCTCAGCCGCGCTTGGCGTCGATCGAATAGGCACCGGCGCCCGAGGAAGCCAGCACGAGGAAGCCGCCAGCGATGGCGAGGTTCTTGAGAAACTGGATCATCTGCATCTGGTCAGCCCAACCGGTGTGGGCGACCAAGCCGGTAGCGACCGTGAAGATCGCCAGCACCCAGGCGACAATCCGGGTCTTGAAGCCGACGAGGATGGCGAGGCCGCCGAGAAGCTCGATCAGGCCGACGACAATGGCCGTTACGGTCGGCAAGGGCAGGCCGAGGCTGCCGAAATAGCCGGCCGTGCCGGTGATGGCGGTCAGCTTGCCGAAGCCTGAAAGCAGGAAGATGACGGCAAGCAGGACGCGGCCGAGGAGAATGGTGGTCGAGGCATTGGATGCGCCGGAACCGGCGACTGAAGTGTTGATGGACATGGTGGCTCTCCGGGATGGGTTGATACCGGGGAGATAGAGCAAGCCGACTGTTCACCAAAGCCACCAGACTGGCGACACATTGTTCACAGTACTTACGTTTCCGTGATCGGGCGGCCCGCGCAAAATTTGCTTCGGGTCAGGTTGCGACGGGAGTAAATTCTCCCGCGCGGAATACTGGGCTTTTGGCTGACGCAATTCCGGACGGAAAACCACAAGACATTTTTCCCGGAATTGCCTACCCCGGATGCGTCATGTCCTCCGGCCGCACCAGCCGGTCGTAATCGGCTTCGCTGACCAGCCCGGTGGCAAGCGCTTCCTCGCGCAGCGTGGTGCCCTTCTTGTGCGCGGTCTTGGCGATCTTGGCGGCATTGTCGTATCCGATGGTCGGCGCCAGTGCCGTCACCAGCATCAGCGAGCGGTCGAGTGCCGCCTTGATGTTGTCTTCGCGCGCCTCGATGCCGACGACGCAATTGTCGGTGAAGGAGACCGAGGCGTCGGAGAGTAGTTGCACCGACTGAAGGAAATTGTAGGCCATCAGCGGGTTGTAGACGTTGAGTTCGAAATGGCCCTGGCTGCCGGCGAAGGTGAGTGCTGCATTGTTGCCGAACACCTGCACGCAGACCTGCGTCAGCGCCTCGCACTGGGTCGGATTGACCTTGCCCGGCATGATCGACGAGCCCGGTTCGTTTTCCGGCAGCGACAGTTCGCCGAGGCCCGAACGCGGGCCGGAACCGAGGAAACGGATGTCGTTGGCGATCTTGAACAGCGCTGCGGCCGCCGCGTTGATGGCACCATGCGAGAACACCATGGAATCATGGGCCGCCAGCGCCTCGAACTTGTTCGGCGCGGTGACGAAGGCAATGCCGGTGATGGTGGCGATGCGATCCGCCACCCTTTCGGCGAAGCCGACCGGCGCGTTGAGGCCGGTGCCGACGGCGGTGCCGCCCTGCGCCAGTTCCTGCAGGCCGGGCAGCGTCAGCTCGATGCGCTTGATCGACGAGGCGACCTGCGCGGCATAGCCCGAAAATTCCTGGCCAAGCGTGAGGGGGGTGGCATCCTGCGTGTGCGTGCGGCCGATCTTGATGATGTGATTGAACTCTCTGCTCTTGGCGGCGAGCGCCTTGTGCAGGTGCTTCAGCGCCGGCAACAGCTCGTGCACGATGCGTTCGGCGCAGGCGATGTGCATGGCCGTCGGATAGGTGTCGTTCGACGACTGGCTCATATTGACGTGGTCGTTGGGATGCACCGGCTTCTTGGAGCCCATGACGCCGCCCAGCATCTCGATCGCCCGGTTGGAGATCACCTCATTGGCGTTCATGTTGGACTGCGTGCCCGAGCCGGTCTGCCAGACCACGAGCGGGAAATGGTCGTCGAGCTTGCCGTCGATGACCTCTTGTGCCGCCTCGACAATCGTCTTGCCGATCGCCGGGTCGAGCCGCTGAAGGTCCATATTGGCTTCGGCCGCGGCCCGCTTGACGATGCCCAGCGCGCGCACGATCGATGCCGGCTGCTTTTCCCAGCCGATCTTGAAATTGCCGAGCGAACGCTGCGCCTGCGCGCCCCAATAGCGGTCGGCGGCGACTTCGATCGGGCCGAACGTGTCGGTTTCGGTTCTGGTCTTTGCAGCGGTCACGGGTCTCTCCTTGTCGAAGTCGGCAACGGCGTATCGCGTTGCACAAACGGCTTCAAGCGGAGATTGCGGGCGGCGAGGATGCAAATCGGTTGAAGGTGCGGCGCTTCTCGCCTTCTCCCCTTGTGGGAGAAGGTGGATCGGCGCGCAGCGCCGAGACGGTTGAGGGGTGGGTGACGGAGTGCCGTCGGCGCCAAGCTGGAACACCCTCATCCGACCTCTTCGCGGCCACCTTCTCCCACAAGTGGAGAAGGGAAAGAATGCGCGGTTTCGGCCTCTCACCCTAGCGGCGGACCGACAATGTCGATGCCGTTTTCTGCGCAGAGCTGCACCAGTGCCGCGATGATTTCCGGTGTTGGTTGCATCTGCGGCGGCACCTCCGGCTGTTCGGCGGGACGGCTCGCCTGACGCAGCATCGTCTCGAAATCCGAACCGCGCGTGATGGTGAGCGTACGCGCGCCTTCGCGCGATTCGACCCGGTAGGTGTGCGGCAGGCCTTTCGGCGCAATGACGGTTTCGCCGGCTTCAGCAATGCGTTCGTGGCCGTCGATCTGAAAGCGCAGTCTCCCGTCCAGGATGTGAAACACTTCGTCCTCCCTGCGATGCACATGCAGGGGCGGGGAGTCGCCATAGGGCATGCGATGCTCGACGACGCAGGTGCCGTCCTCTCCTGCCGCCGACGAGACGTGGATCGCGACAAGCGTGTTGTTGAACCAGAAGAGTTCCTTGCCTGTGATCGTGCCGGGGGTCATTGTCATGGCCGTCTGATCCTCCTGTTGCCTGTGCCTGCTGGGCCGATGACGATCTAGCCAGGGATATGCCGACAACGGAAATCGAATGATCGTATGGGGCGAATTGATGCGATGAATTTGAACGCGCTCGACCTCAATCTCATCAGGGTGTTCGACGCCCTTCTGCGGGAGAGAAGCGTTACGCGTGCCGGCGAGCAGATCGGCCTCAGCCAGCCTGCCGTCAGCGCTGCGCTCAATCGCTTGCGGCATCTCCTCAACGACCAGCTGTTCGTGCGACGGGGCAATGACATGATGCCGACGCCACGCGCCGAGAGCATGGCCGAGCCGTTACGCGTGGCGCTTCGTGAAATCGAACGCGTCTTCCACTCGGCCAAGGCGTTCGATCCGGTGGAACTGGAGCGAACCTTCACGTTCATGGGTGCGGATTTCTTTTCCATGATGCTGATGCCAACTTTAGCGGCGCGCATCGCGGGTGCCGCGCCGCGCGCGTCGCTAAGGTTTCTCGACAGCGCGCGCGGCGACGTCTCGCGGCTGCTCCAGGACGATGAAATCGACGTAGCGCTCGAGCGTCCGCTGGAGGTCTCCGACTGGGTCTCAAGCACGCCTCTGTTCCATTCACCATTCGCCATCATCGCCGCGAGCGACAACGCTGCGATCAGGCAGGCGGGGATCATGGAAGGCGAGCTTCTACCGATCGACCTCTTCTGCGAACTGCCCCATGTTCTTCGTTCTATCGATGGCTCGATGTCGGGGTCCACCGACGAGGCGCTCCGCAAGATCGGACGAACGCGCCGTGTAAGCCTGACCCTGCCGCACTTTCAGGCTGTCGCATTGGCCGTGGCAACCGGAAACCACCTCTCGGCGGTTCCCAGGCAGTTCGCGGTTTGGGCGGCCAAGACCATGCCGCTCGTCATCTTCGAACCGCCACTTCCCATTGCTGTTCCTGAAATCAGGATGTACTGGCACGCGCGCCACGACGACGA
This sequence comes from Mesorhizobium sp. M0243, assembly GCF_040321775.1. Classification (NCBI taxonomy): domain Bacteria; kingdom Pseudomonadati; phylum Pseudomonadota; class Alphaproteobacteria; order Hyphomicrobiales; family Phyllobacteriaceae; genus Mesorhizobium; species Mesorhizobium sp. M0243. Next base: position 204,050 of record NZ_JAMYSF010000003.1, on the reverse strand, counting down.
GCCACCCCATCGCTGGGTTCGCGATCAGATCCTGGAGGCGGTAGGCGCACTCGGATTTGTGGAAAGCGGCGCCGCCGAAAATGCCGACGCCTGGCGTGGCGCCCGGACGGATCACCCCGCCGTATAGCCGCCGTCCACGGAAAAAATGCCACCGCTGGTCCAGGCGGCCTCTTCGCTGGCCAGATAGACCGCGATGCCGGCGAGGTCGTCGGGGCGGCCGATTCTGCCGAGCGGATAGCTGCGCTCGACATAGGCCCTCAGCTCCGCCTTTGCCTCGGCCGGCAAATTGTCGACGGTCTTGCGCCGCATGGCGGTGTCGACCGTGCCCGGCGCGATGGCGTTGACGCGGATGCCGCGCGGGCCGAGTTCGAAGGCCAGCGATTTGGTCAGCGAGTTCAACGCGCCCTTCGACAGCGAATAGAGGCTCGACGGCCGCTTCGGGATCATCTTGTTGGCGAAATAGGACGAGATGTTGATCACCGATGCGCCGGCCGCCAGATGCGGCAGCAGGCCCTGTGTGAGGAAGAACACAGCAGTGACATTCAGCGCGAAGGATTGCTGGAACTGCGCCTCGCTGACGGTTTCGAACGGCACCAGGAAAGCCACTCCGGCATTGTTGACGAGAATATCGAGAGGCCGGCCGGAATTTTTCACCTGCTCGACGACGGCTGCGATGCCGGCCGATGTGGCAAGATCGGCCGACAGCGTCTCGATATTGCCGCCGAGCTGCTTGCGGGCGGCGTCGAGCTTCTTGGTGTCGCGGCCGACGATCAGCACGTCCGCGCCCTCGCGCAAAAAGGCTTCTGCGATCGCCAGGCCGATACCGTCCGACCCACCAGTGACCAGCGCGCGCTTGTTGTGAAGTCTCATTCGACGCTCCAAGGCTGCTCTGGCCGCCGCGAGAGCACCGCATATCAGCGGGCGAGGTCAAGCGGCCAGCCTATCCGGTAGTGGGTCAGTTTGAAATCTGTCTCGCCTGAACGTGGCTCAGCAGTGAGACGACATATCGTTCCATATCAAGCCTGCGAGCGGTTCCAAGTACACTTGCCCAGGTATCCTGCGGACCGGCGCCAGAGGCGATCATGGCCGGTGCGTTGTGAAATGAATCCGCGAGCATACGAGCTCTGGATAGATCATCGGTCGCGCGAATTTCGACGAGGACGATGCAAAGAACCCTCAGGATATTTTCATTCGTGATGGGTTGAGGATCAATCAGTTGAGACACCTTTCTTTCGGTACGCCCCCGAGCCGCTGGCTTTTCGGCTTCCTTCGCCTCGATCAGCGCAACGATATCGCTAATCTCCCAAAGCTTGCCAGTCACGCCGGCGGCCATCGCGGGCGTCATGCGCATGAAGCATGAATGCGGACAAAGTTGTAATACATGAAGTGCAGGGCAACGGCGTTGGCGTGAGCTTCCACTGCCGTTGGTCAGGCGCGTGAAGCGGTGCATATGCATCCGCATAGTCCGGTTTTGGCGTTCGGCAAATGACGTGCTGACGTGCTTGATGTCTGGATTACCTTCGATCCACTCTTTCCGCGCACCAGTGCATTCGGCGGGGCTATGCACTCGATTGTCATACGCCGTCCCATACTTTTCTGTAAGCATATAGGAGTTCACGGCGGGTCACGACAACGGCATTCGCGGCATCAAATTTCAAACTGACCCACTACCGCCTATCCCACGGTATGAACTTCGGTGACGGGCTCCCGCATGGCCAGCCGGCCCGCGACATAGTTCTTGACCTGACGGACCGCCTGTTCCCGCGAGACGCTGCCTGGCTGCAGGCCGAGCCGCAGCCAAAGCCCGTCGATCAGCGCGGTGACGCCAAGCGCGATGTCGTCGGCGTCTCCAGGCGAGGCGAGGCCGTGCAGGCCCGACAACAGGTTCGAGCGCATGCGCGCATGGATCACCCGCTGGATACGGGCCATCTTCTCGTCGCGCGGCACCTCGGCGCAGAGCGACAGCCAGGCATGGCACAGAGGCGGCTGGAACAGATGCTCCTCGAAATTGCCCTCGATCACCGCATCCATGCGCTCCATCGGCGTACGCGCCCGGCGAAGCCGCGCGATCACCGCCTGGCACAGGACGGCGTTTGCCTCGCGCATCGCGTGCTCGAACAATTCCTGCTTGTTGCGGAAATAGTGCAGCACGATGCCCTTGGAGGCACCGGCCTGCGCCGCCACCTTTTCCAGGGTCGCACCGGCAATGCCTTCGCGCTCCAGCACCGCGAAGGCCGCCTGCCGCAGCTCCTTGCGGCGGATCTCACTGAGACGCTTGAGTTTCACGGGATCGGTCCATGCATCGCGAATCCACGTTGACATTTCCGTCCGCTCAGATCAAGAATTGACCTATGGGACAATAAAAAGACCAATTGGTCAATTTGACGACAATGAGGAGAACCGAAATGTTGCGCATCCTTGCAAACGGCGTCTGTTTGGCCGCCCTCATGTTGGCCTCTCATGCGGCTCAGGCGGCCGAGGGCCAAGAGTGCAGGACGATCCGCATGGCCGAACCCGGCTGGAACGACCTTGCCTTCACCACCGGGGTCGCCAACGTCCTGTTGGAGGCGCTCGGCTATCAGCCGCAAAGCCAGGTGCTCGGCATCAACGTCATCTACGAGGGCATGAAGAACAGGGACCTCGACCTGTTCCTGGGCTACTGGGATCCGGCCATGGTCACCTATTACGAGCCCTACAAGAAGGACGGCTCTGTCGAGAATGTGCGCGTCAATCTCGTGGGCGCCAAATACACCTTCGCCGTCCCGACTTACGCTTGGGATGCCGGCGTCAAGGACATTTCCGACCTGCACAAATTCGCCGACAAGTTCGGCAAGAAAATGTACGGCATCGAGCCCGGTTCAAACCAGTTGATGATGGACGCCGTCGCCGATCCGGCCTTTGGCCTGGACGGCTGGCAGGTGGTCGAGTCCAGCGAAGCCGGCATGCTGTCGGAGGTCGGCTACGAGATCAAGGAAAAGCAGTTCATCGTCTTTCAGGGCTGGGCGCCGCATCCGATGAACACGATGTACGACTTCAAATATCTGACCGGCGGCGACAAGTTCTTCGGCCCGAATTTCGGTGCCGCGACGGTAACGACGCAGGTGCGCAAGGGCTATCTTGAGCAGTGCCCGAACGTCGCGCAATTCCTCGGGAATCTCGTCTTCGACATCGATTTCGAAAATGTCGGCATGGGTTATCTGATCAATGACGGCATGAAGCCGGAGGACGGTGCGCTGAAGGCAATCATGGCGAACAAAAGCCGCCTCGACGCCTGGCTCGCCGGCGTCACCACTTTTGACGGCAAGCCGGGCCTCGCCGCAGTCAAGGAAAAGCTCGGCCTGTGAGAGCGGCCGCGCTTGATGACTTGCCGAAGCAGGATGTGATGGCGGAGCAGGGCGCCTGGGCCAGCCGCAAGCAGTTCGTCACTGTCGGCGATCTCGACATCGCCTATGTCGAGATATCGGGCGCCGAGCCGGCACTGCTGTTGGTGCACGGCTTCACCGACACCAGCCGCAGTTTTTCGCTTCTGGCGCCATATCTGGCCGGCCGCCGTCTGATCATGCCGGATTTGCGCGGCCACGGCGCCTCGCAGGCTGGCAAGAACTGCGGCATCGCCGATCTTGCCGATGATATCGCCGGGCTGATCCAGAGTTTACAACTCGACCGACCGGTCGTCGTCGGCCATTCGCTGGGCGCCATGGTGGCTGTCGCTTTGGCTGCGGGGCACAAGGAGTTGATCGGCGGGCTGGTGGTCCTGGCCGGCACGTTGAAGCCCGATTTCGCGCCGGGTCATCCGCTGGTCACAGGCGTCGAGGCGCTGCGCGACCCGATATCGCCGGCCGATCCGTTCTATGCCTGGTGGCATGCCTGTCGTCCCGACGTGCCCGCAGCCTTTCTCGCCGGCTTGGCGCAAGAGGCCTCGGCGATGCCGACCCCGCGCTGGCGCGCGATTCTCGAGGAAATCCGCCGCGCCGACCTGACCGATGCTGCGCGGGCCGTGCAGGCCCGGACGCTGATCATCGCCGGCGCGTGCGACCCGCTGTTCGGCGAGGCGCACCAGCAGGCGTTGCAATCCGCTCTTGCAGAAGCCGTCTTCGTTCGGGCCGAGAGCTGTGGCCACAACCCGCATTGGGAAGATCCAGGCCTCGTCGCCAAGGCCATCATCGAGGCGTTTGAAGTCTGATGCATGTCGCCCAAAAGTGCCCCCGGTTTTGGGAGAACGACATGCACAAAAAAGGCCTATTCCTAAAGCGCGTCGACGCGCTTTAGGAATAGCGCCCGACCAGTGATTGCGATGTCGGCGACAGCCGCAAAGTCTCCGTTGGTTTGGTCAGGCCGAGCTGCGCGGCCTGCCAAAAATCCTGCCATGCCGGCGAAGCGGCGAGGGCGGCCTTATGATGGGCATGCGCCTCGGTGCTGGCAAAACCCATGACGCTGATGAAGACGTTTTCATCAGCCCGTACCGGCAGGCGCGGAAAACTGTTTTCGGCATGCTCGGTAACGAAAGCGGCGAGCAGGCGTGCGTCGGCCGTCATCAGGCACGCCGTCTCAATCTCGAAGCGAGTGGCGAAATCTGCCTCCGTGCCGGACTGCAAATGATGAATCTCGATGACAACGATGCCGGTCAGCGGTTTGTTTTGAATGGGCTTTTCGTCATCGGCCAGGCTTGGCCGCTGCTTGCCCGCCAGGTCGAAGCCGGCGCCCGGCCACGCCGGCTTGAGCAGCAGCACATCGTCGGAATCGATCATCGTTGAGTTGGCCGCATCACTGTGCGCCGCCCAGACCGGCCCGCCATAAAAAGCGGCGAGAGCATTTTTCCGCGCATCCATGCCGTCGAAGCCGCGCATCCAGACGAACATGTCAGGCCGATCGAGGTCCCGGAACTGGCCGATGATGGTCATGCCGGCGTCCTCCTGGCCCTCGATCAGCCTGCTGTCGAAGATGCCGATGAGCGTGTCGCGCCGGCCGGGTTGCAGCGTGTATTGCCGAAGCTCGACGACAGGCGAAGCGAGCGCTGAGGGTTTCGTCGCGACGTTCTGGGTCAGGTTCATCCGGCACTCTCCTTAAAACAGGGTGATCGTCCTGTTTTGTAAAACAGACCGGTTGTCCTGTTTTGTCAACATGCTAAAGTTCGGCAATGTCAGCAGAGATGACCGTCCAGCCAAAACCGCGCCCGGGAAAACGCATCAACGACCCTGAGGGCATGCGCAAGAAAGTGCTCGATGTCGCCGAGGACGCGTTCCAGGCGCGCGGCTATCACGCCTCCAGTATCGGCGATCTGATGGCGGCGGCTGATGTCAGCGGCGGAGCGCTGCATCACCATTTCCCGACCAAGAAGGCGCTGGCGCTGGCTGTGATCGACGAGCGTGTGGCGGCAGCGGTCGAAGAGACATGGATCGCGCCGGTGCTGGCGGCGGCATCGGCGCGCGAGGGCGTGCGCGCCGTGTTCGAGGCCGTGGCGGCGGAACTGGAGCAGCAGGGGTTCGTGCGCGGCTGCCCGCTCAACAATCTGGCGCACGAACTGTCGCTTGCCGATCCCGATTTCCGCCTTGCCCTTGCCGATATCTTTGGCGGGTGGCGGCAGGCGATTGCCGACAAGGTGCGTGCCGACCAGCAGGCGGGCAAGGACGAGGGCACGGACCCCGAACGCTTCGCCGCGCTGACGGTCGCCGCCTATTCCGGGGCGATGTCGATGGCCAAGACGGCGCAGGATGCCGGTGTGCTGCGGGATTGCCTGGCAGGGTTGGAGCGCAGCGCGCCGTCGCAGGGCGGCTTGGTTGCCAGGCGACGCAACAGGATACTGCCACGGCCGAGAATTATTTGATGTCGGCGGGACAGCACCCCCCTCTGGCCTGCCGGCCATCTCCCCCGCAAGGAGGGAGATCTGCAGCATCGGCGCTCGCTCGTACCTTCACCGGTGGAGATTGGCGAAAGCCGGTGTGACAGCCAATCTCCCCCCTTGCGGGGGAGATGTCCGGGAGGACAGAGGGGGGTGTGCAGGATCGCGACGCAGCCACTTCTCTCGACCTTGCGGCTTCGCTCTGGCTGACACGAGGGGGAAGCGAAGAAGCCTGGGCTCTTACCTACTCGGCCAGCGGCTTGATCGTCTCGTAGCCGTTGACGGATTCCGAACTGGTGCCTTCATCGTAGCGCCGCGCGAGCGCGGCTTGCAGATCGGGAGCATAGAGCGCGGTGAATGAATCCAGCGTCTCGCCGGCACCGTTCTTGAAGGTCTCCTTGACCGCCAGGACATTGTATTTGCAATCGATTCGTAGGTGTTGGCAACCGACATCATCCCGCCGGCCACGGGCCGAAATTCGCTCTGGATGCCGGGTCTCGCCAGAACGAAACCCTTCCTGGCGGACTTGGCATCGACGCAACCGGCGGCATGCGCGGTGCTCGCGCACAACATCGCGGCCAGGATCATCCAGATAGGTGCGGCTTTCATTTTTCCTCCTCCTCCGCTTGCGCAGCGAGACATGCCAGACCCGTGGCGTCATGTCGATGATGGCGCAGAGGCGCTGGACGACCGGCTGCTGTCCATGCTGAATCAGCAGATGATGAATCGCCGTTCGACTGGATCGCTTTCCCGACGCAACTTCCTGGTACAGGCTGCAGGATTTGCCGCGGCCGGCGCCTTGCCGCGGCCGGCCTTAGGCCAGACCGGGCAACGCGTCCAGTCGATCGACGCCACCTTCCTGTTCATCGCCGATGTCCATGCCTGCCGCATGGCGAGCGGCTTGAGCCCCAACTGCCTGCAAGAAGGCAAGACCGACGCAGCGCTGCTGCGCAACGTGGCGGTGCTGAATGCGCTTGGCGACAAGGACTGGCCGGCCGAGATCAATGGCGTCGCCACCGGCCTGCGTTCGGCCGGCAAGATAGGCGCGCCGCTCGGCCTTGTCGTCGGCGGCGACATCACCGACGATGGCGGCGGCCAGATCACCCAGCCGAGCGAGGGCACCCAACTGCTCCAGTTCAGCCAGCGCTACAGCCAAGGCGTCGGTCCGGATCGCGTGCACATGCCGGTTTATGTCGGGCTCGGCAACCATGATCTCGACCAGAACGGGCCGCCGCACCATGTCGACTGGTACCGGCGCGAACTGCGCGACTATGTCGAGGTCAACCATCGCGCCGGCGTGTTCTTCAAGCCGCCAGTGCCGGCCACCGACTATGATGTCGACACCGACTGCTACTCCTGGGACTGGGGCGGCCTGCATCTGATCCAGACGCATCGTTTCGCCGGCGATACCGGCCACGGTGCCGAGAGCAGCCTGCCATGGCTGAAGCAGGACCTGGCGACCTATGCGGCGGACGGCCGCCCGGTCGTCCTGTTCCAGCATTATGGCTGGGACACTTTCTCGGTGGAACGCTGGGATGCCGCCAGGAGCCACTTTGATGATGACGGCACCGGTGCGCCGCATTGGTGGAGCGAGGCCGACCGGCAGGCGCTGCTGGCGGCGCTCAAGGGCTACAATGTCGTCGGCATTTTCCATGGCCACCAGCACGAAACGCCGCTGATCTATCGCAGGGACGGGATCGACCTGTTCAAGCCGAAGGCTGCCTATATGGGCGGTTTCGCGCTGGCCAGGGTGACCAGCAACGGCATGGACGTGGTGCTGGGCGAGGCGATCGGCGATAATGGCGAGGTCGTGTTCACCAATGCTTTCAGCAAGGGCTGGAGCACCTGAAAAAGGCGGCCTTCGCGACCGCCTTTCCCTCGATAACAACGCGTTCCTCGATGCGGATCAGAGCGCCTTCCTGACCTTGTCCTTGACGTCGCCATAGGCCTTCTGCACCTTGCCGGCGATCCTGTCGGCCGTGCCTTCGGCCTGGGTCTGCCGGTTGCCGGTCTTGCCCGCGGCTTCCTTGACCGAGCCCTTGACCTGCTTGGCCACGCCCGCGACCTGATCCTTGTTCACCATTTTTGCGCATCTCCCGGGATTTTGAATTCGAAGGAATTCATTGCGGTAGCTAACGAGCCGATGTCGGTTAGGTTCCAGGCGTCGCCCGGACGGCAGATCAGGTCGCGCGGCCGCCGCCTGGGGCAAGGTCGGTGGGCTAGGCTGTGAACACGCGTTGGCAATGGGATTTTGGAGGCCGTGCGTGCGGGGAGAAAAATGGCAGAATTTACGCTCTATATTGGCAACAAGTGTTTCTCCTCATGGTCGCTGCGGCCATGGGTGGCGATGAGGCATCTGGAGATCCCGTTCGAGGAAGGTTTCGTGCGGCTGCGCACGCCTGAAACTTTTGCCAATCTGGCAAAAGTGTCGCCGACCGGTCAGGTGCCGGTGCTGAATCACAACGGCAAGATCGTCTGGGAAACCCTTGCCATCCTTGAATATCTCGCCGACCTGTTTCCCGAGAAAAAGCTCTGGCCCGCCGATATCGACGCCCGTGCGCTGGCGCGTTCGGCCGCGACCGAGATGCATTCCGGCTTTCGCGAGGTTCGCTATGGCTGGCCGATGAATTTGCGTCGGCCGAAGGGCCACAAGCCGCTTGACGCCGAGGGCGAGGCGCAACGCGCCCGCATCGAGGCGCTGTGGCGCGAGTGCCGGGAAAAATACGGCAAGGGCGGCCCGTTCCTGTTCGGCCACTTCACCGTGGCTGATGCCATGTATGCGCCTGTCGTCACCCGTTTCGATACCTATGGCGGCACGCTGGCGCAGGATACGCGCGCCTATGTCGATGCCGTGCTGGCAACGCCGGCGATGCGCCACTGGTATGCCGAGGCGGCCAGGGAGACGTGGCCGGAACCCGGCCCGGACGAATAGGATCCAAACCAAAACGCCCCTCGCACCTTTTATCGTGCGGGGGGCGTCTTTGCCATCAACTGTTATTCGATTGCTCTCATGAACTGCTGATGACACCGAATAAATGCGCGTCTGCGCAGATGGTTCCTGGATGCCGGAAAACTTTTTTCAAGTTGGCGCAAGCGCGCTGTTTGGGGTCCGATTTGCCGTCATGTCAGGTGTTTTGGCCAGGTGGTTTGGGAGAATTCCGCAGCTGTGGCTTTATGCAAATTTGACAGCGCCCCAAAAGAAGCCTATAAGCAAATCGTCGATATTTGTTTGACTGACTTTTGTTATCCGCGCTTTCGAGCGCGCCTTTGACGAACTTCCCACATCAAAAATCGGGACAAACGACGTTGTGCATCCGCATGGCGTCGAACGAATATTTGCCATGGAAAGGGTTCGTCATGAGCACCGGCACAGTTAAATGGTTCAACGCCACCAAAGGTTTTGGTTTTATTCAGCCTGACGACGGCTCGGCCGACGTTTTTGTCCACATCTCGGCCGTAGAGCGCGCCGGCATGCGCGACATCGTCGAGGGCCAGAAGCTCGGCTACGAGATGGTCCGCGACAACAAGTCGGGCAAGATGTCCGCCGACCAGTTGAAGGCGGCCTGAAAAACGAATTCAGCTCTCCCGGTGACCACGGATGTACTGGCACCGGTGAGTGGCGAATTCGGGCGCATGGCCGCGGAGACCTGAGTTTCCACGGCATATCATGTGCATAAGCAGGGCGTTCCCGTGCACCCCCGGTGCATCCTTTTGGATGTCGTCTGGTTGCGCGACGCTCTCATGGAAGGTCAGGCGGTGCCTGGCCTTTTTCATTTTGCGCGCCTTACCGCCGAAAGTGCGCTGCGCGCCGGCCTGGACGTGCTAAGGGACGCTCCAGCAATTTGAATTCGCCGCGCGTATTGCTTTGTGCGTGATCCTGACCGAAGACCCGGTCTCGCTCCATCGGCACAGGCTCCTGACAGGAGAAAGATTTGACCACCAGTTCAAAGACAACCGTCGATCAGGCCGTGTCCCTGTTCAGCAAGACGCAAACCCAGTCGATGTCGCTCAACCGCATCAATTCCGAGCGCGACGCCGTCAGCGAGGCACGCGAAGCCAAGACCGCGCGGCTGCGCGAATTGCGCCTGGAGAAGGAGGCCGACGAGATGGCCGCCGCCGCCGCGCTAGCCGCTTTGCCGAAGCGGGCCGGAAGACGCTGATGGCCACCAAACGCGTACCGCCAACACCGATCGCCGCCGATGCAACCATTGCCGATATGGTCGAAGGCCTCGACAAGCCGGTCGAATTCGTACGGCGTGTGCTGGAAAAGCTCGAACGCTGCAAGCGTGCCCACGGCGATGCCCAGGTGCGCGTCGGCGTGCGCGGCCGCGCCGAATGCCCGAATTACCTGATCGAATATGTCCGTGAAGACGCCAAAACCCATGAGCGGGTGACTTATCAGGACGCGGCCTACAGCGGCAGCACGCATCGCGAGCTGGCGGCCCATCACATCGAGGCGGTGAAAAACTGGTCGCCCGAGGAAATGAACATCACGGCCGTTTCGGCGCTGATCGGCCGCCTGCGCAATCCGCGCGCCCCATCATCGCGCTTCGCCGACGAGGACTGACATGGCCATAAAATTCTCCTCCAAGGATCAGCCGGCAGCCTCGGGTGCCGCGGCAAAACCGGCTAAGCCGGTTGCCGCGCCGAAGGCCGGCGACGCCATCGAGGCCGCGACCGATCTGTTCAAGTCGCCGGCGGATTCGCCGAAGGGCAAGACGGCTAAGAAGAAATAGCGCCTTGCCGCAAGACGCCGATCGCAACCCCGCCGCGCCAGGGCTGTCCGCCCTGGTGGCGAGCGTTTTGTCGTCGCAACAGGGCACCTTCGATTGCCAAAGCTGCGGTGCCTGCTGCTCCTATTCGGCCGAGTGGCCGCGCTTTTCCACCGAGGATGACGCGCAGCTCGACCGTATCCCGGAAAAATATGTCGCATCTGACCTGTCAGGCATGCGCTGCGAGGGCGTGCGCTGCTCGGCGCTGTCCGGCGAGATCGGCAAGTCGACCGCTTGCGGCATCTACGACGTCCGGCCAGACGTCTGTCGCGCCTGCATGCCCGGCGACGAGGAGTGTCTGATGGCACGCCGAGCGCTCGGATTGCCGGTGTAGCCAAGCTCCGATCACCTCCGCTTGTGCGCCGACCCGCAGCCCGATACGTTCCTGGCCGGGTCGGGTGCCGGAGGAACCATCGTGAGCATCGAATTTCTGTTGACGTCGCTGATCGTCGTGGCTTCGCCCGGCACCGGCGTTCTCTACACGCTGAGCGCCGGCCTTTCGCGCGGCGCGCGGGCCAGCGTCATCGCCGCCTTCGGCTGCACGCTCGGCATCATCCCACACATGGCCGCCGCCATCACCGGCCTTGCGGCGCTGCTGCACACCAGCGCGCTTGCCTTCGAGACGCTGAAATATCTCGGCGTCGCCTACCTCCTCTACATGGCCTGGAACACGCTGAAGGAAAATGGCGGCCTCAGCGTCGAGCAGGATGTGACGCCGCGCTCGGCCGGCAAGGTGATTGCCACCGGGATCCTCGCCAACGTGCTCAATCCGAAACTGTCGATCTTCTTCTTCGCTTTCCTGCCGCAATTCGTCAGCACCACCGAGCCCAATGCGCTGTCGAAGATGCTGGAACTGAGTTCCGTCTTCATGCTTTTGACCTTCGTGGTTTTCGTCGGCTACGGCATCTTCGCCGCCTCGATCCGCAGCCACGTCGTCTCGCGGCCAATGGTGTTGACCTGGATGCGCCGGACCTTCGCCGGCGCCTTCGTCATGCTCGGCGCGAAGCTGGCGCTGGCCGATCGGTAGCGCCACGGGGAGCGGTTCAGTCTCGCTGATCCGCTCCTCTTTGTTGCGCTATTCCGGGCGAAAAGCCGTTATGCGCTTTCGGGGAATTGCTCGGGCACGCTACCCCTTCACATAGCCCATCGCTTCGACGATCCGCCCGCCGGCCACGCGCATGAGGTTGACGCCGCGCAGCGAATTGCCGTCGGTCATGAAATAGCGCCAGCGGATCGTTGCCCGGTCGCCGGCAACGAAGGTTTCCTCGATATCGAAGCGCGTGCCGGCCTGGGTTGCTATCGCCGCCCAAAGCCCGACGCACGCCGCTTGGCCGGCATAACGGGCGCCGTCCGGCGCTGGCACGGTGTTCTCGATCACGCAATCCTCAGCCACCAGCTCGGCGAGTGCCGAAGGATCATGGCGTTGGAATACGTCGTTGTAGCGCCGCATGATCTCGGCCGTCTGCTGGGACAGGTCGTACGCGGCTGCGTCCAGGACAAGCTCCTGTGTCATCTTCTTTCTCCTGGCTTCATTGGCCTTTGGTGGCTTCGACGAGTGTTGCCTTGAGGGTGATCTGGGACACGCCGGCAAGGGCCCGCGAGACGAGGCAGCCCGCCTTGGCGGACTGTGCAAGGCGCTCGAATTCACCTTCGGCAAGTCCCGCGACCTCTGCCTCGGTTTCGAGTTCGATGCGGGTGATCGTCGGACCGGCAGCGGTTGCGCCAAGATGCACCTTGGCGACGGTGCTGATGCTTGTCGGAACATGATTGGCGTTGCGCAGTATGGCGCTCAGCGCCATCGAGAAGCAGCCTGCATGCGCTGCGGCGATCAGTTCCTCCGGATTGGTGCCCGGACCGTTCTCGAAACGCGACGGGAAGGAATAGGCGCCTTCGAAGACGCCGCTGCCGAGCCGCAACCGTCCCGAACCTTCCTTCAGCGTCCCCTGCCATTTGGCCAAGGCTTCACGAATTGTCATTGTCGTTCTCCCTTCGCATGGCATTCCTTAGGAATATATAGACTGATCTACATATTATGTAGACCGATTGTCATATTCTGCGCAAGGCCTATAATGATTCCTGCTGACAGAGGTTGACATGGCCAACGACACCCGCACCCGCATACTCGAGACGACTGGGCTGCTGCTCAGGCAGCGCGGCTATCACGGCACCTCGCTCAACGACATATTGAGCGCCAGCGGCGCACCGCGGGGCTCGCTCTATTTTCATTTTCCCGGCGGCAAGGACCAACTGGTCATCGAGGTGACGCGCGCTAGCGTTGCCGACGTGACGGAGAGGCTGGGCGAAGCGCTGGCTGCCGAAAAGGATCCGGCGGTGGCCGTCCATCATATCTACCAGTCGGTGGGGCGCATGCTGGAAGACAACCAGTTTTCGCTCGGCTGTCCGGTCGCGCCTGTCGTGCTGGACTCGCCCACCGACGTGCCGGAACTGGCGGAATTGTGCCGCTCGGCCTTCGAACAGTGGATAGGCCTGCTGCGGGACGCCTTCGTCAGGGCAGGGGTGCCCGAGCGCCGCGCGCATGCATTGGCACTGCTGGTCGAATCGTCGCTGGAGGGGCTGATGGTGATCGCCCGCGCCACCCGCGACCGCGCTCCGATACAGGCCGTGGCCGATGAAGTGGCGGCGCTGATCGAAGCCGCGGTGCTTGCCGGCGAGGTAAAGCAACGCGCGGATGCCGCCGTCTGAGAGGCCACGACGACCGCTGCGCAAAACAAAAAGGGCGGCATCTCTGCCAGGCATCTCTGCCGCCCTTTCCGTATCTGAAGGCTGATAGGGCTGGATTAGAAATCCATACCGCCCATACCGCCCATGCCGCCGCCCATGCCGCCAGGCATGCCGCCGCCGCCAGCCGACTCCTTCTTCGGAGCCTCCGCGATCATGGCTTCGGTGGTGACCAGCAGGCCGGCGACCGAGGCCGCGTCCTGGAGAGCCGTACGGACGACCTTGACCGGATCGACGATACCCATGGCGATCATGTCGCCATATTCGCCGGTCTGGGCGTTGTAGCCGAAGGTCAAGCCCTTGTTCTCAAGGATCTTGCCGGCAACGATCGATGCTTCCGCACCGGCGTTGGCCGCGATCTGGCGGGCCGGAGCCTGCAGCGCACGACGAACGATGTTGATGCCGGCGGCCTGGTCGGCGTTGACGCCGGTGGCCTTGATGTTGGCCGAAGCGCGCAGCAGGGCTACGCCACCACCAGCAACGATGCCTTCTTCGACGGCCGCGCGGGTCGCGTTGAGGGCGTCATCGACGCGGTCCTTCTTTTCCTTGACTTCGACTTCCGTCGCACCGCCGACGCGGATCACCGCAACGCCGCCGGCGAGCTTCGCCAGACGTTCCTGCAGCTTCTCCTTGTCGTAGTCCGAAGTGGTCTCTTCGATCTGCTGCTTGATCTGGGCGACGCGGCCCTGAATCTCGGCCTTCTTGCCGGCGCCGTCGACGATGGTGGTGTTCTCCTTGGAGATCGACACCTTCTTGGCGCGGCCGAGCATGTTGAGGCCGACGTTCTCGAGCTTGATGCCGAGGTCTTCCGAGATGACCTGGCCACCGGTGAGGATGGCGATGTCTTCCAGCATGGCCTTGCGGCGATCACCGAAGCCCGGCGCCTTGACGGCGGCGATCTTCAGGCCGCCACGCAGCTTGTTGACGACCAGCGTGGCCAGAGCCTCGCCTTCGACGTCTTCCGAGATGATGAGCAGCGGCTTCGAGGTCTGCACGACGGCTTCGAGAACCGGCAGCATGGCCTGGAGGTTGGACAGCTTCTTCTCGTGCAGGAGGATGTAGACGTCCTCGAGCTCGGCAACCATCTTGTCGGCGTTGGTGACGAAGTAGGGCGAGAGGTAGCCGCGGTCGAACTGCATGCCTTCGACGACTTCGAGTTCGGTCTCGGCGGTCTTGGCTTCCTCAACCGTGATGACGCCTTCGTTGCCGACCTTCTGCATCGCTTCCGCGATCATCTTGCCGACCGACTCGTCGCCATTGGCCGAGATCGTGCCGACCTGGGCAACTTCCTCGGAGGTCTTGATCTTCTTGGCAGCCTTGCCGAGCGCCGCGACGACTTCGACGACGGCCAGATCGATGCCGCGCTTCAGGTCCATCGGGTTCATGCCGGCGGCTACCGCCTTGTGGCCTTCCTGGACGATCGACTGTGCCAGAACGGTCGCGGTCGTGGTGCCGTCGCCGGCAATGTCGTTGGTCTTCGAAGCAACTTCGCGGACCATCTGCGCGCCCATGTTCTCGAACTTGTCTTCAAGCTCGATTTCCTTGGCGACGGTGACGCCGTCCTTGGTGATGCGCGGGGCGCCGAACGACTTGTCGATGACGACGTTGCGGCCCTTGGGGCCGAGCGTGACTTTCACCGCGTCGGCGAGGATGTTGACGCCGCGCAGCATGCGCTCGCGGGCATCACGGGAGAATTTTACGTCTTTGGCAGCCATTTTTAGCTCCTGGCAGGGGCTTTGATCGAGCCCGGGAATTCAGTTGACGGGGAAAGGCCTGATATCAGCCGATGATGCCCATAATGTCGGATTCCTTCATGATCAGAAGGTCTTCGCCATTGAGCTTGACTTCGGTGCCCGACCACTTGCCGAACAGGATGCGGTCGCCGGCCTTGACGTCCAGCGGGACCAGCTTGCCAGCTTCGTCACGAGCGCCGGAGCCGACAGCGATGATCTCGCCTTCCTGCGGCTTTTCCTTTGCCGTGTCGGGGATGATGATCCCGCCAGCGGTCTTGGATTCGGATTCGACCCGGCGAACGACCACGCGGTCATGAAGCGGGCGGAACTTCGACTTTGCCATTTTTTCTTCCTCGATGAGAACGGTGAGAAACAGTTCCTCCATCCGGCGGCGCCGGACATATGAGTTAGCACTCACCAATGGAGAGTGCTAACGTGGCGCTGAAATAGGCTGACGGCGCGCCGGAGTCAAGGCGCTCGGAGCGCCTCTTGGCGGCATGATGATGAACTTACCGGTGCCTGGCCGAACCGAGTACCAGAAGCGGGCACCGTTCGGCCAGCGGATAGCTGCCGCTCGGCACGACGCGCACCTCGCCGAACCAGTTGGCGGCCTCTTCGATCAGCGTGGCCAGGGTCGCGAAACTGTAGCTTATGTCCGAGCCGGCATAGACGTCGATCGTGTTGATCGAGGTCATGCTCCAACCCGTCCTTGCGGCAAGAGCTTCGCGGTCTGGGAACAGGCTGCCGAAGGTATCGCGGATCGTTCCCACCTTGATGGTGAAATCGCGGTCGTTCGTCGTGGACGCCATCGCGATCCGCCATTTGAGCGCGTGGAAATTCTCGACCCCGCCGGCCAGAACCAGAGCTTCGATGCCGCGCAGATCATCTGCCGTTTCCGGTCGTGCGAAGACGCGGATCGCTGCGCGCCTGCCAGGCTTCAGCACCCTGGCGACCTCGCCAAACAACGAACTGCGCGCCGCCTGGGAATCGACCGCCGACAGGCATCCGTCGCCGATGACGGCGTCGATGCTTGCGTGATCCACGGGCAGGTCAAGCCAGTTGCCGGCGATTGCCCTTCGCGAGCCGTCGTCGCCGGCCCATACGCCGGAAATCATGGCCGCCGACTGGTCGACCGCCAACATCGACTTGCCCAGAATTGCCAATTCCGGGGTCACCCCCAAGAGCAGGACATCGGCATTTCCGAGATCAAGTTCGCGATCGAATATAGCGACGGTTTCCGCTGTTGGCCGGAGCGGCGCTTCCAGAAGTTTCCAATGGCGGTGGTAATCGTCCCAATGATTTGTCATGCAATTTTATTAACCCCTGGACGCCTGGATTTAGATACCCGCCGGGGCTTAATAGAGGTCGTCGGACAAGCCAAGACATTTCAAGAATTTACAGACAGTCCAAGAGGTAGATAGTGGCGCGCATCGTTGTGATAACGCACGAGCATGACAGGTTCCTGGGCAGGCGCGACATCCTGCTGCGCAGGAGCAGCCCATACATGCTGTTCGACATTCTTGCGGAATTGAAAAGGCGCGGCCACTCGGTTCAGGTTCAGCAAGGCCTGTCGAAGCTGGTCAGCGGCGATATGGCGGTATTGCATGTCGATGCCACGGTGACGCCCACGGACTATGTCGACTACGCCCGGAGTTTTGCCTTCTGCCTCAACATCGGCGCCGACGACATATCCAAGCGGCGGATCAGCGGCGCATTGGTCGACAGAACCGATAGCTGGCAAGGTCAGGTGATCGTCAAAAGCAATCTCAACAATCGGGGTATTCCGGAGACGCTCCTCAACCGGCGATCCGAGCGCGCCGGGAAACAGCAGCCGTTTCCGCGTTTGCCAACCTTGCATCCTTATGAGGTCCATGGATCTCTCGGCGACGTTCCAGATGGCGTCTTTGATTGCGACGATCTCGTCGTGGAAAAGTTCATTCCGGAGAGAGAACCCGACGGTTTTGCTGTTCGTTTCTGGGTGTTTTGCGGAGAGCGCGAGCGCTGCACCCGCTACGTCTCTCCGAACGGGCTGGTCAAGGCATCGGAGACGATCCGGCGCGAGCCCGTCCCGGTGCCCGACCAATTGCGTGAGCGTCGGCGTGAACTCGGCTTTGACTATGGAAAATTCGATTTCGTCATGCATGAGGGCAGGGCCGTCCTCCTCGACGCAAACAAGACTCCCGGCCGTCCGCAAAATCTCGTCAAGATGTTCGCGGCCGGCGCTTTCGATCTGACACACGGCTTCGAAGGCCTCATCCCTCGAGCGAAATAGGCCGCGGCTGAGATCGCCACGGCTACAAAAACAGCCGCAGCTGGGTGTGAATGATAGACCGGTAATCCTCGATGGTCTGGCGGCTTTCCGGTTCGCCCTCGGCGAGCGCCAGGCGCACCACGCCGCCGGCGAGCTGGAAGATCAGCAGAACCATGCGTTCGAACTGCTCGCGCCTCTCGGGCTCGAGCAAGGCGATGACGTGGTCGCAGAACATTTTGGCTTGGTACCGGGTTTCCGCGATGTCGAGGTTCTTGAGCGCCTTGTCGGCCTGGATGGCGTTCTGCAGATCCTGGATGGCCGGATCGCCGGCGACACGGTTGAGATAATCATCGAGCAGCCGGTCAGCGGCCACGATCACATCCTTCGCCTCGTGGATTTCGGCGATGATCGTCGTCAGCCGTGCCCGGCTGACCTCTGAAAACCGTTCATAGAGCATCGCCAGGATCGCCGATTTGTTGGGAAAATAGTGGTAGACGGTGGCGATCGGCCCGCCCGCCAGCATGCCGACCTCCTTCATGGTGACGGCGTCGATACCCTTTTCCCCGATCAGCCGCATGGTCGTCGACAGGATCGCGTCGATGCGCTCGCGGCTGCGTTCCTGCTTGGGCCTGCGCCTCGGCTCGGTCGCCATTCTTTTCAATTCGGTCATGCACCGATCTTTCGCACGATTTTCAAATTCCGGTTGACAAGAAATATGATCAAGTATCAGTTTCTGAAATACTGACAGGTTGTCAGCTTTTTTGCCGCACGGCAAGGACGTTGGGAGGCGCCTTTGGCTTCGACAGACACCGGCCATGCAGGCAGTGGCGACTGGCTGGTCGGTAATCCGACCGGCTGGCAGCTTGCCTCGGCCCTGTGGATCGGTTCGGTCGGCCTGCTCATCCTCGGCCTGCAGCCGGTGCTGCTTGGCGCCCTTTATACTGAGGGCCATGTCAGCGGCGACGCACTGGCGCTGGTCGCCACCGCCGAGATGATCGCCATTGCCATCGGTTCGGCCGTCGTGGCGATGCTGCTTTCGGCCCACCACATGCGCTGGAAAAGTGCCGTCCTTCTGCTGCTGCTGGCGCTGGCCAATATCTGGACGGCTTATGCCGCGAGCGCCAACATGCTGATTGCGGCCCGCGCCCTGGCCGGGCTCGCCGAGGGCGGTCTGGTCGCCATCGCCACCGAACTGATCGCCCGCTCGCGGCGCGCCGAGCGCATCGGCGGCTATTTCGTCACCATGCAGACGCTGGCGCAATGCGCGCTCGCCTTGTTGCTGGCGCTCTATGTCATCCCGGCCGCAGGGTCGGCGGGCGGCTTCATCGTGCTTGCCGTCGTCTGCGTCGTGTCGCTGGCGGTCGCCTTCACTGTTCCCGGTGACTATGCCGACCTGCCCAAGGAGGAGAACCTGGCCAATGTGCTGACGCTTCCCTCGATGACCGCGCTGCTGTCGGTCTTCTGCTATTTCATGTTCTTCGGCGCGGTCTGGGCTTTTCTGGAGCCGCTAGGCGCGCAATACGGCATCGATGGCCGCACCGTTGGCCTGATCGTCTCGGCCAGCCTCGCGGTGCAGGTCCTGGGGGCGATGACGGCGACCGCGTTCGAGGCGCGCATCGATTATCGCCTTGCCATCGCGGCGATCGGCGTCGTCGCGCTTGTCAGTTCCCTGGTTCTTGCCAGTAGCCCCGGCCTGACGACGTTCTGGGTCGCTGCCCTGGCCATGGGCTTTATCCTGCTGTTCATCGTGCCCTACCAGATCCGTCTGGCGATCACCGCCGACGAGACGCGCACCGCTGTGCTGCTGGTGCCGGCAGCCCAACTTTTCGGCCTGGCGATCGGACCCATCGCGGCGTCGCTGCTCATTGATGGCAAGGATTTCCGGCCGGTGCCGGAATTCGCCGCCGCCAGTGCGGTGGCCAGCGTGGCGCTGCTCGGTCTGTTCGTCCTTGTGTCGCGTCGCCGTCGTGCGGTTGCCTGAGCGGGGAGGTGGGATGTCAAACATTTGGAGCAACTGGTCGGGCTTTGTAAGTGCCGAGCCCAAGCTGATCGCCAGCCCCGGCGATGCCGGTGAGCTCGGTGATCTCGTCCGGACCGCGCCTGGCCCGGTGCGCGTCGCCGGCGCCGGTCATTCCTTCACGCCGCTGGTGAAATCGCAGGGCACGATCCTGTCCCTGGAGAGACTGGAAGGGCTGGTCTCGCACGACGCTGAAAAACATCAGGCGCGGGTGCGGGCAGGGACCCGGCTCGGCGCGCTGATGGGCATCCTGCAAGGTATTGGCCAGGGCCTGCCCAACATGGGCGATATCGACCGCCAGGCGATCGGCGGCGCGCTGGGCACAGCCACGCACGGCTCGGGACCGACGCTCGGCGCCTATCACACGCAACTGGAGACGGTGCAGATCGTCGACGGGCTTGGCAAGCTCCGCGACTTCAAGCGGGCAGGGGATCAGGACATGATCCATGCCATCGGTGTCGCGCTCGGCGCTTTCGGCGTGCTCACCGAAGTGACGCTGAACAACATCGCGACCTACCGGTTGCGCCGCCGCAAATGGGTGCTGCCGATCACCGAGATGCTGCGCGATTTCGAGGCAATGATGGCCGCGCATCGCTCG
Source organism: Mesorhizobium sp. M0243 (assembly GCF_040321775.1). Classification (NCBI taxonomy): domain Bacteria; kingdom Pseudomonadati; phylum Pseudomonadota; class Alphaproteobacteria; order Hyphomicrobiales; family Phyllobacteriaceae; genus Mesorhizobium; species Mesorhizobium sp. M0243. The sequence continues at coordinate 184,101 of NZ_JAMYSF010000003.1, read as the reverse complement.
GCCGAATTCTACTACATTCCGTTTTCCGGCTATGCGCAGTTCATCGCCAGCGATTTCAGCGACGCCGCACCCACCACACGGCCGCCGGAAGAGGACGAGGCGGGTTTGAGGACACTGCGCAGGCTGCGCACCTCACTTGCCTGGCTGCCATCGCTGCGTGGCCGTCTGATCCTGGGCGCCATCGCCAAATTGCCGGCCGAGGACTACGTGCAGGACTGGCTCAACGTCTATGCCAGCGACCGGCAGACCAAGTTCAACGAGATGGAATATCATTTGCCGTTCGAGGAAGGGCCGAAGGCGCTGGCCGAGATCATCGAGCTGACCGAGAAGCGTTTTCCCGAGGTCTATTTCCCGATGGAGGTGCGCTCGGTCGCGCCGGACCAGTTCTGGCTTTCGCCATTCTACAACAGGCTGACCTGCTCCATCGCCATCCACCATGATGCAGCGAACGATCCGTTGCCGTTCATGCGGGCGGCAGAGCCGATCTTCCGCAGATATGGCGGCCGGCCGCATTGGGGCAAGATGCACAGCCTGAAAGCGGCGGATCTGAAAAAGCTCTACCCGCGCTGGGACGATGCCATGGCGGTGCGCCGCGACGTCGATCCGCAAAACCGCTTCGTCTCGCCCTATATGGCCGGCCTGTTCGGCATCGAATGATGAGCACCTATTTTTCCACCCTGTCCGATGCGCTGAAGGAAGCCGGCATCTTCCAGCCCTGCCTGCTGCTCGATCGCGACCGGCTGGACGGCAACATTGCCCTGGTAAAGGAGAGACTGGATCCCGGCCTGGCCGTGCGGCTGGTCGACAAATCGCTCGCCTGCCTGCCGCTGCTTGCGCATATCGGCAAGGCGCTCGGCAGTGAGCGCTTCATGACCTTTCACCCGCCGATCAGCGAGGCGGTGCTGAAGGCGTTCCCGGATGCCGATCTGCTCTATGGCAAGCCGATGCCGATCGGTGCGGCAAGGGCTGCGCTGGTGAAGGGTAATGTTGACTGGTCGCGTGTCTGCTGGCTGATCGACAGCGAGGAGAGACTGGCGGAATATGGCGCCCTCGCTGGCGAACTCGGCATCGGCCTGCGCATCGCTTTCGAGATCGATGTCGGGCTGCATCGCGGCGGGTTCGCCAATCCTGAGGCCTTGTCGAAGGCGTTGAGCGCGTTGCCGGCCCGGCTGCATTGCGAAGGCGTCATGGCCTACGAGGCGCATGCGCCGCTCATTCCCGGCCTTTTCGGCGGACCGGCAAAGGCATTGGCCAAGGCGTCGGCGCAGGCGTCGGCGTTCGTCGCCTGTCTCGGCGCCGACCAGCGCCGTATCCTGAACATCGGCGGCAGCAAGACCGCGCTGCTTCATCATGGCGGCATGGCCAACGAGGTTTCGATGGGCTCGGCCTTTGTGCTGCCCAGTGATTTCGATACGCCAGGCCTCGACGGCTTCCAGCCGGCGGCCTTCATCGCCACGCCGATCCTGAAAATGGTCGAGCCGATGCTGCCTGGCCCGCCGGCCGTCACCCGCCTGCTGCAGGCGCTCGGCCGCTTCCCGCGCAAGGGCTGCTATCTCTATGGCGGCAAGTGGATGGCCGAGCCCGTCTTCCCCGAAGGCATGAAGGCGAACGGGCTGCTCGGCCTGTCCTCCAACCAGCAATTCATGGGCTTGCCCGCCGACGCGACCGCAAAGCCCGGCGACTACGCGTTTCTAAGGCCGACGCAGAGCGAAGCCGTGCTGCAGCAGTTCGGGTCGATCGCTGTGTTTTCCGGCGGCGGGATAGTCGATCGCTGGCCGGCGCTGCCGATGGCCTGACCGACTACGCCTTCACCGGTATCCAGATCTCCAGCCCGCCATTGCCGCTGCGTGGGTCGAACTCAGGGCCGTAGCGTTCGAATTCCGGCGCATCCGATATCTCGTGGCCGGAAGCCGGCAGCCATTTGTTCCAGATCGTATTGACCGTGCGGCGGATGGTCGAGATGTGTTCGCGGTGGGCAAAGACCGCATATTTCTGCGCCGGCACCCGCACCCGGCTGAATTCCCTCGGCAGGTCGGAAAAATCAGACACTTCGACGCCGGCGATGTAGTCGAAATTGCCGGCATCGTCGCCGTTGACGCAGACGCCATAGGCGACGTCGCCGGCCTCGCCCGGAATGTTGCCGATATAGGGGCCGAAGCGCTGCCATTGCATCGGAATGGCGGCGCTGGTTTCGCAGCTGTAGCGTTCGCCGAGGCCGGCGATCAGGAACGGCCGGCTGGTCTCGAAACGCGGTGGTTCGAGATTGGTGAGGAAGGACTGGTCCATCAGGATCGGCTCCACGAGGTCGAGCTTGTCGAGTGTGCCTTGCGCGCGCACCAGTTCCGGCGTGGTGCCGAACTGATCGCGGAAGGCACGGGTGAACGCCTCATGCGAGTTGTAGCCGGCGTCGAGCGCGACGGAGAGAATGTCGGGCGCCCCGCCGGCCAGCTTGCGCGCCGCCTCGGTGAGCCGGCGTGAGCGCATGTAGCCCATCACCGAGCGGCCCGTGGCAGCGCCGAAAGCCCGCGTCACATGAAAACGCGACACGCCGCTGCTTTGCGCGACATCGTCAAGCGAGATCGCCTCCGGCAGATGACTTTCGACGAACCACAGCGCTTTCTCGGTCGGGTTCATTTTGCTCCTCGCATTGGCCAGATCATCCTGCCGTTTCCTGGCGCGGCCAGTTTGATCGAAATTGCGCATCCCGCGCAATCGAACCGATCCCGTCACAGTCGCACACCGATATGGCACAGCGGTCGAGCGCCCCTTGCCGCCGACGAGCCAAATTCGGCAGGCTTCGCTTGACAGCGCCAGGCGGCATCCTCTAAATGCGTAATGTTATTACATATCGAGAGCGTGAAATGCATGTTTCCCCTAGCCGGCCCACCACTCCGTCCGAGAAATCCATTGCGAAGCGATTGGGGGAAATCTACGCTGAAGCGGTGATGGTCCCCGAGTCGAAAGGCGAGGGGTGAAAAGGGAACACGGTGAGATCCCCAGGGGTCGAGGCCGTGGCTGCCCCCGCAACTGTAAGCGGCGAGCAAAATCCGTGAATGCCACTGGCCGGCAAGGCTGGGAAGGCAGGATGGCGCAACGACCCGCGAGCCAGGAGACCTGCCATCACTGAGTTGACCGGACGGGGTGTGCCGGGAGGAAACGCGAATCCCGGTCTTGTCGGCCGCTTCGCCAGCTTCCTTCCGTCGCCAGTTTTGGAAAGTGACGGAAAGTTGGACGGCTCTATCGATCATCGCATCATCGTGTGCACGCTTTGCCATCCCGGCAATCTGGCGGGCAGCCGATGACCGTAGCGCTTCTCGAAGCACATGACCTCTGCGCCATGGCCAATGGGCGGGATCTGGTCCAGGCGGTCAGCTTCTCGGTGGCCGCTGGCGATCGCCTAGCCATCATCGGTCCCAACGGCGCGGGCAAGACGACGCTGCTGCGCATGCTGTCGGGCATGCTGCGGCCGAGCTCCGGCGAGGTGAACCTCGGCGGGCGCCGGCTGGGCGGGATTTCCGCCGCCGAGCGGGCGCTGCATATCGCCGTTGTCGGCCAGACCGACCAGCCCGATCCGCGGCTGGCGGTGATCGACTATGTCGAGCTGGGCCGGGTCCCGCACGCTCGGCTACGGCGCAGGAGCGAGGAGCGTGACATTGTCGTCGATGCGCTGCGCCGGACCGGCCTGCTGCCGCTGCTTGGCCGCACCATCGGCTCGCTGTCGGGCGGCGAGCGCCAGCGCGCCCAACTGGCCCGCGCCATCGCCCAGCAGCCAAAGATCCTGTTCCTCGACGAGCCGACCAACCATCTCGACCCGCGCGCCCGCGGCGAACTGCTCGACCTCGTGGCAGGCTTCGAGATGACGGTGATCGCGGTGCTGCACGATCTGGCGCTGGTGGCACCGTTCGCCACCAGGGTGGCGGTGATGAACCATGCCCGTCTGCAAGCGCTCGCCGCACCGCGCGAAGCGCTGACCCAAAAGCTGATTCGCGAAATTTTCGGCATCGATGTGCTGCGTCTGCGCCATCCGACCGAAGACCGCGAACTGACGGTGTTCGATGTTCCGAACCGTGCCGCGCCGCCATCCTGATTGAAGCCGTCCCATATCGATCATCCCGTCCACAGGAGCAAACCCTTGAAACGCCTTGCTTTTTCGCTTGCCTTCTCGCTGCTGGCCTCGACAGCCCTGGCCTTCCCGGTAACTGTCGACAGCTGCGGCAAGCCGCTGACCTTCGATGCGCCGCCGAAGCGCGCCGTCATCCAGGATCTCAACATGGCCGAGATGGCTTTCGCGCTGAAACTGCAGCCGTCGATCGTCGGCCTGACCGGCATCACCGGATGGTACAAGGTGGGTCCTGAGTTCAAGGCCGAGCAGGGTTCGATCCCGGAACTGGCGCCGAAATATCCGACGCTCGAAAACCTCGTCGCGGTCGAGCCCGATTTTTTCTTCGCCGGCTGGTATTATGGCATGAAGCCGGGTGGTGAAGTGACGCCCGACACGCTTGCTCCGCACGGCATCAAGACGCTGGTGCTGACGGAAAGCTGCGTCCATCTCGACAAGAGCCGCCCCGCCGCCTCGATGGACCTACTCTATGGCGACGTCGAGAAACTGGGCAAGATCTTCGGCAAGGAGGCCGAAGCTGAGAAGCTTGTCTCCGGCTGGAAGACGCGGCTCGCCGAGATCACCGCCAAGGTCGGCGACGCCAAGGGAACGCGGGTCTTCCTCTATGATTCCGGCGAGGACAAGCCGTTCACCGCAGGCAAATTCGCCATCCCCAGCGCCATGATATCAGCCGCCGGCGGCGACAACATCATGGCCGACATGGACACCAGCTGGGGCAATACGGACTGGGAAACGGTGGCGTCGCGCAATCCGCAATTCCTCATCCTGCTCGATTACCAGGATGGCGGTGGCTACAGGAAACTGCTCGATTTCCTGAAGGCGCATCCGGCGATGAAGGAGACGGACGCGGTCAAGAACGAGCGCTTCGTCGCCCTGCGCTATGCCGAACTGACGCCGGGCCCGGCCAACATCGAAGCGATCGACAAGATCGCCAAGGCCATGCATCCGGAAGCGTTTTGATGCCTGTGGCCCAAAAGTGCGCAGCGGTTTTGGGGCAACGACATGCATGAACAAAAGATGCTGGAAGTGCGTCGCACGCGTCCTGACAGACACAACGCATTTCCAGGCTTGCGCCATCCGGCATTTGCACTGGCCATGCTGGTGGGAGCGGCGGCGATTGCCGCTCTCGCTCTGCTGTCGATCGCCTATGGTTCGACACTGATCCCGTTGACCGATGTTGTTGCCGCGCTTGGCCGTGCAGTCGGCTTCAGCGGGCGCGACGTGGCAGGACCGGTCGGCAAGATCGTCGTCGACCTGCGGCTGCCGCGCACGATCCTGGCCATCTGCGTCGGCGCCGGCCTCGGCGTCGTCGGTGCGCTGCTGCAGACGGTGACCCGCAACGACCTCGCCGATCCGTTCCTGTTCGGCCTGTCGTCGGGCGCCGCCGCGGGTGCGGTTTCCGTTATCACCGTCTTCGGCGACAGTTTCGGCATCTGGACATTGCCGGTCGCGGCCTTCACCGGCGGCATATTGGCTGCCGGCGTCGTGCTGCTGCTGGTTGCGCGGGTGAGGGGGCAAGGCCCGGAGCGGCTGATCCTTGCCGGCCTTGCCGTGTCCTTCATGTTCACCGCCTTGACCAACTATCTTGTCTTTGCCGGCGATCAGCGCGCCGCCCACTCCGTGCTGTTCTGGACCATGGGCGGCCTTGGCCTGGCGCGCTGGGACAACATCTGGCTCGGCGCACTGGGTGCGGGGACCATTCTGGCTTACGCGCTGTGGAACCACCGCCGGCTCGATGCTTTCCTGGCCGGTGAAAATGCCGCCGAAAGCCTTGGCGTGCCGGTGGCGCGCATGCGCCGGATGACCTTTCTCGTCGCCGCCTTCTCGACGGCTATCCTTGTCTCGGTCGCTGGCGTCATCGGCTTCGTCGGGCTGATGATTCCGCATCTGTCACGGCCGCTGGCGGGCCCCCTGCATCTGCGCCTGGTCGCCAGCTGTGCCGTGTTTGGCGCGGTGCTTTTGCTGGCCAGCGACCTTCTGGCCCGAACGCTGCTGCCGCCGCAGGAGCTGCCGATCGGCATCATCACCAGCTCGGTCGGCGCGTTCTTCGTCGTCACCATGCTGATCCGCAACCGGCTTTGAGTGCGGCCTGGGTCAGGGCCGCGATTACTCTCCCGAAATGCCCAGTTGCACCCGTTGCTTTGGGCGCTTCGACTGGAACAGGGCAAGCAAAAAAACGCCGGCCTGAACGACGACGATCGTCGGGCCGGTGGCTGCGTCGATGTGATAGCTGAGGATCGTTCCCACGACGCTCGACCCGATGGCGGCCGCGGCAGCAATGGCGAGCATGCGCTCAAAGCTCTTCGTCAAAAGAAAGCCGATCGCTCCCGGCGCGATCAGCATGGCGATGACAAGGATGATCCCGACAGCCTTCAGCGAGGCCACGATGGTCAACGCGAGCAGCGTCAACAGCCCGAAATGCAGCAGGTTGACGGGCAGGCCGATCGCGCGCGCATGGGCCGGATCGAAACAATAAAGCAGCAGATCCTTGCGTTTTGCCAGAACGATGAGGATCGCCGGCACGACGATGACCGCCGCCTCGATCACGTCGCGCCACTGGACGCCGAGCATGTTGCCGAACAGGATATGATTGAGATGCTGGTCGGTCTCGACTTTGACGAACAGCACCAGGCCAAACGCGAACATGCCTGAGAAGACGATGCCCATGACTGCGTCCTCCTTGATCCGGCTTTGCTGCTTGAGGTAGCCCGTCGCCAGCGCGCAGCCAAGTCCTGCCACGAAGGCGCCGAAGGCAAGCGGGATCCCGGCGATATAGGCGAGCACGATACCCGGAAGCACGGCATGCGAAACGGCGTCGCCCATCAGCGACCAGCCCTTCAGGACGAGATAGCAGGACAACACCGCGCAAATGGCGCCGACCAGAACGGCGACGGCGAGACCGCGACGCATGAATTCGTGGCTGAGCGGTTCGGCGATCCAGGACCAGATCGTCATCATGACGCGACCTGCGATGCGGCACGTGCCGCCCGGCGTGCGGCGAGCCGCCCATGTTTGGGTGCGAAGACGAAGGCAATCAGAAAGACGACGGTCTGCAGCACCACGATCAGTCCGCCAGTCGCGCCATCGAGAAAGAAGCTGAGATAGGCGCCAACCGCGCTCGTCGCCGCGCCGATCGCCATCGCGAGCAGGATCATGACGCCGAACCGATCGGTAAGCAGATAGGCGGTGGCGCCAGGCGTTACCACCATCGCGATCACGAGGATCGCGCCGACGGTCTGGAGCGCGGCGACGATGCAGGCGCTGAGCAGCACGAAGAACAGGACCCGCAGCCGCCACGGATTCAGGCCGACGCCGCGCGCATGGTTCTCGTCGAAGAACACCAGCATCATATCCTTCCATCGAAGCCCCAGTACAGCCAGCGAAACCGCTGCGATGAGGATGACCTGGGTTACATCCTCGTCGGAGATTGCGAGGATGTTGCCGAGTACGATGGACTGGATGTTTACGGAGGTCGGACTGATCGACGCAATCAGCAGCCCGCCAGCGAACAGCGTTGTAAAGACAAGGCCGATCACGGCGTCCTCGCGAAGTTGCGTCACGCGCCGCACCAAGGTGATGCCGAGTGCGGCGATGAGGCCGGAGGCGAATGCGCCGGCGGCATAGGGAAGGGCCAGCATGTAGGCGGCCGCAACGCCCGGCACCACCGAGTGGGCAAGCGCGTCGCCCATCAGGGCCCAGCCCTTTAGTATGAGATAGCAGGACAGGAACGCGCAGACCATGCCGACCAGGGCGCTGACCCAGATGGCCTTGGCCATGTAGTTGTAGGTGAAGGGTTCCAGCAGGATGTCGATCACGGGGCTGGCGATCCGCTGTCGGGCTTCATCATCTTCTCTTGATCCCGCTCGCCGTAAAGCACCAGAGGACGCTCGTCATCGGTCAGCACGGTCAGGTGGCGAGCGTCGGGGTCGTCATGAAGATCGGCGCCGCCGAGGCGCAGATGCCTCAGCACGCCGCCAAAAGCTTTCGCAAGATTGGCTTGCGTAAACGTTGTCTCTGTTGGTCCGAAGGCCAGCACCGTCTTGTTGAAGATGACGACATGGTCGCAGAAATTGACGATGCTGCCGAGATTGTGCGTCGACACCAACATCAGCTTGCCGTCGTCGCGCATCGACCGAAGGAGATCGATGATCGCTGCTTCGGTCTGAACGTCGACCCCGGTGAACGGCTCGTCGAGCAGGATGATTTCGCCGCCCTGCGCCAGAGCGCGCGCCAGGAACACACGCTTCTTCTGGCCGCCGCTCAGTTCGCCGATCTGGCGCTTGCGAAAATCGGTCATGCCGACCCGTTCCAGTGCCGCGTCGACCGCCATGCGATCGGCTCTGCCTGGGATACGCAGAAAATTCATGTGGCCGTAGCGGCCCATCATGACGACATCTTCCACCAGCACCGGAAAGTTCCAGTCGACATCCTCGCTCTGCGGCACATACGCGACTAGGCCGCGCTTCAGCGCTGCGTGGACGGGCAATCCGGCGATAAGCACTGTTCCGGTCGACGGCGTCAGGAAGCCCATCAGCGCCTTGAACAGCGTCGATTTGCCGGAGCCGTTGACGCCGACCAGCGCGCAGATGGTGGAGGCGCCGAGCCTGAAAGAGGCGGAGTGTACGGCCGTGACCCCGCTTGAATAGCTGACGGTGACGTCGTCCACGTCGATGGAGGCAACGACCCGGCCGCTACCGGTCGATGTTCGATCATGGCTGCTGTCCGGAGCGAGCGCGGTGCGAACCCCGGTCACCCGCCGAACCCCTGGACGATCGTCTCGACGGTGGTTTCGAGAAGCTTCAGATAGGTCGGAACCAGGCCGTCTTCCTCGCTCAGCGAATCGACGTAGAGAACGCCTCCATAGGTGGCTCCGGTTTCGCGCGCGACTTGCTTGGCCGCCTTGTCGGAAATGGTGCTTTCGCTGAACACCACCGGAATCTTGTTCTCGCGCACCAGGTCGATCAGCTTGCGCGCCTGTTGCGGGGTGCCTTGCTGGTCGGCGTTGATCGGCCACAGATAGGCTTCGCGCAGGTCGAAGTCGCGTGCCAGGTAGCTGAAAGCGCCTTCGCTTGTAACCAGCCAGCGTTGGTCCGTTGGGATCGCCGACAGGCGCTTGCGCATGGGCTCGTCGATTGCCTTGATCTTTTCCGAATAGGCGGCGGCATTGGCGGCATAGACCGGGGCGTTTGCCGGATCCGCCTTGGACAGCGCCTTGCGGATGTTCTCGACATAGATGAGGGCGTTCTTCGGCGACATCCACGCATGCGGATTGGGCTTGCCTTCGTAAGGTCCCTCCTTGATCCCCATCGGCTCTATGCCCTCCGTGACGACGGCACTCGGCACGTTCTTCACGTTGTCGAAGAATTTCTCGAACCAGCGTTCGAGGTTCATGCCGTTCCAGAGCACGAGGTCGGCCGATTGCGCCCTCACCACGTCGAGCGGCGTCGGCTGATAATCGTGGATTTCAGCGCCGGGCTTGGTCACCGACTCTACGATTGCCGCGGTCCCGGCCACGTTTTGCGCGATATCCTGGATGATCGTGAACGTCGTCACGACGCGCAGAACCTTCCCTGCCGCAGGCCGGGTCTCCTGTGCCATGACCGGAACGAGGCTCGCCATCGTCGCAAAACCGATGGCCACAAGGCCGCCAAGCGCCCGCTGCATCGTCCTGCGGGTTGGGGAAGCAGAAACAGTCATCGGATGCCTTTCGACTGGAGTTGATCGTCGCCCATGCGCTAGTCACGTCATGCTAATGCAAGTGATTTGCATCTGATATTGCAGTTGCAACTGATTTGCAAGTAGCTAATTGCAGTCGCGTGGCAACGCGGCTAAGTATGACGGATGAAAGCGGACAACGACCTTTTCGAGCGATTCCGGAGCAATTTGAAAGCCGCCGGTGTCCGGATGACCGAACAACGCAAGGTGATCTTGCGGCTGCTGGCGGATGCGCACGACCATCCGGACGCGAACGAATTGTATTCTCGTGCCCACCAGATCGACGGCAGCATTTCCTTGTCGACCGTCTACCGGACGTTGCGGCTCCTGGAGGAGAAAGGCGCCATCCAGCGTCATGCCTTCGACGAGGGCCGCGCCCGGTTCGAAAACGCGGACCGTGAACATCACGACCATCTCATCGACCTCGACACCGGTCAGGTGATCGAGTTCCGTTCCGACAAAATCGAGAAACTGCAGGCCGAGATAGCGTCGGAGCTTGGCTTCGAAATCGTCCGCCACAAGCTGGAACTGTATGTCAGGAAACGCGCTAAATAGCGTGGTTTCTGGTCGTCACCATGCTCATCCGCAACCGCTTTGAGCGCGGCAACAGATCGCCGGATCACACGGTCCAGAAATAGCGCACGATGTGGAAGAACACCGGGGCGGCGAAGACCAGGCTGTCGGTGCGGTCCATCATGCCGCCATGGCCTTCGATGAGATGGCCCCAGTCCTTGACGCCCTGATCGCGCTTGATGGCCGATGCGACCAGCCCGCCGAGAAATCCCATCGAGCAGGCGACGAAGGCCACGGCTGCTGCCTGCAGCGGCGAGAAGGGTGTCACGAACGATAGCAGCGCGCCGAGCAGGCTCGCCGACACCAGTCCGCCGATCAGGCCTTCCCAGGTTTTCGACGGCGAGACGTTCGGCGAGAAACGGTGTTTTCCAACCAGCTTGCCGAAGATGTATTGCAGCACGTCGCTGCCTTGCACGACGATGATGAGAAAGGCGATCAGCAGCAGGGTGCGGCCTTCGAAGCCCGGCACGTCGAGTGTCAGCAGGGCAGGGACGTGGCTGACGCAATAGACCGAGATCATCACCGCCCATTGTTGCGCGGCGATCCGCTCGAGGAAGCGTTCCGTGTCGCCATGCAGCGCCGTGATGGCCGGCATCAGCAGGAAGCAATAGACCGGAATGAAGATGACGAAGAGCCCGTACCAGGCGGTCCACACCAGCCAGTATTGAAACGGTATGATGATGCCGAACATGCCGAGCAGCACCCAATGGTCGCTGCGGCGCGTATGCGTCAGCGTCACGAATTCGCGCAGCGCGGCGAAGGAGATCAGAGCGAACAGGATGGTCATCCCGTAACGGCCGAAGAAGAAGGCGACCGTCATCAGCGCCACCATCACCCACCAGGCGTTGATGCGCTGGGTCAGATTGACCAGCGTCGAACTGAGCGGCTTGGGCGCCCGCGCCGAAAGTATGGTGGCGACGATGCTGGCGGTGGTCAAAACCGCCAGCAGGCCGATGATCAGGATGGAGATCTCGTGGCGCATCAATCGTCTCGCTCGGGACGCGGGTTGAGCGCCAGAAGCGCGGCGTGGGCGCGTTCGAGGAAGGCGCGGCGTTCTTCGCCCGGACCGATCGCCACCGGCGGGCCGAAGACGACGCGGCACAGCAGCGGCACCGGCAGGAATTGGCCTTTGGGCAGCACGCGCGACATGTTCTCGATCCAGCACGGGATCAGCTCGACCTCAGGCCGCGCCGTCGACAGATTGTAGAGCCCGGAGCGGAATGCCAGCAGCGGCTCTTCGGTCATGTTGCGTGTGCCTTCGGGAAACAGGATCAGCGAGTGCCCCTGGTCGAGAACCGACAGCATGATCTCGATCGGATTTTCCTCAGGTCTCGTCCACTGCCGGTTGATGAGCACCGACGACAGCATATCCTGCGCGATGAAGCGGCGCAGCCGCGACTTCCCCCAATATTCGCCTGCGGCAACAGCATGGGTGATCGCGCGCTCCCTTTCGCTGAGGCAGGCCGACAAAAGGATGAAGTCGCCATGGCTGGTGTGGTTGGCGAAATAGATGCGCTGGCGGTCGGAGGGCAGGCTGCCGTTCCAGATCGGCCGCACCCCGGTTACCATCCGGGCCAGCGCCGACAGGCCGACGGAGGTTACAGTCTGCAGCAAGGTGAAGGTCTTGAGCGAAAGCCTGTTCATCGCGGCGCCCAAAACCCTGCCGCCAGAAGTGCTGCGGCAAACAGAGCCAGGGCGGCACGCTGCTTGAACAGCAGACGACGCGTGCCGGCCATGCGGTCATCAAGCGAACGTGTCGCGGACGGGGCCGTTTTCAGGCGCATGCGCGCCAGCATGTCGTCCACTGCGGCACCGCCGGAAGCTTCGTCGTCATGGCTGGCCATGATCCGGAACAGCAGCGCGTCAAACGCCAGCAGTGTCGACAGCATCAGCACCGCCACCGCGCTCGCGGCGGTGATCGACAAAGCAATGGCCGCGGGCAAGTTTTCGAAAGCGCCGCGCGTCGAGGCAGCCAGCGGCGCAAGGACATTCGCGGCCACCACGATTGCAGCCGGCCACGCTGCCTGCCGCATCAGCATGCCGGCGAAGCGGTCGGTGCGGTCCTGATAGGCATTGCCGGTCATGACGCTACCGGATCCGTGGCTTCTGCAAGATGAACCGGCCGGCCGAGGGCCGCGAGCATCTCGCGGGCAAGCGCCGGCGTCCTGGCTCTGTCGGTCGCCACAAGCCATTCGGCGACGACGCCGGCGCTGCGCTGGAAGCCGAGCGCGCAGCACACCAGCACGGTGCCATCCCGGCGCGCGCTTTCCAGCGCGCCGGCTGCCTGTTGCTGTACCGACACGGGCGGCGGCAACAGGTCGATCATCGGAAAGCTGATCCAGCGGCAATCGGGTGCCGCCGGTCTTTCAAGTTCGGCGGCAAGGTCGATGACCGTGCCGAAGCCGTTGGCCTCGCGTGTAGTGGGAAAGCGCCCGAGAAAGACGCCATCGGCAATCGCCACCTGGGGAGCAAGTTTGCGCGTCCAGGCCCATATGTTTGCCCTGGCGCCGAGACGGTAAGGCAAGAGCAGGACACGGCTTGCAAGCGTGATGCTGCCATCGGCGGATTTCTGGAACACTTTTTCGACTGCCCCTGCATAGGCGAGGGCGACGATGGCCAGCGCCAAAGCCGGCCAAAGCAGGAAGAGGGCGACAGCGCAAACGAATGCACCGAGCGCGGCGCCCGCCAGCGCAAGAACGGCGCCCAGCGCATAGAACCGCGCCAGCCGCCGCGCTTGCACATCGCTGGTCAGCCGGAAGCCTGAAAACGGCAACGCGCCGCTGCGCGGAAACAGCCACAACGCAAAGAGCCCGAGCAGCGCGCCGGTCGGGATGTCGATGAAATGATGCTGCCAGGTCGTCAGCACCGAGGCGCCGATCAGGAAGCACCAGCCGTGCCAGAGCGCCAGGAGAAAACCGCCGAGCCGGTGGCGCCAATGATCCCAGATGATCACCAGAAGGGCGATGTGCAGCGAGGGCGCCTGGTTGAACGGCTTGTCGAAACCGCCGAGCACGGCAAACAGGAAGCCGGGCAGGCCGGTCGTCGCCGGTCGCACGAATGTCGCGGTCAGCGGGAACAGGATGAAGCAGGCAACGGCGACGATTTGCGCGGTGAGATAACGCCCGGCCAGGCGGTCCACCCCTTGCCTGTCGTTGTTGAGCAGCAGCGACAGGCCGTAGAACAGGTTGATCGACCAATAGGGCACGATGGTCCAGGCGACGAACGGAATGCCGTGCTCCCACGAGAACACGATGCTGCCGACATCGTCGCGCCGCGAGGCCAGCCAGTTGGCGAAGCCGTAGCTGAGATAGAAGAATGGTGCCAGCAAGGCCAGCCAGAGCGCAGCCCTGACGACCACCCGTCCATAAGGCTCGGCGCGCGCGGTGGGTGCAGGCGATAAGACCATGCTGTTCAGCGGCGCCGCGCGACCGAGACGGTGAAGATGCCCCATTGGTCGATGCGCTGGTCGAGCTTCTCGAACCCGGCGGATTCGACGAGCTGGTCCATCTCGCCCTGCGTGCGCCGCCGCATCACCCAGGCCTCGCCGCCGCGATGCGAAGTCAGGCTGCGGGCGATCATCTCGAGCTGCGGATGCCAAGGCTGGTTGGTGTAGAGCAGCAGGCTGCCCGGCTGCATGGCGCTGGCCAAACCACCAAGCGAGCGGGCGATCATCGCGTTGTCCGAGAACAGCTCGTAGAGGCCGGAAACGATGGCGAGGTCGGGGGCCGGATCGACGTTGGCGAGCATGTCGGCATCGAAGGCATCGGCGCGCTGGAACGAGACATCAGCCGGCAATTGCCGCTCAGCGATCAGCTTGCGGCCAAGCTGGACGTTGAGGTCGGAATAATCCTGCAGGCGAACGCTCGCTGGCTGGTCGGGGCTCTTCGCGATGGCATCGAGAACATAGCGGCCATGGCCGGCGGCGATGTCGAGAATGTGCGCCGGCCGGCCAGCGGCCTTGAGCGTCGCCACGCAAGAGCCGATGAGCTCTTCGAGATGCAGCTTGCGCTGGCGGATGCCGCGCCAGCCAATGGCCTCCAGGAAGACACGGTCGACGACGCGGCCAAGAGGTGTGAGACCCCGCGCGTCGTTCTCGTAGACGTAATCCAATGTCGAGCCGGAATCGAAGCCGGTGGCGATGCCGGTCTTCATGCCCTGCGAGACCCAGGCACCCATGCGGATGGAGGCGCGGCTGAATGCCCAATAGAGGCCCTTGGGCGACATCAGAGCGAGCGGCGAGGCAAGCCGGTCGGCCTCGTCGCGGGTGTAGCCGGCGATGTCCGCCTGCTTCAGGTCGACCGGCGCGTCCGGTGCCGCGAATTGCCTGGCGAGGAACGGCCGGATCAGCTCGAGGGCCTGCGCCCGGTCGCGTTCGCCCAGCGTGTCGTGAAAGAAGCCCGGCAGCACATGGCGTTCCTTGGTGCGGCTGCCGAGATTGACGAAGAACTCGTGCTGCGGGCCGTGGCGCACCACCCAGTCGCTGCCCGAGAGCAGAAGCTGGGTCGGCACGCTGATGGCGCGGGCGTCAGCGACGATGCGTGCGGCATGCTGGTAGAGTTCGACCAGGATGTTGGAAGCGATCGGCCGCGCGATCAGCGGATCGCTCTCGAAGGAGGCGATGCGCACAGGATCGTGGGTCAGGAATTTCGCCTTGACGTAGGAATTGACGAAAAAGCGGCCCTTGATCTTCTGCCAGAGCGCGATGCCCTCCTTGGCGAAGGGTACGTAGAGTTTCACCGAGAAGGCCGGTGAAGCCAGCACCATGGCGCGCAGCTTCGGCGCATAGTCATGCACCCAGGCGGCGGCGAGCACGGCGCCGAAGGACTGCGCGATCAGCGCGATATCCCCAGTGGCGACGCCATCCCTGGCTGCAATCTCGCGCATGAAGCAGTCGATGTCGCGCACCAGCGCCGAGAAGTACGGGGCATAGCCGCGCTCGCCGGATGAGCGGCCATTGCCGCGGGCGTCCCAGGCATAGAAGGCGTGGTCCGGCATCCGCAATTCATCGACGAGATGGGCCATGCGGCCGCCATGCTCGTGGCCGCGATGGAACAGCACCACCGCGCCCTTGGCACCGGCGGAGTCCGCCGGCCAGAATCGGTAGAAGATCTCCGTCCCGTCATGGCTGCGGAAAACCCGCTCCTGCGCTTGCCGCGCAAGGCTTTGCGTGGCCGCGGCGGCGATTGGTTCGTGCATCATGGTCTTCCCCTCTGGCGGCATGGCGAGCCTCGATGCTCAGCTGGCGCTGCCAATAAGGCCGGCGCGTATCCGGTTTATGGCGGTCAGCAGCGAAAGCGTTGCCATGGCCGGAAACACAAACGGTGCTATCGATGCCGGCCAGATCCCGGCGGCGCACAGCACGGCGACCACACCGAGCGCCAGCGCTCTGTCGCTCTTGCCGAATGGCCCGGCATAGTTGCGTCCGATCTTGGCGGCAATGCCGAGCACGCCGGCGAATTCGGTCAACACGGCCGATATCGCGAAGGCGATGACGCCCCATGCGCCAAATTCCGGAAAGACGGCAAAAGGAAGAATCAGTGCGAGGTCCGAAACGACGTCGCACAACTCGTTCAGATACATGCCGAGCGTCGACGCCTGCCCATGTTCCCGTGCCAGCATGCCATCCACGGCATTCAGCGCCATGCGCACGAACATCACCACGGGGATAAGCAACAGCAGCCAGCGCCATTCGTGCAGGATCGCGATGGCCGCGCCGGCGGTTATCGACATCACGGCCGCCAGGATGGTTATGCTGTTTGCGGTGACCCCGATTGCCGCCAGCCGATTGACCAGCGGCCGCAGCCGTCCCTGGAAGGCCGGCTTGAGAGCGTAGAGCGTCGGCATTTTCGTGATCCCCCGATCCTGACCAACGGCTGTACATCAATATGTCAGACCCGACCAGCATGACGTGGCGGAGCGGCGAAGCCGGCTGGCATGGCGACAGGCGCTCACCAATCGGTAACCATGCCTGCATCGCATGACTGTCGTGCATATCTGCCGGCTTCTTATGCAACGCGGCATCTTGAATAGTGAGCACGCTTATTATATATCCCGCTCATGGTTTCCGATGGCATCGACAGATTGGGCTTCTTGATTCACGACGTGCAGCGCCTGATGCGCAAGCGCTTCGAGGCGAGGGCCAGTGGCTTGGGGCTTTCTTCGGCGCAATGGCGGCTTCTGGTCCGCGTTGCCAAGGAAGACGGCGTCGCGCAGGCACGGCTGGCCGAACTTCTCGAAATCGAGCCGATCAGCGTTTCGCGCCTGGTCGACCGCATGGAGGAGGGAGGCTGGATCGAGCGTCGTGCCGACGCCGCCGATCGTCGCGTCCGCATGATCTTCCTGACGCCCAAGGCGAGCGACGCCTACGCCGTGATCAAGAGCATTGCCGGGGAAGTCTATGAGGAATCGCTGGTCGGCGTGAAGCCGGAAGCCCGTCGCGTCCTCGTCGAAGGGCTCGAGGCGATGGTCCGCAACCTGACCGACGACGAGACGCCGTCCATTGAAAAAGTGAAGAATACAGAAGGCGCAGCAGCATGAACGCGGTAGCCAAGATAGACAAGAACACGACCGAACTGGAGATGGAAGCGCCGGCGCAGCCGGCCGCGGCCCCGGTGGCGGTTGCTCCCCCAGTGCAGCCGGCCCCGGCGCCGGTGAAGAAAAAGCGCCGGCTGGGCCGCTTCCTGCTGATGGTCGCGCTGCCCGCGGCACTCGCTGTCGGGGGCGGCTACGTCTGGGTCACCGGCGGCCGCTACCAGGAGACCGAGAACGCCAACCTGCAACAGGCCAAGGTGTCGATCGCTTCCGACACGGCAGGCCGCATCGTCAAGGTCGACATCTTCGATAACCAGCTGGTCAAACAGGGTGACGAGCTGTTTGCCATCGACCCCGAGCCATACCGGATCGCGCTGGCGCAGGCCGACGCGGCGGTGGCGGGCGCGCGTCTCAATGTCGAGCAGCTGCGCGCGGCCTATGGCCAGTCGATGGCTCAGCAGAAGTCCGATGCCAGCCAGGTCGTCTTCGCCCAGTCGCAGTTCGACCGCGCCGCCGATCTTGCCCAGAAGGGCATCAACGCCAAATCGTCGCTGGACGAGGCCAAGAACGATCTCGACAAGGCCAAGCAGCAGCTGGCCGTTGCCGAGCAAGGCATCATCAGCGCCAAGGCAGCCCTTGGCGGCAATCCCGACATCGAGACCGACAAGCACCCGACCGTGATGGCCGCGCTCGCCGCGCGCGACAAGGCGGCCTACGACCTGGCGCAGACCACGGTCAAGGCGCCGGCGGACGGCATCGCCAGCCAGGCCTCGTCGTTCAAGGTCGGCCAGTATGTCGGTTCCGGCACGCCGCTGTTTTCACTGGTCGAGACCGGCGACACCTGGATCGATGCCAATTTCAAGGAAACGCAGCTCACCCACATGAAGCCCGGCCAGAAGGCCGAGATCGTGGTCGACACCTATCCAGGGCGCACCTTCGAGGCGACGGTCAAGGCGATCGGCGCCGGCACGGGAGCCGAGTTCTCGCTGCTGCCAGCCCAGAATGCCACCGGCAACTGGGTCAAGGTCACGCAGCGCATCCCGGTTCGTCTCGAATTGACCGATGCGGACGCCAAGATGGCGTTGCGCACCGGCATGAGCGCCACCGTTACCGTCGACACCGGCGTGGCGCGTGGCCTGCCTTCGATCTTCGGTCACGCCACGGCTGGCGAGGCCGCGCAGTAACGTCAACAGAATGCCGCAGGACCAGCGGCGGAGGTGAATAGCAGGATTGGTCTGATGGGAGGAGCTGGAGGATCAGCGTTTGGGCGTGCCGCGTAGCGGCCTGGCCGAAATCTGAAATCTCCGACGCGGACCCGTCGGTCCTCATGTTTCCGGGCGGCAGGCATCCGCTCATCAGAGACTTTCAGTCGATGTAACCCCCACATCGACAATCGCGTCCCACCGCGACGAGGGTCTCTCAACGGAAGGCGTTGCCGCCCGGAAACCCCTTGTACACGTTTTTGTTACCTGCTGGAAGTTTCATGCCATGAGCACGCCCGAACCCTTCAAAGAAGTGCCGCATCGCGGCCTGATCACGGTCGCGCTCATGCTGGCGACGATCATGCAGGCGCTCGACACGACGATCGCCAACGTCGCGCTGCCGACCATGACCGGCGATCTCGGCGCCTCACCCGACAACATCAACTGGGTGCTGACCTCCTACATCGTTGCCGCCGCCATCATGACGCCGGTCACCGGCTGGCTGGCCGATCGCTTCGGCCGCAAGGAACTGTTCCTCGGGGCGGTTGTCGGTTTCACCGTATTCTCGATGCTGTGCGGTATCGCCTGGAGCCTGGAGAGCATAGTGTTCTTCCGGCTGATGCAAGGCGTGTTCGGCGCCGCCATCGTGCCACTGTCGCAAACCTTCCTGCTCGACATCAACCCCAGGGAACGTCACGGCCAGGCAATGGCCATCTGGGGCGCCGGCATCATGCTGGGGCCGATTCTGGGTCCGACGCTCGGCGGCTGGCTGACCGAAAATTTCAACTGGCGCTGGGTGTTCTTCATCAACCTGCCGGTCGGCATCATCGCCTTCCTCGGCATGGCCGCCTATCTGCCGGCGGTTGCCCGGCGGGTGCGCAGCTTCGATTTCTTCGGCTTCGCCATGTTATCGCTCGGTGTCGGCGCGCTGCAGCTGCTGCTCGACCGCGGCGGCGAGGTCGACTGGTTTTCCTCGGTCGAGATCTGGATCGAGCTTGCTCTTTCGATCACCGGATTCTGGGTGTTCATCATCCACACGCTGACGGCGGAACGTCCTTTCATCGATCCCAAGATCTTCCTCGACCGCAATTTCGTGACCGGGCTGGCATTCATCTTCGTCATGGGCGTGCTGATCCTGGCCTCGATGTCGCTGCTGCCGCCGATGCTGTCGACCATCTTCGGCTATCCGACCGTCACCATCGGTGTCGTGTTGGGGCCACGCGGTGTCGGCACCATGATTTCGATGCTTGTCGTCGGGCGGCTCATGAGCAGGATCGACGCCAGGATTCTTGTCGTCATCGGCTTCCTGCTCACGGCGCAATCGCTCTACACCATGTCCAGCTTCACCCCGCAGATGGACAATTGGCTGATCCTCAGCTCCGGCGTCATCCAGGGCCTGGGCATGGGAATGGTGTTCGTGCCGCTGTCGACCGTCGCCTTCGCCACGCTTGACGTGCGCTTCCGCACCGATGCCACGGCTTTGTTCAGCCTGGTGCGCAATCTTGGCTCATCCATCGGCGTGTCGGTCGTGACGGTTCTGATGGTGCGCAACACGCAGGTCAACCACACCGAGCTTTCGGCCTTCATCAACCCGTTCAATCCGAATCTGTGGGCCGTCTCTCCAGCCGCCGCGAGCGGCGATCCCATGGCGCTCTCACAGGTCGATCGCATGGTCAATCTCCAGGCGATGATGATCTCCTACGTCAACGACTTCAAAATGCTCATGGTGATGACGCTGCTTGCCATTCCGTTTGTTTTCCTGCTGCGCAAGCCGAAGCAGGCGCCTGCCGGCGGCGCGCCGGCAGCGCATATGGACTAGCTTTCCATCCTATTTCCCGAGCACCAGGCTCCAGTAACGGAGCTTGCTGTCGCCGCCGTCGCGCACATAGGCAAGGCCGAAGCGGGTGAAGCGCGGGTCGAGCATGTTGCGGCGATGGCCGGGCGAATGCACCCAGATGTCGAACAGCTTCTCAAGATCGAAACGGCCCTCGGCGATGTTCTCCGCCGCGGCACCGGAAATTCGATTGTCCCTGACGCGCGAGGCGAAATCCTTGCCCCAGCCGGTGGTGTGGCTCATGCGGCGGCGCTGCGCCATGTAGCCGGCCTGCTGCAGGGCGGCCTGTTCGAGCTGCCGGTCGGGGACCATCGGCGCCAGCCCGGCCGAGGCGCGGATACTGGCCAGCGTGCCGGTGGCGGAGGAGGAGACCCCGGCGCCTTCGCCGGTTGGCAGTGAAACAGTGCTGCAGGCGGCGAGTCCCGCTAGGGCGGCGAGGCCGGTCAACACCATGCGCCTGTTCAGATTCGGCATCGGGTAGGTTTCGATTTTCGCTATGGTCATGCCCCTGAGATAACGTCGATCATGGCTTTTGCCGGGCAGGGCGGCGAAAATCGAAGATGTTAGGCGGCAGTATCGAGATCTGCGTCCGAGGAACCGCGCATCCGGTCGTCTTCCGTATGCACCCACCACGAGCCCAGCGCGTCGATGAGCGGTACAAGCTTGCGGCCAGGCGCCGTGAGGTCATAGTCGACCCGCAGCGGATAGCCCGAGCGGGCCGTTCGCCTCACGATACCGGCGTCCTCGAGCTTGCGCAGTTCCAGAGCCAGAATGCGGTGCGACACGGTGGGGTTGTCGCGTCTCAGGTCACTGAACCGCTTGGTCCCGTCCTTCAGATAATAGAGCAGCAGCGTGGGCCAGCGGCCGCTGAGCACGCGCATGGTCTCTTCGATCGGGCAGCGTGAGACGACGTCTTTCATGGGCGGATCCTGGTTACAGAATTGTGCGTAATTTACATGGGACGACCAGCGTTTAGGGTCAAGTTTCGCTGCGCGGCGTGATCTCCTCAATCACGGAAGAAAACAAATGGAACCTATCCTGCTTTATGGCTTCCCGGCGGGAAGCTCGATGGGGCTCGTCGCTGCCTTCGAACGCGTCGGGCAACCCTATCGCCTGTGCCGCGTCGACATGCTCACCGAGATGAAAAACGATGCCTATGCCAGCATCAACGACCGTCAGGAAACGCCGGTGCTGATCACCGACGAAGGCCGGGTGCTCACCGAGACAATGGCCATCGCCGCATGGCTCGAAGCCCGCGACACACAGCGTCGCATCAGCTTCGAACCGCGCACGCCGCAAGCCGACCGCATGCACCAGTTGATGGCCTTCGTGAACACCGGTTTCACCGCCGCCTTCAGCCCGCTCTGGGTGGCATTGGAAATGGCGGCGGATGAACCCGCGCTGAAGGCGACCTTGCGGGAGTTCGGCCGCAAGGCCGTTGCGGAACGTCATGATCGGCTCGAGGCGATGATCGCCGGTACGGATTTCCTGGTCGGCGACGGGCTGACTCTTGCCGATACCACGCTGATCGGCGTGGCACGCTGGGCGGAATTTCACCAGGCGATCGACGGCGCTGCCTATCCCAAGCTGGCCGGATTGCGCCTTCGCATCGAAGCCGATCCGGCCGTGCGTTATGCCCTGGCTGTCGAGGATGGCGAACAACCCGCCGGTTCTGGCGCCTGCCTTGGCCACGTCCCCCTGACTGAGGTGATCGATCGCTTCGCTGCACCGGCGCAATCGTAGCGATACCCCATTTTCAACCAGGATGTGCCTTTGTGAGAGGCACTGATCTGCCGGAGTGCGGTCGCCGCACTCCGGCATTGTTAAACGCGACCGCATTTTTTCTCAACGCGACCGCTTGGGCCGCCTGTCGTTTCTCATTTCACCAGAGTGATCATCCGATCGGCATACATTGTGCGATTTCCAAGCGCCGCCGCGCAGTCCGACTTGACGGACGAGTTTCCGGTCATCTGTATCGTATTGCCGACAAGCCTGAGACAGTTGCCCTGGGCGCTCATATCAGAGTTGCCGGCGTAGGAAATGGGCGCGTCCGGCGCGTAGATAAAACCGCTGATCACGGAATTTGCGCCGCCATTCAATGTCAGAGCAGACGTGTTGCCGTGATCCTGAAAAATGGTGATACCGGCATAAGGGCCGCTGGTGGGCGGGGAAAGGTTCACCTTCTCATTGGCATTTATGTAGATCTGAGCGCTTTCCATGAGGAATATGGTCACGCCCTGGCCAGTCAGGCTGCCGTTTCCCCCTGGCTTTATGGTGGTGCCGCGCATGATGTAGACGCCCGGATTAAGCGTGATGTTTCCCGACAATGTCTTGTCGCAATAAGTGCCTGGCGACAGCGTGTAGGTTTTGCCGTTCGGGACCGGCAAACACAATGTGTAAGGGGGAGGAACGACGTCGGCCAGCGGATCAAAGGATGCGTACCGATGTTCGTGCGGCGTTCCGCAGGCGAGACTGGCGCTGGGTGGCAACAGCCCGCTGGTGCCGCCGACAGTTGAGACACAGCCCGCTGAAACCAGGGCGGAGCCGCCCCTGTTCACGGAATCGGGGGCGTCCGAGTTCGCCGCGATCACACAATTGTCCATCGAGACGTTGGTCGAGCCCTGCAGGTTCACGGCGGCGGACGCATGCGGATCGAGCGCCAGCACGCAGGCCTGCGCGCCAGGTTTTATCTTGACCGAGGCCGAGCGGTAGGCCTGCCAGGGGGCCGAGGCGCTGATGAAGCTTGGGCGGCTTATGCTGGACGACAGCGAGATAAAGTAGGCGCTTGGGCTGCCGCTTGCCGTTGCCGCGAAAGCGGAGACGCTGCCCAGATATTCCTGCTGGTCGGCCACGCTCATATTGGCGGCGAAGAATTGCAGCCCAAGCTGCTGGACATCGCCGGCCGCCATATCGGGAGAGAACTTCGTGCCGATGGCGAGCCCCGCCGCGTCAAGCGAGTTCTGTAGTTGCGAGGCGTCATGGCTCGTGCCGATCAGATCAACGGCGCCGGCCAAACCAATCATTATCGGCAGCATCCCGATGGCGGTCGTTATGGCAAAGTTGCCACGCTCCGAAGACCAGAAGCCTTTCAATGCGAACATAGTTCCTCGCCGAACTTCGTAAAGCTCAGGTGATACGCCAAAGATCCCTACGAGCAATTTAAGTAAATGCTAAAATGCGTAAATGCTAAAATGCAGCACAATGATTGGTCAAAATGAAGGACCGCCAAGGTACGCCATATGAGAGGCCATACGGAGAGTTGAACACTACGAGGAGTTGCTCCCCAGGCAATTGACGCGGCGACAATCGCCGCCAACTCTGCTATCGTGCCTCTCGTTCTTGAAGTGGCAGCTCTGGCGGCCATCCTGGCGGTGACCGCCCCGACACACGGGAGGAAGGTTATGGCCGGCTTTCATGTCATGGCGGACGCACGTGGAATGCATGTGCAGCCAACGGTGCGCCGCATCACCACGTCGGACCTTTGGGATGCGCTGCGCCTCGGCGTCGAGGATTTCTGGGCAAAACCTTCGCACTATGTGTTCCTGTGCTTGATCTATCCCATCGTCGGCCTGATCCTGACGCAGTGGACGTCCGGGGCCAACGCCATCCAGCTCATCTATCCCCTGATGTCGGGTTTCGCGCTGGTCGGGCCCTTTGCGGCGCTCGGCCTTTACGAGATCAGCCGCCGGCGCGAACTCGGCATGAACACCTCCTGGCGGCACGCGTTTGATGTGCGGCGCTCGTCCGCGGTTCCATCGATCGCTGTCATCGGCATCATGCTGGTGGCGCTGTTCCTGTTATGGCTCTACACCGCGCAATCGATCTACACCGGCCTGTTCGGCGACCAGCCGCCGGCCTCGATCGGTGGCTTCATCCGCGACGTGCTGACCACCAGCAAGGGCTGGACGCTGATCCTTGCCGGCAATGCCGCGGGCTTTGTCTTTGCCGTAATCGTGCTGGCCACCACCGTGGTTGCCTTCCCGCTGCTGCTCGACCGTGACGTCGGCGCCGTTTCGGCGATCGAGACCTCGGCCCGGGCGGTAATGGCCAACCCGCTGCAGATGGCGCTGTGGGGCTTGCTGGTCGCCGTGCTTCTGGTGATCGGTTCCATCCCGCTGTTTGCCGGGCTAGCCGTCGTCATGCCGGTGCTCGGCCATGCCACCTGGCATCTCTACCGCAAGGTGGTCGAGCCCGAGCGGGCGCAGCAGACAAGGCGGCCGATGTAGGGTGCGCTGTCGCTAACTTCTTGCAATCACTCAACGACGATAGGCCGTTCAGCGATTGAGCTGGGAAACATCACCGCCCCAAAACGCGGCGCGCGGTCTTGACCGGGCGCTTTCCAGGAAGGCGACAATGATTGGATGCGGGTGCTGCTTTGTCGACGTCAGCTGCGGCACGAAGAGCGTGGCAAGGTAGAATGGGTGGGATGGCAGCAGGAGGACGCGAGCCTCGCCATTCGAATCCCTGCCGACAATGTGAAAGCCGCCGGCGTCCAGTTCTTTCTGGTAGGCTGGATTGATGCCGAAGTTGCAATAGTAGCGCTCTTTCGTGTTCGTTTGTCCATAAATCCGCGCTGCCCGGCTCCCTCGCGTCAGAAATACGTCCATGGTTTGCCCAACGAGTGAACAGGTCAGCTGTGTGACGAACAGGGTGGAAGCATAGGGATCGTATTCCGCATGCTCGGCGTCCTGGAAACCCAGCACGTTGCGGGCATATTCGACGACCATATGCTGGCAACCGCCGCAGGTTCCCAAAGCAGGAATTTCGTTTTCCCTGGCATGCCGGATGGCATTCAGAGCGCCATTCATGCTCCTGTACGGGCTGCCTGGAGCGATCCAGATCGCATCAAAAGGTGCCAGCTTGTCGCTGACCCCGGTGATCAGTTCTTCGGTCGAAATCCACTGGTGTTCGTACTGGATACCGAGCGTGGACCCGGCATGATCCAGCGCTTCGTCCATCTTGGCGTGTGGTTCGAAAGATGGCGTGTATTCACCGATCAGCGCCAATGCGAGTCGTTGTGTCATGAGAGCTCCTATGAATTGAAGTGAGCTTCCAGATGCGTTATCGGAGATGCATAAGTAAAATGCATTCTGATGATATCTATCATGACTATCACTAATATCACTCTCGCTCAGCTGCGGGTCCTGACCATGATTGTCGAAGACGCGAGCTTTTCGACGGCCGCTACGCGGATCGGCATGACGCAGTCGGGCGCAAGCCAGGCGATGAGAAGCCTTGAAGGCGTTCTTGGAGTGAAGCTTCTGGTTCGCGGCAAGAACGGGGTGTTTCCGACGGAAATTGGACAAGCAGTGCTTCAGGATGCGCGAGAGGCCGTTCTGGCCATCGAGCGAATCCAGCAAAGGAGCGCCGCAGCTTCAGGCGCTCAGACCGGGCGGTTGCGCATTGGAAGCGTGGCAAGCGCGGTAGAGCGTTTGCTGCCGCAAATACTTGCCCGCTTCCAGCGGCTTTTCCCCGGCGTCGAACTGGTTTTGCTGGAAGGAACCGATCATGAGGTTCTGGAATGGGTTGAAACAGCAGTCGTTGACGTCGGCCTGACCTCCGAACAATCAGCCGAAACTGTCGGGGATGTAGTCCTGGAGGATGATTTCGTCTTTCTTGCTGCTTGCGACCACCCGCTAGCAGCGACGGCGCGCGTCAAATTGTGCGACCTGGCCGACGAGAATTTCATCATGTCGGGCTCTGGTTGCGAGCCGGTCATCCGTCAGCTCTTCGCATCCGTGAACATCTCGCCTAAGGTTGTCCTTACGGTTCGCGATACGGCTGCCCTGGTGGAAATGGTGTCGCAGGGGATCGGTGTGACACTGATGCCTGAGCTTTCCACTCCGGAAGGAGACGCTCGCGTGTGTCGAATTCCCATTGTTCCTTGTGTTCAGAGGCGGCTGCTCGTTGTCAGTCTTGCAAGGGCCAATCGTTCGCCAGCCGCGGAGAAATTCGTGCAGCTGCTGGCGCCCTGACGTTTCTAGCTCAGCTCGCGATCATCGTCCAAGGCGAATTCAGCGCTGCGCCTCTGTCGCCATCTTCAGCGCAAGTGCCGCCAGCACGGTGCCCATCATCCAGCGCTGGATGACCAGCCACAAAGGCCGTCCGGCGAGAAAGGTGGCGATCGAGCCGGCCGTCACCGCGATGACGGCATTGACGCTGAGACTGATCGAAATCTGCGTCGCGCCGAGCACCAGTAGCTGCGACAGGACGTGGCCTTTGCCGGGGCTGATGAACTGCGGCAACAGCGACAGATAGAGCACGGCCACCTTCGGATTGAGCAGATTCGTCATCAGGCCCATGGCGAAAAGCTTGCGCGGCCTGTCCCTCGGCAATTCGCGCACTTCGAACGGCGAGCGTCCGCCCGGCTTCACCGCCTGCCAGGCCAGCCACAGGAGATAGAGCACGCCGGCAAAGCGCAGCGCGTCATAGGCGTAGGGCACGGCGAGCAGCAGCGCGGTGATGCCGAACGCCGCCGCCAGCACATAGAAGACAAAGCCGAGTGCCACGCCGCCAAGCGAGATGAGCCCCGCCTTCGGCCCCTGCGACAGGGAACGCGAGATCAGATAGATCATGTTGGGGCCAGGCGTCAGCACCATGCCGAGGCAGACCAGCGCGAAGGCGAGATGATTGGCCGTTTCGGGCATCTGTTCTTCCCCAGCGCGCCGCGAATGGATGCACGATCCGGCAGGCGGCCAACATGTGCCTGTCCCGGCAGGCGCGCGCAAGTGCATGGCGGCGCCAGCCGTTGTTCCAGCTAGCCGCCGGTGCCTACGGATCAGCCGACGACGCGCAGGTTCGACAGTTCGTTGCCGATTTCCTTGAAATCGTTCGACAAGCTGGCGCCGGTGGCGTTCCAGAACAGTTTTGCCGGCTTGCTCGCGTCCGTTGGATCCTTGCGGAAGCGCGAGTTCGACGAGCAGGATTTCAGCGCCTCGATCGCCTGCTGGTCGGCGATTTTAGTCGTCGACAGATCGAGCGCCACAGTCATCACCATGATGTTGGCTGCCTTGGCGTTGTTGCAAAGCGTCGCCATCTGCTCGTTGAGCGCGTTGGTATAATTGCCGTTAGAATAATCGAATTGGCCAATGGTGCTCGATGTGCCCATGAACAGGCGGCCCACCGACGTGCCGTTGTAGCCGGGTTTGAGATAGCCGAAGGACGCATAGGTCGACTTCGAATCGGCGGGGTCGGAATAGCCGAGCGAGGAAGGCGTGTAGTAGGTGTTGGCGCCGTCGGTCAGCACGATCACGACCTTGTCGTTGCCCCTCTCGGTTTCCGGGCGTCCTTGCGTGAAGGGCTCGCCGCTCGAAACCACGCGCCATCCCCAGGCGATGCCTTCGGGAACATTGGTGCCGCCATCGGGCTTCATCAGGTCGATCGCGGCCTTGATCGCCGTGAGCCCAGTGGCAACGCTGACATCGGTCAGCGGCGTGATCGGGTTGGTGGAGCAGCTGTAGTTCGGCCCGTTGCCGGCGGCCAGCGCCGGCGCATTGATCGGCCGCGGCTGGAAATATTTGGCCATGTTGCGCAACCGGGATTGGCCGGTGCTGCTTGTC
The DNA here is from genome assembly GCF_040321775.1 of Mesorhizobium sp. M0243. Classification (NCBI taxonomy): domain Bacteria; kingdom Pseudomonadati; phylum Pseudomonadota; class Alphaproteobacteria; order Hyphomicrobiales; family Phyllobacteriaceae; genus Mesorhizobium; species Mesorhizobium sp. M0243. The sequence continues at coordinate 156,567 of NZ_JAMYSF010000003.1, read as the reverse complement.
GGGTCGTCATTCCACCAGCTGTTGATAGCGCCATAGGCCGTCGGCGCGGCCTCATCCGGATCCTGAGTGATCTTCCAATGGTTGCCGGGTTCGTCAGGGGCGAACATCGGCACGAACATCGTCGCCGGATCGCCAATCCCTATGCCGGTGTTCGCAGAGCCGCCGGAAGGCGCCGCGTCGTTGACATTGTAGGGATAGGGCCTGGCCTCGACGCAACCCTGCCAACTGGCGAACGGGCCATAGGAATCGATGTAGTCGTATTCGTCGTGGTCGCGTTTGCAGGTGTTGTTCGAGTTGTATTCGTCGCAAACCACGCGCTTGCTGTTGGTGACACGCTCATGGTTGGTGACGACCTTCATGTCTCGGTAGAGCGAAAACCGGGTCAGCATCTGGCCTTCGCCGGTACCCCATCCGGTGCCGCGCTTGTACCAGATACCGTTGGTCTGCTGGGCGTATTTGTCGACCGCGTTCAGCGTCGACCAGTCGAAATTCTCGTTCGATACCGGCGACAGTCCTTCGGTGTCCATCCAGGACGCGTTACCGTTGCCGGGTCCGACATTGACCGAGGCGGCAAACGGCACGAGGCCGAACTGCACCGGCCTGTCGACCTGCTTGATCATCGCCGCCTGCTGGGCCAGCGTGTCGACCAGCTGTTTGGCCGCGGTCTTGAGAAGGTCGATCCGCGTTTGCCCCGAGCCCGTTCCGGTCTTGGTCATCGACCCGGAATTGTCGAGCACCAGGGCGACTTCAAGAGTGTTCTTCAGCCGCACTTCCGAGGAGACGTTGAAGCTGATCTTCTGGTTGGCGTCGGTTTCGGATTTGCCGACGAGCTGACCGAAGACCGGATAGAAATAGGGCTTGTAGTCAAGCCGCGCGCTCATCTTGAGCAAGCCCCCGCCGGCGGTGTTGCTTGGCAAGGTGACGCTGAGCGTCGTGTTGGCAGGGTTGATCTTGTTGAGGTTGGCATTGAAGAAATCGAGCGCATAGGCTCTCAACTGGTCGTCGGTAGCACCTTCCGTCAGCCGGCGCGCCGTGGCGAAGTTTGCGGCATCGAGCGCATTCGAAACCGCCTGTTTTTCGCGGCTCATCTCGGTGAAGTCGACGGCCATCGCCAGGGCGCCCATGAGCGGAACCATCGCGACGACGGTCATAAGAGCATAGTTGCCGCGTTGGTCGCGGCAGAACTGACGCCAAAGTTCATGCATGTCTTGCAGCGGCCCCCGCCGGCGGATTCTCGATCAATGCCAGCTTTCCACAAAACGCTGAAGGCCGTGTTTGGGAAATCGCTCGATTGCCGGGGCAGCGCTTCACCAACCGCTAACCAATCGTGCCTGGCGAAAGCTGATGACAGGCCGGGGCGGTTCGGCTAATCCGAACCGGCTGCGGCGAACCGTCGGTCGCGGCGATCGCAACGATCATGACTGAAGGAAACGGCATGGCGGATTCGCCTGAAATCATCAGCTCGCTCGAAGACGTGTCGAAGGCCTATTCGGCAATCCTGTGCGACGTCTGGGGCGTGGTGCACAATGGTGAAACGCATTTCCCGGCGGCGGCCTCGGCATTGGCAAGGGCTCGAGAGGCGAAAATCCCCGTCGTCCTCATCACCAATTCGCCGCGCAGAAGTGCCGATGTCGTGGCGCAGATGAACGCGATCGGTGTTCCACCGTCAGCCTACGACCGGGTGGTTACCTCAGGCGACGTGACGCGGGATCTGATCGCCGAAGGGCCGCGCAAGATTTTCCATATCGGCGCCGACCGGGACTTCACCCTCTATGAAGGTCTCGACGTCGAGCTTGTCGAGGAGTTCGAGGCGTCCGGCATCGTCTGCACCGGCCTGTTCGACGACGAGGTCGAAAACCCCGAGGATTACACGGAGCTCCTGCGGCGGCTGCGCGCCCGGAACCTGCCTTTCATCTGCGCAAATCCCGACATCGTGGTCGAGCGCGGCGAACGCATCATATGGTGTGCCGGCGCGCTGGCGCGTGACTACGCCCAGCTCGGCGGCCGCACATTGATCGCTGGAAAACCTTACGCGCCGATCTACAATCTCGCGATGAAAGAGGTCGCCGAGATTCTTGGCCAGCCGGTCGAGCGCGGCCAGGTGCTGGCCATCGGCGACGGCATGATGACCGATGTGAAGGGCGCCGCCGACAATGGCTTCGATGTTCTTTATGTCTCCGGCGGCATCCATGCCCGCGACTATGGCGATGCCCTGTACCCGGACCCGGCAAGACTGGCGGCGTTCCTGGAAAAGCATGGCTATGGTCCGGTGGCCGTCATTCCCAGACTTCGGTAGGTGACGATGGCAGCCTTCCAACGCATCCTGGCAACCGCGCCGCTTCCCGCCGACCTGCGCGGCGGCGTGGTGGCGATCGGCAATTTCGATGGCGTCCATCGCGGCCATCAGGCGGTGCTCGAGCGGGCCTCTGCCGAGGCCGGACGGCGTGGAGTGCCGGCCCTGGTGCTGACATTCGAACCGCATCCGCGCAAGATCTTCAGGCCTGATATCCCGTTGTTCGTGCTGACGCCGCCGCCGATGAAGGCGAGGCTCCTGTCGCTGCTGGGCTTTGCCGCGCTGGTCGAACAGCCGTTCACGCGCGACTTCGCCTCGCTGTCGGCGGAAGCGTTCGTGACGGATGTGCTGGAAACGAACCTTGGCATTACCCACGCCGTGACCGGGTTCGATTTCCACTTCGGCAAGGATCGTCAAGGCGGCCCGGCCTACCTGATGGCGGCCGGCGAACGTCATGGCTTCGGCGTCACGCTCGTCGACGCCTTCCGGGACGAGGGCGCCGAGGTGGTGTCGTCCAGCCGCATCCGCGGATTGCTGGGCGAGGGCGAGGTGGCTGAAGCCGCCGGTCTGCTCGGCTACCGCTTCACCGTCGAAAGCGAGGTGGTCGGCGGACAGCAGCTTGGCCGCACCCTTGGCTTTCCAACCGCGAATATGAGGCTGTCGGCTGAAGCCGCACTCAAGGAGGGCATCTATGCCGTCCGCTTCCGCCGCGCCGACGGCACGCTTCACGACGGCGTCGCCAGCTTCGGCCGTCGCCCGACGGTCGACGACAATGGCGCGCCGCTGCTTGAAACCTTCGTCTTCGACTTCTCCGAAGACCTCTATGGCGAGGTCTGTCAGGTTTCCTTCTTCGGTTTCCTGCGCCCGGAGGTGAAGTTCGAAGGGCTCGATGCGCTGGTCGCGCAGATGAAGCGCGATGAAGCCGAGGCACGCGCGCTGCTTGCCGGCGTCAAGCCGCTCTCCGATCTCGACGCGGCCATGGCTTTTTGAGTCCAGGCGTGATCCCGGCTATTTTTTCAGCGCGAGGCCGACGGCGATGAAGGTCCAGCCCTGGAAGATCAGATCGATCGCAAGGAACAGACCGAGCACCCACAGGCTGTTGACCGGCCAGCCCATGGCGATGATCAGACCTGCAAGGGCGCTGATGACACCGGCGGCGACGATCCAGCCCCAGCCGCGTTCCGGCCGATGGCTGTAGCCGACCCAGGCCCTGAGCACCCCTGACGCGACCAGCGCGATCGCCAGCAGGAACGTCAGCACCGCCGAGGCAAGCAACGGATTGCCGAAAGCGAAGAAGCCGGCAACGGCGTACAGCAGTCCGCTGAGCAGCCAGTAGAAGAAGCGGCTCCAGGTCTTGACGCCGAACGCATGCACGATCTCGATGATGCCCGCCATCAGCATCAGCCATCCCACGACGTAGACGGAAGCCACCGTGGCGACGAACAGATTGGCAAAGGCAATGCCGCCGAAGATGAGCAGCAGCACACCGAGCGCGACAAACCATCCCCATTTTGTCCGTGTCTGTTCGATCGCGATTTTCAAGGCGTCGCCATGCAGGGTCATTGTCGCGGTCTCCATCGAGGGCTGCGGAATACTGCGAATGGAAGGTAATCCGGGCGCGGGCCAACGTCCAGTCGATGACCGGCAGCCGGATCGCGGCAAAGCGCGAGCGTATGTCTCGGGTTTAAATCAAATTTTACCAAACGGCCGTCAAAGCTGTCGTCGGTATCCGTGTGTGTTGTGTTAGTGGAGTGGCCATGAGTCCGGTCGGAAGAATCTCTCTGGTGTGGGCCGCTGCGATGCTGGGTGGCGCGGGCGTTGCCAATGCGGGCGAGGGCAGCTGGCTGTCCGGCGACTGGTATCTGACCGTTGGCGCCACTGGCATGGTGGCGCCGAATTTCGAGGGCGGCAAGAAGTACCTGCTCAGCGCCTCGCCGATCATTTCGCTGGGCAAGGCCGGACCTGCCGCCCGCTTTGTCTCGCGCAACGACAACATCTCGCTGGCGCTGGTCGATGATGGCGGTGTCCGCGCCGGCCTGACCGGCAAGTTCCTGTTTTCCCGCGACGATGACAACGCCGATGAGCTGAAGGGCCTCGATCCGGTGCGCTGGGGCGGGGAAGTCGGCGGCTTCTTCGAATTCTATCCGACGGACTGGCTGCGCGCCCGCGCCGAGCTGCGCCATGGCATTCGCGCCCACAACGGCTTTGTCGCCGACATTGCCGCCGACGCCTTCTACGATGTGACGCCAACCGTCAGGATTTCGGGAGGACCGCGTGTTTCCTTCGCCTCAGGCAACTATTTCGACGCCTATTATGGCGTCAACGCGCAGGAAGCGGTGGCTTCGGGCTTGAGCGAATATCATCCCGGTGGCGGGCTGAAATCGACCGGCCTTGGCGGCGCCATAACCTGGAAGGTGACCGAGCCGATGACCGCCAGCCTGTTTGGCGAATATTCGCGCCTGATGGGACCGGCGGCCGATTCCAGCCTGGTCAAGGAGCGTGGCGACCGCAACCAGTTTATGATTGGCGTGTCGACCACCTACCGCTTCGATTTCACGATGTAGGTGAATCGAACGAGAGACGCTTTATTCCTGCGTCTATCTCCGCTAAAAGCCCACCAATGACGAGCTTTTTGCGCCTTCGCGTGCTGACGATACGAATTACCGGCCCGGTGTTCCGGGCGGCCTGAGGGTCGCCGGAACCGCCGGGAATTCTGCGCGCGGCCTCTCGCGCTTTTTCCAGATCATCAGGCATGTCGCCCAAAAGTGGCCCCGGTTTTGGGAAAACGACATGCGCAAAAGTATAGTTCAACGCCCGAGCTCTTTTGCCGCCGGGCAATGCACATGGCAGACCAATGACCGATACAACTGAAACGATCGACTATTCCAAGACGCTTTACCTGCCGCGGACGGATTTCCCGATGCGTGCCGGCTTGCCGGAGAAGGAGCCGCTGCTGGTCAAGCGCTGGCAGGACATGGACCTCTACCGCAAGCTGCGCGAGAGCGCTGCCGGCCGCACGAAATACGTGCTGCATGACGGCCCGCCCTACGCCAACGGCAACATCCATATCGGCCATGCGCTGAACAAGATCCTCAAGGACGTCATCACCCGCTCGTTCCAGATGCGCGGTTACGACTCGAACTATGTGCCCGGCTGGGACTGTCACGGCCTGCCGATCGAATGGAAGATCGAGGAGCAGTACCGCGCCAAGGGCAAGAACAAGGACGAGGTGCCGGTCAACGAATTCCGCAAGGAATGCCGTGAGTTCGCCGCAGGTTGGATCACGGTGCAGGGGGCCGAGTTCCAGCGCCTCGGCGTCATCGGCGACTTCGAGAATCCCTATACGACGATGGCTTTCCATGCCGAGTCGCGCATCGCCGGCGAGCTGTTGAAATTCGCCATGTCGGGCCAGCTCTACCGCGGCTCCAAGCCGGTGATGTGGAGCGTGGTCGAGCGTACGGCGCTGGCCGAGGCCGAGATCGAGTACCACGACTATGAGAGCGACACGATCTGGGTGAAGTTTCCGATCCAGTCTGCTGATGGGGATACGATTTTACACGTCGAGGACGAAGGTGGTGAGCGAACTGGCAGGAAAATTGTCGTAAAGCCGCCGCACAGTTTGTCCCATGCTTCAGTTGTCATCTGGACGACAACGCCTTGGACGATCCCGGGTAACCGGGCGGTAGCCTATTCGCCACGCATTGCCTACGGACTTTACGAGATCGTGGCAGCCGAAAATGACTTTGGCCCTCAGCCCGGTGAGAAGCTGGTCTTTGCCGACGCGCTTGCCGATGAAAGCGCAGCCAAAGCCAAGGTGAATTTTAAGCGACTTCGCACCGTGACAAGCGAGGAACTTGCCAACGTAACGTTAGATCATCCGTTTTTTGCGTTAAACGGAGGGTATCATTTCGATGTGCCCATGCTCGTCGGCGACCATGTCACCGACGATGCCGGCACCGGCTTCGTCCACACCGCGCCCGGTCACGGCCGCGAGGACTTTGACGCCTGGATGGATGCGGCGGTGGATCTGCGCACACGCGGCATCGATCCCGCCATCCCGTTCACCGTCGACGATGGCGGCTTCTTCACCAAGGACGCGCCGGGGTTCGGCCCCGACCGCGAGGGTGGACCGGCACGCGTCATCGATGACAATGGCAAGAAGGGCAACGCCAACCAGGCCGTCATCGACGAGTTGATCAAACGCAACGCGCTGTTCGCGCGTGGCCGGCTGAAGCACAGCTACCCTCACTCCTGGCGGTCCAAGAAACCGATCATCTTCCGCAACACGCCGCAATGGTTCGTCTACATGGACAAGGACCTCGGCGATGGCTCGACGTTGCGCAGCCGGGCGCTCAAGGCCATCGACGACACCCGCTTCGTGCCCGCCGCCGGCCAGAACCGCATCCGCGCCATGATCGAGGAGCGCCCGGACTGGGTGCTGTCGCGCCAGCGCGCCTGGGGCGTGCCGATCGCCGTCTTCGCCGATGCCGACGGCAATGTGCTGAAGGACGAAGCGGTCAACCAGCGCATCATGGACGCCTTCGAGAAGGAGGGCGCCGACGCCTGGTTCGCGGCTGATGCCAAGGAGCGTTTCCTTGGCAATCACGACGCTTCGAAGTGGAAGCAGGTGATGGACATCCTCGACGTCTGGTTCGATTCGGGCTCGACGCATGCCTTCACGCTGGAGGATCGTCCTGACCTGAAATGGCCGGCCGACGTCTATCTCGAAGGCTCCGACCAGCATCGCGGCTGGTTCCATTCGTCGCTGCTGGAGAGCTGCGGCACCAGGGGCAGGGCGCCTTACGACACCGTCGTCACCCATGGTTTCACCATGGACGAGGATGGCCGCAAGATGTCAAAGTCGCTGGGCAACACCGTGGTGCCGCAGGACGTCATCAAGCAGTCGGGCGCCGATATCCTGCGTCTGTGGGTGGTGACGACCGACTACTGGGAGGACCAGCGGCTCGGCAAGAACGTGCTGCAGACCAACATCGACGCCTACCGCAAACTGCGCAACACCATCCGCTGGATGCTGGGTACGCTTGCCCATGACGATGGCGAAGAGGTGCCGATGGAGAAAATGCCGGAGCTGGAGCGGCTGATGCTGCACCGGCTGGCCGAGCTCGATGAGGTCGTGCGTTCGGGCTACGACGCCTTCGAATTCAAGCGCATCACCCGCATGCTGCTCGATTTCATGGTGGTCGAGCTGTCGGCGTTCTATTTCGACATCCGCAAGGACGCGCTCTACTGCGACGCGCCGACGAGCCTGAAGCGCAAGGCTTCGGTGCAGGTGGTGCGCCATCTCTTCGATTGCCTGGTGAAATGGCTGGCGCCGATGCTGCCTTTCACCATGGAGGAGGCCTGGCTTGACCGTCATCCCGACGCCGTCTCGGTGCATCTCGACCAGTTCCCGCAAATCCCGGCGGACTGGAAGAACGAGGCGCTGGCGGAAAAGTGGCGCCAGGTGCGGCAAGTGCGGCGCGTCGTCACCGGCGCGCTGGAGATCGCGCGCGCCCAGAAGGTGATCGGATCGTCGCTGGAAGCGGTGCCGGTCGTCACAATCAACGACGCAGCGCTCGAAGCGGCGATTTCAGATGTCGACATGGCCGAGATGGCGATCACCAGCGATCTGGTCATCGCTCATGGCGAGGCACCGGCTGGTGCCTTCGCGATCGACGACGTCAAGGGTGTCGCCGTGGTGGTCGAGAAGGCCGAGGATCGTGGTCTGTTAAAATGTGCACGCTCCTGGCGCTACACCGCCGATGTCGGCCAGGATCCGGAATTCCCGGATGTTTCGGCTAGGGATGCGGCGGTGCTGCATGAATTGAAGGCGCTTGGCCGACTTTAACGGTTAGTCGGCTGGATCGGTGCACAAATGCCACGCCGGGCGGGCGAAAACCGCCCGCGCGTTGCCCTTAACGAGTGGTTGAGGTAAACACGCGAAACTCCGGAAGACAAATTGTCGCCGGATTTCCGTCGCAAGTGCTTGGACGATGGGGACCGGCCACAAGGCCGGCGGCAATCGAGAGGCTGTCTAGAGTGGGACTTTTTGGCATGACCGAGAGATATAATGCGCGCTTGGCGCTGCTGGCGCCGCTTGTCGCGTCGGGCCTCGCTTTGTCCGGCTGCATGGGCTCTCCGACCTACGGCACCGACAAGACCGCCGGCGAACAGCTGGCCGGCGATATTTCAGGTGCCTTTTCATTCGCGCCGAAGCGCAAGGAACAGATCGACTACAAGCCGCGTCCGACGCTTGTGAAGCCGGCGCCAGGCCAGAAGGAAGCGCTGCCGGCCCCGCAGGACAGCATCGAGACGGCGAGCGCCGAATGGCCCGAATCGCCCGAGCAGCGCCGCGCCCGCCTGCGCGCCGACGCCACCGCCCATCAGAACGACCCGGCTTACCAGTCGGAGATCGTCGACGACGTGCAGACCGATCCGGCCTCGGTGAAGAGGGCAATGGCGGAATCAGGCTCGAGCCACCCGCCGGCATGGACACCCGCCGATTCCGACAAGGGTCGCGCCGCCGAGATCCAGCGCCGCCTTGCCGACAGCAAGCAGGGCGATCCGAACACCCGCAAATATCTGAGCGAGCCTCCAGTGCAGTATCGTGTCGCGGCCGGCACCGCACCGCAGAACGAGCTTGGCGAGGACGAGTACAAGAAGGAGCGCCGCCTCAAGAAAGAGGCGGAAGGCAAGAAGGGCAGCGGCTGGTTCGACTGGATGCCGTCCCTGTAAAAACCGCCTCTTTGTTGTTTCTTGCCGAAGGGCGCCCGGTTCAACCGCGCCGTTCCAGGAAAAATCCTTTGAGCAACAGGGCCGCCTCGGTCTCGCCCATGCCTGGATAGATGTCGGGCGTGTGGTGGCAGGTTGGCGATGCGAAGAAGCGCACGCCATTGACCACCGCGCCGCCCTTGTCGTCGGCGGCACCGAAATAAAGCCGGCGCAGCCGGGCGAAGGAAATGGCGCCGGCGCACATGGCGCAAGGTTCCAGCGTCACATAGAGATCATGGCCGGTCAGCCGCTCGGCCGACAGTTTGCGGCAAGCTTCGCGGATGACCAGCATCTCGGCATGCGCGGTCGGGTCGGCAAGTTCGCGTGTGCGGTTGCCGGCGCTGGCGACAACACCAGCGCCATTGGCGATGACGGCGCCGACCGGCACTTCGCCTCGCAAGGCGGCAGCCTCGGCCTCCTTCAGCGCCAGCGCCATGAAATCGGGCCGCTTCACGCGATTTTCACTCCGATTATCTCCTCGCCACCTGACGGTGATCCTGTTATTGAGCGCAGGACCTCGAAAATCGGGACTCGGTTTTCGAAAATGATCATGCGCCACATCAAAAGTGCTACAGCGTTCGTTGCGCGCCCGAAAGGATGCGCCACGCTGTAGCAGCGCAAACGGATAAAGGCCACATGGACGACAACGAGAAGAAATTCCGACCCAGGAAGGGTCCGGCCAAGAGTGGGCCGAAAGCCGCGGGACCGCGCAGCCGAGATGGCGCCGCGGGCAAGGGCGGCAAGCCGTCCTTTGGCGCCAAGAAGCCTTACGCACCGCGTGGCGATCGGCCGATGGCCGCTGATGGCGAGCGGCCGAAGCGCGATTTCAAGGGCGGCGACAAGCCTTTCGGCAAAGGCCCGCGACCCGAAGGGAAGCCTTTTGAGAAGCGCGAGGGGCCGCGCAAGCCCTACGCACCGCGCGGCGACCGCCCGATGGCCGCCGAGGGTGAGCGCAAACCGTATGAGAAGCGCGAAGGACCACGCAAGCCCTACGCACCGCGCGGCGACCGCCCGATGGCCGCCGAGGGTGAGCGCAAACCGTACGAGAAGCGCGAAGGACCACGCAAGCCCTACGCACCGCGCGGCGATCGCCCGATGGCCGCCGAGGGTGAGCGCAAACCGTATGAGAAGCGCGAAGGACCGCGCAAGCCCTATGCACCGCGGGGAGACCGGCCGGCTGCGGCGGCAGCGGACGGCGAAAAGCGTTTCGACCGTCCCAAGCGTGATTTCAGTGACCGCGCGCCGCGCGAAGCCGGCGATCGACCGAAGCGTGACTTCGCCGACCGCCCCAAGCGTGATTTCGGCGACCGGCCGAAGCGGGATTTCAACGATCGGCCGCAAGGCGCGGCAGGCGGCAGCTTCAAGCCACGCCCGCGTCCCGCCGAGGGCGCGGAAGAGGCAGGCGAGCGCATCGCCAAGCGGTTGGCCCGCGCCGGCCTGGCCTCGCGCCGCGATGCCGAGGAGCTGATCGCCGCCGGCCGCGTCAAGGTCAATGGCCGCGCCCTGACTTCACCGGCCTTCAACGTCATGCCTGATGACATCATCCATCTCGACGGCATGGAAATCCCGCCGATCGAGCGCACCCGGCTGTTCCTGTTCCATAAGCCGGCCGGCGTCGTCACCACCAACCGCGATCCCGAGGGCCGCAAGACCGTCTTCGACGTGCTGCCGGCTGAATTGCCGCGGCTGATGACCATCGGCCGGCTCGACATCAACACCGAAGGCCTGCTGCTGCTCACCAATGATGGCGGCCTCTCGCGCGTGCTCGAACTGCCGGCCACCGGCTGGCTGCGCCGCTACCGGGTGCGCGTCCACGGCAAGGTCGAGGAAAGCGCGCTTGCGGGCCTCCGTGAAGGCATTGCCGTCGACGGCGTGTTCTACGGTGCCATCGAAGCGACGCTCGACCGTGAGCAAGGCACCAATGCCTGGCTGACGATCGGCCTGCGCGAGGGCAAGAACCGCGAAGTCAGGAACATCCTGGGTTCGCTCGGCCTCGACGTTACGCGGCTGATCCGCATCTCCTACGGGCCGTTCCAGCTCGATGACCTCGCCGAGGGCCATGTGCTGGAGATCAAGGGGCGCGTGCTGCGTGACCAACTCGGCGAGCGCCTGGTCGAGGAATCCGGCGCCAATTTCGACGCCGATGTCACCAAGCCGTTTTCCAACAAGCCGGTGCGGCGCACCGAAGTTCGCGAGCCGGAGCCGGAGCGGCCGAAATTCACCCGCGACGGTGAGCGCCGCCCGATCGGGGAGGGCGGTCTGATCAAGAACCGCAAACGCCGCGAAGGCAGCCGCGACGAGGCTCTGGGCAAACTGTCGACAAGTCCCGACAGAAGCGCGGAGAAGAGTTTTGGCGAACGCGGCCCGCGTCCCGAACGCAGCTTCGGCGACAAGCCGCGCGGCAATTTTGGCGACAAACCGCGCGGTGGCTTCGGTGACAAGCCACGCGGCGGTTTCGGCGACAAGCCTCGGGGTGGTGGCAAAAAGTCCGAGCGCGAGCAGCGGCCGATCGAGCCGCCCGGCCAGCGCAAGGCCAATGTCTGGATGGCACCGGGCGCGCGGCCGATCGGCAAGGGCAGGGCCGACGCAGACGCAGCCAAGGCCGCTGAAGCAAAGGCGCGAAAGGCATCGTTCAAGCCGACCTATGGCAAACCGGCCGGTGCCAAGCCGTTCGGCAAGCCGAGAGGCGAACGTCCGGGCGGGGCCGGCGGCGGTGAGCGTCCGCGCAATGGTCCCCGAGGCCCCAAAGCGAGATGAGAATCGTCGGCGGTGAGTTTCGCGGGCGTCCGCTGGCGACGCCCCGTTCGAGCGCCATCCGTCCGACGACCGATCGCACCCGCGAGGCGGTCTTCAACGTGCTGGCGCATCGCTTTGCCGCGCAGTTGGACGGTGCGCGCGTGCTCGACCTGTTCGCCGGCACCGGCGCGCTGGGGCTCGAAGCCCTGTCGCGCGGTGCCTCCTACGGGGTCTTCATCGAGGAATCGGCCGAAGGCCGTGGCCTGATCCGCGACAATGTCGAGGCCTTTGGGCTGACCGGCCGCACCAAGATCTTCCGTCGCGACGCCACGGGCCTCGGCGAGGCCGGCACGCTGGCGCCGTTCGGCCTCGTCTTCGCCGACCCGCCCTATGGCAAGGGTCTTGGCGAGCGCGCCTTGCAGTCGGCGAAAGCCGGCGGCTGGCTTCGCCCCGGCGCGCTGTGCGTGGTCGAAGAGGCGGCAGTGGCGCCGTTCGAGCCTGGTCCCGGCTTTTCGGTGCTGGACGAGCGCAACTATGGCGAGACCGTTATCCGCTTTGTCGAGGCGGTCTGATAGCCTGCATCCTTGGCCGGGCCTCATGGGCCGGCCTCTTTGCCGCCGCCTTTGCCGGCAACATGACCAACAATTCACTTTGCTTGTCGCCAGCACCTTGCCTATCGTCCGCCAAGAAACCGGAGCCATCGATGACATTTCAGGCTGAATGGCTGCGCGGAACGCTGTTGGCGACCTCTTTGGCTTTTGCGATAACCGGTCCGGTGCTGGCCGAGAGCCCCGTCTTGCCCAACACGGTTCCGGCCGAGTTCAAGGTCACGGATTTCCTGCTCGACAACGGCATGGAGGTGGTCGTCATTCCCGACCACCGTGCGCCGATCGTCACCCACATGGTCTGGTACAAGATCGGCAGCGCCGACGAGCCGCCCGGCAAATCCGGCATTGCGCATTTCTTCGAACATCTGATGTTCAAGGCGACGACCAACCATGCGGCCGGCGAGTTCGACCGCGCCATCTCCGATATCGGCGGCTCCAACAACGCCTTCACCTCTTACGACTACACCGCCTTCCACGAAACGGTGGCGCCGTCGGCGCTCGAGCTGATGATGAGCTTCGAGGCCGATCGCATGCGCAATCTCATTCTCACCGACGATGTGATCAAGACCGAGCGCGATGTCATCCTCGAGGAGCGCCGCTCGCGCATCGACAACAGCCCCGAGGCCGTGCTGGACGAGGAGGTCGATGCGACGCTGTGGCAGAACCAGCCCTATCGCATCCCGGTCATCGGCTGGATGCAGGAGATGCAGCAGCTGAACCGCGCCGACGCTGTTGCCTTCTATGACAAATATTACCGGCCCAACAACGCGGTGCTGATCGTCGCCGGCGATGTCGAACCGGACACGGTGCGGGCGCTGGCCGAAAAGACCTATGGCAAGGTGGCACGCGGCCCCGATCTGCCGCCGCGCATCCGTCCGGTCGAGCCGGAGCAGAACACCAAGCGCACGGTGACGCTCGCCGATGCCCGCGTCAGCGTGCCGAGCTTTTCCACCCAATGGGTGGTGCCGTCCTATCACACCGGCAAGCCGGGCGAGGCGGAAGCGCTCGACCTCTTGGCGGAGATCCTTGGCGGCGGCAATCGCAGCCGGCTCTACCAGGCGCTCGTCGTCCAGCAAGGTATCGCATCCAGCGCCGGCGCCTTTTTCCAGGGCACCATGCTCGACGACACCAACTTCACCGTCTATGGCGCGCCGCGCGGGGATGCCAAGATTTCCGACGTCGAAGCGGCGGTCGATGCCGAAGTGGTGCGCATCGTCAAGGACGGCGTCACGCCATCGGAGCTGGAGAAGGCCAAGGACCGCTATGTCAGGTCGATGATTTTTGCCCGCGACAAGCAGGATTCCATGGCCAACATTTACGGCTCGACGCTGGCCACCGGCGGCAATGTGCAGGACGTCCAGCAATGGACGGACCGCATCCGCAAGGTCACGACAGATGAGGTCAAGGCCGTCGCCGCGCGCTACCTGGTGCTCGCCCGGTCGACCACCGGCTATCTCTTGCCGCAGCAACAGGCGGGGAATTGATTTGATGAGCACGAACGCGGTACGCGCACCCCTCACCACCCTCTTCCTCTCCGTCCTCTTCCTCATCCTGCCGGCACTCACCGCGCGGGCCATGGAGATCCAGTCCGTCACCTCGCCGAAGGGCATCACCGCCTGGCTGGTCGAGGACTATTCCGTGCCGGTCGTCGCCATCCGCTTCGTCTTCGGCGGCGGCTCGACGCAGGATCCGGTCGGCAAGGAAGGGCTGGCCAATCTGATGACCGGCCTGTTCGACGAAGGCGCCGGCCCGCTTGACAGTGAAGACTTCCAGATCAAGCTCGACGATGCCGGCGCCGAGATGAGCTTCGACGAGAGCCGCGACGGCATCTATGGCTCGATGCGCATGCTGGCCGAGCAGCATGACCAGGCGTTCGACCTGTTGCGGCTGGCGGTCAACGAGCCGCGCTTCGACCAGCTGCCGATCGACCGCATCCGCGCCCAGATCCTGTCCGGCATCATCGCCGGCGAGAATGATCCCGACACGGTGGCGCAGAACAAATGGGCGCGCGCCCTCTATGGCGATCATCCCTATTCCCGCTCCGACCAGGGCACCAAGGAAAGCATCGCCACCATCACGCCCGATGATCTCAAAGCCCTGCACAAAGCGGTGTTCGCGCGCGGCGGGCTGCGTGTCGCCGTTGTCGGCGCCATCGACGCGGAGACGCTGAAGAAGAAGCTCGACATGGTGTTCGGCGACCTGCCGCAAAACCAGGCGCTGAGGCCGGTGGCCGATATCGACCCGAAGCTGGCGCAGCATATCGAGGTCGACTACGACCTGCCGCAGACCTCCCTGCAGCTCGCTTTTCCCGGCGTGAAGCGCAAAGCGGCGGATTTTTTCCCCGCCGTGCTGATGAACGAGATCCTCGGCGGCGGCACCTTCACCTCGCGCCTGTTCCAGGAGGTGCGCGAGAAGCGCGGGCTGGCCTACAGCGTCAACTCCTCGCTCATCAACCAGGACCACGCCAACGCGCTGATTGTCAGCACCGGCACCCGCTCCGACCGTGCGGCCGAGACGCTGGGCATCGTCCGCGATGTGGTCAAGCGACTGGCCGAACAAGGCCCGACCGAGGCGGAACTGGCGGCGACCAAGAAATACATGATCGGCGCCTACGCCATCAACAATCTGGACTCGTCCAGCGCCATCGCCTCGACGCTGGTCGAACTGCAGCTCGACGATCTCGGCATCGACTACATGCAGCGCCGCGCCGGCTACATCAACGCGGTGACGCTCGACCAGGTCAAGGCGGCGGCGAAGAAGCTGCTGACCGCCGAGCCGACCATCATGGTCATCGGCCCGAAATTGGCCGGAGCCGGCAAGGGATGAGCCCGACCTTCGGCATCGCCTTCGGCGGCGGCGGCGCGCGCGGGCTGGCGCATATCCATGTCATCGAGGCGCTGGACGAGTTGGGCATCAAGCCGGTGGCGATTGCCGGCTCGTCGATCGGCGCCATCATGGGCGCCGGCATGGCATCGGGCATGACCGGCAAGGACATCCACGACTATGCCCGCTCGATCCTCGGCCGCCGCGCCCAAGTGGCGAGCCGCATGTGGCGGGCACGGCCGGGCACGATCGCCGAAGCCGTGCAGAACGGCATCCGCGTCAGCCAGTTCAACGTCGAGCGCATCCTCAAGGCCTTTCTGCCCGAAGCCATTCCCGAAACGTTTGCCGAGCTGAAAATCCCGCTGAAGGTGACGGCGACCGACTATTTCGGCCACAAGCTGGCCGTCTTCGACGACGGCGACCTGCACTCGGCCCTGGCGGCGTCAGCGGCGATACCCGCCGTGTTCCGCCCGGTGATGCGCGACGGCAGGCTGCTGATCGACGGCGGCATCTACAACCCCGTGCCGTTCGACCTGATCGAGAACGATGCCGACATCATCATCGGCGTCGACGTGGTCGGCGCGCCGGAAGAGGCCGACCGCAAGCAGCCGACCTCCGTCGACCTGATGTTCGGCGCCACGCAGCTGATGATGCAGTCGATCATCGCCAACAAGCTGAAACAATGCCGCCCCGACATCCTGGTCCGCCCGGCAGTCTCAAGATACCGTGTGCTCGACTTCCTGAAGATCGATGCGCTGATGAACGAGACAGTGGATATCAAGGACGAGCTGAAGCGGCAGGTGGAGAGGGTGGTGGAGGTGCGGGGCGCCGCCGCCGTTAAAGGGAGGCGAGGAAAGCAGGTCGGGTGAGGATGCATCTTCCCGACGCGATCTGAAAGGCTCCAACCGATTTACGATTTCGCCACCGGCACATACTCCAGCGCCACAACACCGTTGCTGAACGGCGTCGCCGAAATCAGTTCGAGCGACACCGGCTCGCCGGCTAGGAACAGCGGCTTGCCCTGACCGACGGCGCCGGGGTAGCTGAGCAGCCTGACGCGGTCGACCAGGCCATGGCGCAGCAATTCCTGCGCGACGCTGAGGCTGCCATGCACATAGATGTTGCCGCCGCTGCCTTGCTTCAGCGTCCTGACCGCATCCGGCAGCGGTCCCTTCAGCAATTGCGCCGGCTTCCAGTCGAGCGCCTTCAGGCTGGTGGAAGCGACATATTTCGGCAGCGCGTTGAACCGGTCGGCAAAATCTCCGGTTTCCGTGGGCCATGAGCCGGCAAAAATCTCATAGGTCGTGCGCCCCAAAAGCATGGCGCCGCTATCGGCAAGCTCGTCCTCCTTGAACCTGTTCATCTCGTCGTTCCAGGTCACGCCGGGCAGCTTCTTGACCTCGGCAATGCCATCGACACTGATGAATTCGGTGACGATAAGTTTTCGCATGGCGCTCTCCTTCTTCTGTCAAAGGACGGAATGCGCGGACGCTTTGCGACATGCTTCGTGAAAAATATCGCTGCGCTTGGTTGTTTTTAGTAGACGTCGGACGCTGGCGTCGACCTCCGCCCCTGTGCCCGGCGCTACGCAATTTCATGATGCAGTCAATCATTGCCAACAAGCTGAAGTAGTGCTGCCCCAACATCTAGGTTTGCCCGGCAGTGTCAAAATCCATGTGCTCGATTTCCTGAAGATCGAGGCTATGATGAGCGAGACGGTGGATATCAAAGACGAGCTGAAAAGGCAGGTTGAGAAGGTGGTGGAGGCTAGGGGCGGGAAGAGCAAGCGCCGCGGGTGGCTGGTGGGAGGCGGTGCATCAATGGGCGCGATCTAATGCTTGGCGCTTGCGAAAAATACTCTGGAATCCCGCTGAATGGTGCTTTGCAACGGCTCAATTGCAAGAAGCTAACATAGAGGTTTGGCGACTTGTCTACCTAATTCGACTCCCACGCCCGCGCTCGGTTGATCGTTTTGGCGAGATTAATGACTGCCTATGACAGAAACTAGTTAAAGCGTTTGGCGTCCTCATAGTCATCGACGCAAATCGGTCAAAGCTTTTAAGAGACTGATCAGCGCTGCCAGCAATTTGGTGTCGATACCAAGCACCAAACAAAGGTAGAGAAATGCTATGGCGACAGAAAGGAGCTTCGAAATATTCATGAAAAACTTCCTACCTGAGCTTACTGCCGGGTCGACAGCATATTTGAAGTGACAGTGTGGCTCAGAAGGGACATACGAGAATGCGGTTCAGAGGCGTAAAAAATGCGGAGTAAATGCGGATTATGAGAAGCTTTGGGCAGGCGCTCGGTGCCCTCGTGCGTCAGAAGCGTCAAACCCAAGGGCTTACGCAGATGCAACTGGCCGAAGATGCATTCGGAACAAGCGGGAAAACACGCCGCATTAGCGAACTGGAAAGCGGTAGTGTCGCCAACCCGCATCCGAAGACAATTGACCCGATTATCGCGGCGCTTGGTATCACCACATCCGAAATTGAAGCATGCGCTAAGCAGGCTTCTGCGAAGCCAGAGGATGACCTTGATCGCGCTTATCGCGAGGCGAGAAACCTAATAGAAGCGATTGCCCGTCAGTTCGAACACGAGCAGCCTTCAGCTACTCTTGCGGAGCTCGATCAATTTCTTCGCGAAAAAGCTACGGAATGGGCCAAATTGCGTGACCAAATCGGCAACATTGACGCTGATGAGCGGGGGCTTGAACAGATTAAGCATGCCGCAGCCAGCGCATTAGCCGACGGCCGATTTGATGATGTCGATTTACTCCTCGCCAAAGCAGAGGAGCAGTATCAGCGTGACCGCACTCTAGTTGAGGTCCGAAAGCATGCGGATATTCGTATCTCTCGCGGAGACAGTAGCTTGCTCAAAGGCGATCCTGACGCAGCCCTCGGTCATTACCATTCCGCGGTAGAGTTTTATCGACCGTTCGATGAAGAAGAGATGGCCGAAAAAATAAATTTGGTAGCCCAAGATTTGTATGAGGTTTCACGTCGGTCTTTGAGGCCATTCTTTTTTGTCGGAGCAAAACTTCTCGAGTTATTATTGACATTGCCGAGCGTCAAAGCCGATCCCATAGCCATGGCGGAGGTCGGCTATCACCTCGGCCTAAGCTATCGGAATGAATATGATGATCCGAAGTCTTCGCGTAGGGACGAGGCTCTGTCAAAGGCGATTCACTACTCCAAGCTGGCTGTGGAAGCGCCGGAAACCCAGGCGGATGCATACAAGGCCACAACCTCTGCGGTCGGGCTTGCCAATTGCCTTCGAGACCGAGCTAAGGCCACCTCAAATCTCGACGATTTTCAGGAGGCCATCGCGCTTCTTACCTCAACACAAGAGAAATTTGGAGGAGACGAGGCTGCTGGCCCGATCATGTCGCATCTAAACAATAGCTTAGGTGCACTCTATAGAAATTTAGCTGCACTGGGCGGAGGCGGTATTGCTGATATGGAAGCCAAAGCGTTAAGTGCTTTCATGCAGGCGGTCGTGAACAGTGAGAGATACGGCAATATTGATACCTGGGGCGCGTCTCATCTCAACATAGGCATGATCCTTGCAATCCGTGCAAATGCCGATGGGATCGGCGCAGACGAAAGGTATTTCTTACGCTTGCGCGCGATCGTGGAGATTAACGCCGCCATAGAGACGTTCCCGGCTGCTACATTTCCTTTTCGCTTCGCTGACGCCCAGTTGGAAATGGGCAGACTTTTGTTTCAACATGCTGTCGCACTTCAGAACCAGCAGCTTTCAGAAGTCTACCTGGCAAGAGCGGTTCACTCGTTTGAAGTGGCGTCGGAAGTGATGGGGATTGAACGAGATGCTTACCGTTGGGCGCAGCTTCGTACAACCCTCGGTTCTCTTTTTGCTTACCATGCAGACCGGGCTGAGGTCATGGTAGCTTTAGCTGATCTTGAAAGAGTCATTGAATACTATGAAGAGGCGGCGGAAGTGCTTCAGATGAACGGATATATATCAGAAATCGATCCATGTCGAAAGGCAATCTCTACTGCGCAGTCGAAAAGGAACGTGTTGCTTAAGCTAAACAAGAAGGAAGGAATGGCCTAGCATTGACGAGATTTCTACTTTGGCTGGTTTGGTGATAGCTCACTTCAGTAATTGAATAGCAGAACGATTGGGGCGCCCTTGGCTTATCATGATCTAAATGTGGCTGACCTGAGAGTTAATCGTTCCAACGATCGCCACGGTGAGCTTGTGAACGAATCCAGCGCGATAGCAGAGCTGTTTCGACTGCATGATCTTCAGATGAAGAATCTGGCAGTCGACATAGCTGCAGAAGGTGCCATCTACGACCCTCCGCTGGTAATGCCAAGCGGAGAGATTTTTGTCGTGTTTGATGGAAATCGGCGCGTAACTTGCCTGAAGCTTATGCTTGAGCCTGCGCGTGCCCCGACCCAAGAACTACGGAAGTATTTCCAAAACCTTCAAGACAATCGGAATAGGGAAATTCCAACGAGGTTGAATTGCCGGGTGGAAGAGGATCGGGTTTTAATCGATACGATCTTGTATCGGCGGCATACGGGCTCCCAAAAGGGCGTTGGTCAGCTTGATTGGAATGATCGGGCAAAACTGAATTTTGTAGAGCGTACCGGCCAAGGAAGCGGAGTAAACGTTGCCTCCGAAGTCGAACGGTTTCTCGCCGAGGAGGGCCGCCTGCCGGCAGGCACAATTCCTTGGTCCACTTTAACGCGCCTACTCTCGTCCGAAGAGTTTCGCCGCCGGGCGGGGTTTAGCACAGCGGGCAGGCGATTCTACCTGACGCATGATCGTGAGGCAGTGGCTGACGCATTGACACGAATTGCTACCGATCTTGCAAATCAGGTAGTCACTCTGGGGCACCTTTGGAATAACGAAGGTAAAAGAACATACCTAAATAGGTTGCAAGATGAAGGCATCCTACCTGGAGATGACGAACGACTTGAAGAGCCAGAGAGTCCCGAGCATACGCCGAGAGTGCCGCGAAGGAGGCCTTCTCCGTCCCCACTCCAAACAACTTTCATTCCAGCTGACTCGCCGCATATCCAATGGCTTGGTACCCAACAGCGCATCCGCGCTGTTTGGGAGGAACTGCAATCGCTCCAGCTACAGCAACATCCGAACGCAATCTCGGCGCTTATGCGAATACTTCTCGAACTCGCTATGGAGAGCTATATGGTTGAGCATAGTCTCCGAGCTCGCGACACTTTATCCCAAAAAGTGGGCGCGGTCGCGTCAAGTTTGTTGCAAAGGGGGGTGATTGATCAGCATTATCATGACGAAATAGACAGAGTTCGTCGTGATGACCAATTGATATCGGTGGCCAGCATGCAGCGCTACATTCATTCACCAGATTTTGCACCAATGACAAATGAGCTTCGAACATACTGGGTTCGTCTAGGGCGATTCCTAGTTGCGTCGGTATCTCGTTAGCGGCTCGCTACCGACGCCAAGGCATTCGGCTCCGTCTCTACCTCGCGAGGAGCCGCTTGCCTGTTCACATGAGAGCTGGCAGCAAATTTGAACCGGAAGGTTGCGCCCCCTCAGTCCTTCGCGCGCTCCACATAAGCCCCATCCGCCGTCATCACCACCACGCGGGTGCCCGGCGCGATGTGCGGCGGCACCAGGGTGCGCACGCCGTTGGACAGCACGGCCGGCTTGTAGGACGACGAGGCCGTCTGACCCTTGGTCGTCGGCTCGGTTTCCACCACTTCGAAGGTCGCGCGCTGCGGCAGCACCAGGGAAATGGCAATGCCGTTGAACTGTGACACCTGCACGGCCATGCCTTCCAGCAGGTAAGGCGCCATGTCGCCGACCACGGCTTCCGACACCGCCACCTGGTCGTAGCTTTCCGGGTTCATGAAATGAAAGCCTTCGCCGTCGCGATAGAGGAAGGTGTGCTCGCGCTCTTCCACATAGGCACGCTCCACCTGTTCGGTGGTGCGGTAGCGCTCCGAAACCTTCACCCCGTCGCCGATGCGGCGCATGTCGAGCTGCGTTACCGGCGTGCCCTTGCCTGGGTGGATGTTTTCGGCAAAGAGGATCACATAAAGCTTGCCGTCCCTGTCGACGACATTGCCTTTGCGGAGCGAACTGGCGATGACTTTCACCACGGTTTTAAATCCTGCAAGAAGAGTTGACTGGCGTTTGCCGGCTTGTGCGGCGCTGGGTGGGGGCCTACCGCATCTTGGCCGCCGCCGCCAGCCCCATTCCACCATGATCTGAGCCCCATGACCGAAGCTTCGCCCTGGTGGACGCCGCATGTCCATGCCGACCGCCGCCCGCGGCTGATGCTGCGCAATGGCATCGCCGCCGGCCTGCGCGACTGGTTCGCCGCCCATGATTTCGTCGAGGTGGAAACGGCGGCCCTGCAGGTCTCACCCGGCAACGAGGCGCATCTGGCGGCTTTTGTCACCGAAGCGGTCGGGCCGGACGGTGCAAGGGCGCCGCTCTATCTCCACACCTCGCCTGAATTCGCCTGCAAGAAGCTGCTTGCCGCCGGTGAAGTCAGGATTTTCAGCTTCGGTCCGGTCTACCGCAACCGCGAGCACGGCCCTTTGCACCATCCCGAATTCACCATGCTCGAATGGTACCGCGTGGGCGAGGCCTATGAGAGCCTGATGCTGGATTGCGCCGCCTTTCTGGCGCTGGCCGCGACAAGGGCAGGGGCTACTCTTTTCTCGTTTCGGGGCCGCGACTGCGATCCGTTTGCCGAGCCGGAACGGCTGACGGTGGCGGAGGCCTTCACTCGCTACGCCGGCATCGATCTGCTGGCAACGGTCGCCGCCGACGGCAGCACCGATCGCGACGCGCTGTATGCGGCGTTGACCCAGGCCGGCCTGCGCACTGCGCCCGACGATAGTTGGGCAGATTTGTTCAGCCGTGTGATGGTGGAAAAGATCGAGCCGTTGCTCGGGCAGGGGCGGGCGACCATCCTGTGCGAATATCCACTGGCCGAGGCGGCATTGGCGCGGCCGAGCCCGAACGACTCGCGCGTCGCCGAGCGTTTCGAGCTCTATTGCTGCGGCGTCGAACTCGCCAACGGCTTTGGCGAACTGACCGACGCCGACGAGCAGCGCCGGCGTTTCGTCATCGAGATGGATGAGAAACAGCGCATCTATGGCGAGCGCTATCCGCTGGACGAGGATTTTCTTGCCGCCCTTGCCATCATGCCGCCGGCCAGCGGAATCGCGCTCGGCTTCGACCGGCTGGCGATGCTGGCCACCGGCGCGCAAAAGATCGAGGACGTGATCTGGACGCCTGTTGCCTGAGGCGCGGAAAGATCTGGCCTATTCGATTCCAGGGATCAAGACTGGACCGTGACCCCGAACCAAGAGACCACATGATCGGTACGGGATTTCAAGGTCAATCGGGAAGATCCACAGTGGCTGCTTCTGAAACGGTCGAAATCGCCATTGTCGGCGCCGGAGTTGTCGGGCTGGCGACGGCACTTCGCCTTGTCGCGGACGGCCGCGAAGTTCTGCTCATCGATCCGAACGAGCCGGGCTCCGGCGCGTCGTTCGGCAATGCCGGGACGATCGCCGAATATGCCTGCATGCCGGTCGGCACTCCTGCGGTGCTGCGGGCGTTGCCAAAGCTGCTGCTTGATCCCGACAGCCCGTTTTCGCTGCGCTGGCCGGCGCTGCTGCAGCTGGCGCCATGGCTCGTTCGGTTCATGCGGCAATCGCTGCCGGCGGCCACCCGGGCCAATGCGCTGGCGCTCGCCGGACTGCTGGCCGACGCCCTCCCGGCCTGGGAGGACATGGCTGGGGAGGCCGATCTGGACGATCTGCTGCGCCGCAATGGCTGTCTTTACCTCTATCGCCGCGAGAGCGATTTTGCCGCTGGCGCCGGCGGCCGGGCAGTGCGCGCTGGGTTTGGCATCCACCAAGAGGTGCTGACTCCGGAAGAGGTGGCGGCACTTGAGCCGGGCCTGCCGGCGACAGCAGCGCATGGCGTGTATTTTCCCGACTCGATCAATGTCACCGATCCGGCAATGGTGATGCGGCGGTTGCTGGGCGCGGTGAGCGCCCGTGGTGCATCGGTGAAGCAGGCTGAGATCACCGGGCTGCAGGTCGAGGCTGGCGGTGTCCAGCTCAGCGGCCCCGGCGTTCGCATCAAGGCTGGCACGGTGGTGATCGCCGCCGGTGCACGGTCACGCGCACTGGCCGCGCAGGCCGGCGACAGGATTCCGCTCGAGACCGAGCGCGGCTATCATCTGGAATTCCACACCGACGCGCCGCTGCTCAACCGGCCTGTGTGTCCCGTCGATCTTGGTTTCTACCTGACGCCGATGGCTGGCCGCTTGCGGGTCGCCGGCACCGTCGAACTCGGCGGCCTGGTCGCGCCGCCAAATCCGCGCCGGCTGGCGCTGCTTGACCGTGGCGCCAGGCAAATTTTTCCCGGGCTCGGCTCGCCTGCCTCGCAATGGCTCGGCTTCCGGCCGTCCCTGCCGGATTCCAGGCCGGTCATCGGCGTTTCGCGCGGCAGCTCCCGCGTAATCCATGCTTTCGGGCACGGCCATCTCGGCCTGACGCTGGCTCCGATCACCGCGCGGCTGGTCGCCGACTTGATCGGCGGACGCGGCGATCCGGCGCGGCTCGCACCTTTCGCGGCGGGCCGTTTCGGCCGTTGATCGACCGATGCCCTCGATCTGAGCTAGTGGGCGAAAACCTGCTCCAGCGAGCGAAAGCCTTTGAATTCCAAGGCATTGCCCGAGGGGTCGCGGATGAACAGCGTCGCCTGTTCGCCGGGTTCGCCCTTGAAACGGACCATCGGCCGTTCCAGCCAGTCGATGTCGTCGCGCGCCTCCAGCCGCGTCGCCAGGCGCTGCCAGTCGTCCATCAAGAGCACGGCGCCGAAATGCGGGATCGGCACGGTGATGCCGTCGACCTTGCCGTCGCCGGGGGCTTGTGCGGCCTGCGGCCGCAGATGCGCCGACATCTGGTGGCCGTAAAGGTCGAAGTCCACCCAGGTCGCCGACGAACGGCCGATCGCGCAGCCCAGCACCTCGCCATAGAAAACGCGGGTTTCATCGAGATCACGGACCGGGAAGGCGAGATGGAAAGGCGTCATCGAAATGCTCCGTGCAGGCTGCGGACCGATTTTGCGTCACAGGGTTCGCGGTTTTGAACCGCCCACCCTGCATTTTGATTGAAGCCTATGCCATTGCACAAGCCGGACCGGAACAATAGATGGGTGGGCAACGGCCGCACACCGGCCGCACCAGCAGGATTTCAGGCATGACCGATATATCAGACGCAGCAAAATTGACCGACCGCGTCGCGGCTCTGGTCGAGGCTGCAAAAAAGGCCGGCGCCGATGCCGCCGACGCGGTGGCCGTGCGCGGCCGCTCGACTGGGGTGTCGGTGCGTCTCGGCAAGGTCGAGGCTACCGAAGCCTCCGAGAGCGAGGATGTCGCGCTGCGCGTTTTCGTCGGCGGCCGCGTGGCGAGTGTCTCGGCGACCGCGGCGTCCGACCCGAAAACACTGGCCGAGCGCGCTGTGGCGATGGCGAAAGTGTCGCCGCAGGATCCTTATCAGGGGCTGGCCGACCCGGCATTGCTGGCCAAACAGACGCGCGATCTCGATCTGTTCGACTCCACCGAAGTGTCCGCCGACCAGTTGAAGGAAGCCGCATTGGCGGCCGAAGCGGCAGCGCTTGCCGTCAAGGGCGTGACCAATTCGGCCGGCGCCAGCGCCGGTGCGGGGCTGGGTGGCCTGGTGCTGGCCACCTCGCACGGCTTCCTCGGCCACTATGTCGGCTCGCGTTTCTCGCGCTCGGCCAGCGTCATCGCCGGCGAGGGCACCGGCATGGAGCGCGACTATGAATTCTCCTCGCGCCAGCATTTTGCCGATCTCGATGCGCCCGAGGACATCGGTCGCAAGGCCGGTGAGCGCGCCGTGCGCCGCATCGGCGCGCGCAAGGCGGCGACCGGGCCGGTCGACGTGGTTTTCGATCCGCGCGTCGCGCGCGGCATCGCCGGCCATCTTGCCGGCGCCATCAACGGCGCCTCGGTCGCGCGCAAGACCTCGTTCCTGCGCGACATGATGGGCAAGCAGGTAGCCGCGTCCGCCATCACCGTCACCGACGAGCCGCTCCGGCTGCGTGGCCAGGCCTCGCGGCCGTTCGACGGTGAAGGCGTCGAGGGCGAAAAGCTGTTGATGGTCGAGAAGGGCGTGCTCAACCACTGGTTCCTGTCGACCTCGGCCGCAAGGGAACTGGGCCTCGTCACCAACGGCCGCGGCGCGCGCGGCGGCTCTTCCGTGACGCCATCCTCCACCAATCTCGCCATCGAACCGGGCGAGCGGTCGCCGGAAGAGCTGATCAAATCGCTCAAGACCGGCTTCTACGTCACCGAAGTGTTCGGCCAGGGCGTCGACATGATCACTGGCGAATACAGCCGTGGCGCTTCCGGTTTTTGGATCGAGAATGGCGAGCTTGCCTATCCGGTCGCCGAGGTCACCATCGCCTCGAACCTGAAGACGATGTTCCTCAACATGGTGCCGGCCGATGACCTCGACCGCAATTTCGGCACCGCCGCGCCGACGCTCCTGATCGAAGGCATGACCCTTGCCGGAGCATGACCTGACCATAGCCGGGGCCATCTCCGGCGCCTCTGGGGACTTGCCGCTGCTGCGCGATGCCGCCCGCGAGGCGGGGGTCATCGCCATGCGCTACTTCGGCAACAGCCCACAAGTCTGGATGAAGGGCGGCACATCGCCGGTCAGCGAGGCCGACCATGCCGCCGACGCCTATCTGCGCGAAACGCTGCTGGCGGCCCGGCCCGACTATGGCTGGCTGTCGGAAGAGACGGTCGACGATCCGGTCCGGCTTTCCGCACGCCGGACCTTCGTCGTCGACCCGATCGACGGCACACGCGGTTTTCTGGAAGGCCAGCGCACCTGGTGCGTCAGCGTCGCCGTCGTCGAGCGTGGCCGTACGCTGGCCGGCGTGCTGGAATGCCCGGCGATGGAGGAGACCTATTGGGCGCTGCCCGGCCAGGGTGCTTTCCGCAACGGCAAGCGCATTGCGGTTCGCAAGCTGGCGGATACGGCCGAGATTTCCGGGCTGAAGCAGTTGACCGACCTGATGCCGGCCGAATGGCAGGCGCGGCTGAAACGGGCGCCTTACAGCCCTTCGCTCGCCTATCGGCTGGCCATGATTGCCAATGGCGCGCTGGATGCCACTTTCGTCAAGCCGAACGCGCATGACTGGGACATCGCCGCGGCCGACCTCATCTTGCGCGAGGCCGGCGGCCAGCTGCTCGACCAGCATGGCCGTGCTCCGCTCTATGCCGGCGAGGTGACCCGTCACGGCGCGCTCGCTGCAGGCAGCGGTGAATTGCTGGCCGTGCTCGCCGGCGTCATCGCCGGTCTGGACGCGTGAAAGCGTTTTCCCGGGCGAGATGAATTCATCTCGCCCTAAAGGTTCCAAAGTCGGCGGCTTTGGTCTAGACCTGTCACAAACTCACGATATGTGAAGGACCGACATGGCCGCGGAAGACGGAAAGAAACAGCTTTTGCATCTGGTGTTCGGTGGCGAACTGAAGAAGCTTGGCGGTACCGAATTCCGCGATCTCGACGGGCTCGACATCGTCGGCATCTATCCCGACTATCAATCCGCGCACACGGCATGGAAAGCCAAGGCGCAAGCCAGCGTGGACAACGCCCACATGCGTTATTTCGTCGTTCATCTGCACCGGCTGCTGGACCCCGACAACAAGGCTTCCGGTTGACTTCGATGGAGCATGACCTGGCGAAAGGGCCAGCAAGCGATGCCGCGCCCACGGGCAGGGGACGCAGCCGCACGACCAAGGCCTTCTGGCGCAAGATTCGCCAACCGCTGGCGCAGTCGCGATTCGTCAAGAACGCCATCGCCAGCCTGTTCGCCCAGTTCGTCCGCTTCGTGCGCCTCACCAATCGCGTCGTGGAGGGCTCGGCGCGGTTTTCGGGCGGCGCCTATACCGAGTTCGAGCCTGGCATCATAGCCTTGTGGCACGGCCAGCATCTGCTGACGCCGGCCTACTACCCCAAGCGCAAGCCGCTGGTCGCCATGGTCTCACGCAGCGCCGATGCCGAGCTCAACGCGCTGATGCTGGAAAAATTCGGCATCGAGGCGGTGCGCGGGTCGGGCGGGCGGGAAAATGCCAGGCATCTCGACAAGGGTGGGGCAAAAGCGCTTATCGCCCTGAAAAAGTCGCTCGCCGTCGGCAAGAACGTCGCCATGATCGCAGATATTCCGCACGGCACGCCGCGAGACGCAGGGCTTGGCATCGTTCTCCTGGCCCGCCTCTCGGGCCGGCCGCTTGTGCCCGTCGCCATCACCACCAGCCGCCGCAAGGTGCTGGAGAAGAGCTGGGACAAGACCACCATCAACCTGCCGTTCGGCCGTTCGTCGATCGTCATCGGCCAGCCGATCTTCGTGGCGGCCGGCGCCGATGACGCCGAAATGGAGCGCAAGCGCCAGGAAGTGACGACCGCGCTCAATGCCGCGACTGCCGAGGCCTACCGTCTCGTGGATGCTCCGCGATGAGCGGCCGCTGGGCACGGGCCATGCTGTCGGCTTACCGGTTCGCGGGTGCGGCAGCCTATCCGCTGGTCGGGCCCTATGTTGCCTGGCGCACCTCGCGCGGCAAGGAAGACCGCTACCGCCGCCGCGAGCGCTATGGCGTCGCCGGCCGCGCGCGCCCCGACGGGCCGGTGATCTGGATCCATGCCGCGAGCGTCGGTGAGACCATAGCCGTCGTGCCGCTGGTCGAAAGCATTCTCGACTACGGCGTCAACATCGTGCTGACGACCGGCACGGTCACCTCGGCGCAGGTCGCCGACGAGCGGCTCGGTGATCGGATCATCCATCAATACGTACCGCTCGACCTGAAGCCGGCGGTCAGCCGGTTCCTTGATCACTGGCAGCCGGATCTGGCGATCATCGCCGAATCCGAGATCTGGCCGATGACCATCCTCGAGCTCGGCGCGCGCCGCGTGCCGCAGGTGCTGGTCAATGGCAGGCTGTCCGACCGCTCGTTCAAGTCGTGGAAGAAACGGGCCAACATCGCCGAGGCGTTGTTCGAGAACCTGGCTCACGTCGTGGCGCAGTCGGATGTCGATGGCGAGCGGTTTCTGGCGCTAGGCGCGCGGCCGGTCACCGTGTCGGGCAATCTCAAGGTCGATACCTCGCCGCCGCCCGTCGACGAACGGGCGCTGGCGACGCTGCGGCGGCAGGTAGGCACGCGCCCGACCTGGGCGGCGATCTCGACCCATGACGGCGAGGAAGTGGTCGCGGCTGAAGTCCACGCGACGCTGCACAAACGCCACCATGGTCTGCTGACGATCGTCGTTCCGCGTCATCCCGATCGCGGCGAGGCGCTTGCGGCACAAATTTCCGGCATGGGCCTGAAGGTCGCGCGGCGCAGCAAGGGCGACAGGATCGCCGCCGACACGGATATATTGCTCGGCGACACGATCGGCGAGATGGGACTCTATCTCCGGCTGACCGAAATCGCCTTCGTCGGCCGCTCGCTTACCTCCGAGGGTGGCCAGAACCCGCTGGAGCCGGCCATGCTCGACACGGCGGTTCTCGCCGGGCGCAATGTGCAGAATTTTCGCGAGGCCTACCAGCGTCTGCTCGACAGCGGCGGCGCCAAGCTGGTGCGCGATCGCGACATGCTGGCCGGCGCCGTCAATTTCCTCCTGACCAACGAAGTGGCGCGCCACGAGATGATGGCGGCAGGCGTGGCGACCGTCGACGAAATGCGCGGCGCGCTGGCGCGCACGCTGAAATCGCTCGAGCCCTATATCCAGCCGCTGGTCGTCAAGTCGCGCCTGAAGGGCGCTAACGGGCGCTAACGTGGCCTCCGAAGCACCACCATTCTGGTGGGAAGAGCCGGACTGGCGGGTCTTGGCGCTGTCGCCGCTATCGGCCATCTATGCCGCCGCCGCCGGCCGCGGCATGCGGCGGGCCAAGCGCGAGAAGATCGAGGCACCCGTTCTGTGCATCGGCAATTTTACGGTTGGCGGCACCGGCAAGACACCGGTGGCCATCGCGCTCGCCAAACGGGCTAAGCGCATGCATCTGAAACCAGGCTTCCTGTCGCGCGGCCATGGCGGCTCCTTCGCCGAGCCGCACGTGGTCGATATCGACCATGACAGTGCCAGGCATGTCGGTGACGAACCGCTGCTGCTCGCCGAACACGCGCCGGTGGCGGTGACGCCGAACCGCGCCGCCGGCGCTCGGCTGCTGCTGGAACGGCATGGCTGCGATTTCCTGATCATGGATGATGGCTTCCAGAGCGCCCGCATCCACATCGATTATGCGCTGGTCGTCGTCGATGCGCGCTATGGGATCGGCAATGGCCGCGTCATTCCGGGCGGTCCGCTCAGGGCCAAAATCGTCGACCAGCTGGTCTTCACCAGCGGGCTGTTGAAAATGGGCGAGGGCATCGCCGCCGACAGCGTGGTCCGCCAGGCGGCACGCGCCGGCCGGCCAATCTTCGAGGCCCATACGGAACCAAGCGGCAAGACAGGGCTTGCCGGCAGGCGGTTCCTGGCTTTTGCCGGTATCGGCCATCCCGAGAAATTCTTCGATACGGTGCGCGAGGCGGGCGGCGAGCTGGCGTTGACGCGGCCGTTTCCGGACCATCATTTCTATGCCGAGGACGAACTTGCCGAGCTGGCGGCGACCGCGCACGCCGAAGGGCTGGTGCTCATCACCACCGCCAAGGACGCCGCCCGGCTGCGCCACGGCGCCTCACAGGACTTTCTCGACCGGCTCGAGGTGCTGGAGATCGACACTGTCTTCGAGCTCGATCACGTTCCCGAGCGCATCATCGACGAGACCCTCGATGCCTGGCGCCAGCGCAAGCTGAAAGGCTAAAGCAATTCCAGGAAAAGTGTGAAACGGGTTCCCGGGAAAAGCGCATAGCGCTTTCCCTTGGGAATTGCGTCAAAACAAAGAGATAGAGCGGTTCGCCGTTCCGTGAAACGGTGAACTGCTCTAACCGCGCTTACGCAGCTCCGGATGCATCTCGATTTCGCGGCGCAGCGAGGCGGTGGCGCTGATGTAGGGCTCCTGCCTGGCGACGCTCCAGTATTTCAACTCGTCGAGCGGAATGCTTTCGCCTGTCACCGCGCAGCGCACGAACGCGCCGGGACTGGTAACCTGGAAGTCGCCATCCAGATAGCGGATGCGGGCTTCCTTGCCGCCGGGGCCTTCGAAACGGTTCATCATGCGGGGACGCCAGGGTTCATGAGGATTTCATCGCCATAAATTCCCGGCGAGGTCAAGCATGCGACAAGCCTGAGACAATGCTGAACGCTTATTGTGAAGCGGAAAAATGGTGTTGGTGGGCCGCAATGGACATTTCCTCCACTCGTCTTCCCGCGTTGCTCAGGGAAGTGATGACGCCGCAGGCAGTGCCCTCGGGGCAGGCTGATCCAGTCATGACGGCACTGGTCAAGGCGCTGGTCCAACCGCCGGCGCCGTCTCTGCTTGCGCAACAGACAGCGCCAGCGCTGTTGACTTTGCCGGTCGCGCCGATGGCCGTCAAATCGCAGCAGATCGCATCAGCTGGCATCGTCGATGCCTATCTTGCCCAGCTTGAGACGGGCGAAGAGGCGGCGTTGGCAACGATCGCGGCGAGAAAGGCAGAACCCGAAGCCGAAACGCTGCGAGCCTTCTTGCCGCTTTCGACAACGGCCAATGACAATGCTCCTGCCAGGGTTGCGGGGCTGTCATTGCTGTCGCTTATCCCGCCGCAGGCTCCAGTCCCGCGCAACGCTGCCGCCCTGGGTACATTGGCGGGCAGGCACAGGCCGGCCAATCAATCCCATGGTGCGGTGCCGAGCCCTGAGCAGTTGCTGGTGAAAATTGGCTTTGTTTCGATAATGGCCGGTTTTCTGGGAGCCGTGATCCTCGGGTTCGTTCTGTTGTTGCTTCGCTGAGCTTCGAATCGGCCGGTTCTCGATATATGTCCGAGAGGCCTATCGCTCGGCTTCGATGAACGCCTCGATCTTGTCCGGAGCCAGCCCGGCCTCTGCCGCGATGCGGCGGGCGAGGTCGGCGGCTGCGGCACGCGGCCGCCCGATCGGCCGGTCAAGCCAGTAGGACACCGGATTGAGCGCGGTGCGCTCATCGACGGGAGTGATGCGGCCCGATTGCAATTGATGCCCGGTCAGGGGTGGGCGTGCCAGCGCGATGCCCAGCCCATAGGCGGCGGCGTCGAGCACCAGATTGTAGTCCTCGAAGCGGCGGTCCTGCGGGCGCGGGCGATAATCCATGCCTTGCGCGGCAAACCAGGCGCGCCAGGCAGACGCGTCGGAATCGTTGATCAGCGGATATTTGAGCAGCCGGGCCGGGTCGCCGCGGCCGATCTCGCGGGCAAGCCCGGGTGACGCGACGGGGAAGACATGTTCCTCGAAAAGCTGCACCGAGACGCGGCCCGGAATGCCGCCGCGTCCACAGCGGATGGAGAGATCGATGCCCTCATCGGCAAGGTCGGCCTGGCGGATGTCGACATCGAGCACGATGCGCAGCTTCGAGGGATTGTTTTCCAGAGCCGCCATGCGCGGCATCAGCCACAGTCCGCTGACCGAGGGGATCGAGGTCAGCCGCACCACGGCGGTGCCACGCGGCTCGACCCAGCGGTCGGAATGGGTCGATATCAGCGCAAAAGCTTCCGCCGTGCGCAGATGCAGCCGGTTCCCCTCGATCGTCAGCGAGACGCCGCGCGCACCACGGTCGAAGACTTTCAATCCCAGCCAGTCCTCGAGCTTGGCGATCTGCCGGCTGACGGCGCCATGGGTGATGTTGAGCTTTTCTGCGGCCGCCGAAAAGCTGCCTGTCCGCGCCGCCGCATCGAAGGCGCGCAGCGTCTCGAGCGGCACCATTGTGTCCGAGCTGTGATCCATAGTCACAGGTGATCCTCGATCTGGTCGTTTGTCAACCGGCCTGAAATGGCGTTTCCTGCCTTTCAGGACCGAAGAATGCGAGGGTAGTGAGATGAACGCAATGACGGGCACGTTGAATTCGACACAGCGGATGGACACCACGGCAGCCATTGCTGTCGCGCTGACGGTGGTCGGCTGGGCTTCTGCCTTTCCCGCCATCCGAGCCGGTCTCGCCGCGTTCGGACCGCTGGAACTCGGCGCGTTGCGCTTTGCCATCGCCGCGGTGCCGGCGGCGATCTTCCTCGCCGTCAAGCGCCCGGCGCTGCCCAGGCTGAACGAAGTGTGGCGCTTGGTCTTCGGCGGCGCCATCTTCGTCGCGCTCTACACCGTCATGCTCAATTTCGGCGAACTGACCGTCTCGGCCGGTGCCGCCGGCTTCATCATCAATGTCAGCCCGATCTTCACCGCCATTATGGCGATGGTCCTGCTGGGCGAGCGCTTTTCGGGCATGGCCTGGGCCGGCACGGTGATTTCCTTCGCCGGCATAGGCGTCATCGCCATGGCCGACGGGCATGGCCTGTCATTTAACACCGGTGCTCTTCTGGTGCTTGGCTCGGCCTTGTGCTCGGCCGTCAACACCATCGTCCAGAAGCCGCTGTTTGCCCGCCATCATCCGTTGACCATTTCGGCTTCGAACATGGTGCTCGGCGCACTATGCCTGGCGCCCTTCCTGCCGTCGGCCTTTTCGCAGGCGGCGGTTGCCGACACGGCAGGCCTCG
Organism: Mesorhizobium sp. M0243; assembly: GCF_040321775.1. Lineage (NCBI taxonomy): Bacteria > Pseudomonadati > Pseudomonadota > Alphaproteobacteria > Hyphomicrobiales > Phyllobacteriaceae > Mesorhizobium > Mesorhizobium sp. M0243. The sequence goes on along the minus strand of NZ_JAMYSF010000003.1, from coordinate 123,665 downwards.
GCGCCGTCATCTTTCTCGGCATCGTGCCCAGCCTCATCGCCTATGCCGCCTGGGCGACCGCGCTGTCGCGTCTGCCCGCCGCACGTGCCTCCAACTTCCTCTATCTGGTCTCGCCGATGTCCGCGCTGATCGGCTTCTTCTGGCTGGGCGAAGTCCCCACGCTGCTCGGCATAATCGGGGGCGCGCTGGCCCTGGGCGGTGTCATCGTGGTGAATTTGAAGAGATGAATATTGCCGTCCGTCCGCTTCCCTCATTCGGAACGATCCCTCGGTCAAAGGCGTTTAGCCGGTGTTTATTCGACGGAGGTCCGAATGCCGGGTGCAACGACGCACCGACGCATGCAACTGGATGATCTATCCATTTTCTATCGCGAGGCAGGGCCGCCAGAAGCACCTGTCTTGCTCTTGCCGCACGGCTATCCCTGCTCTTCGTTCCAATTCCGCCGACTGATGCCGGCGCTCGCCGACCGCTGGCGAACGATTGCATTCGACTGGCCGGGCTTCGGATACAGTGGCACACCAGATCCGGCCGCCTTTGGCTATGATTTCGACGCCTATTCCGACGTGCTTTCCAAACTTGCCGGTGAATTCGGTCTCGAACGCTACGCCTTGTGGCTGCATGATTATGGCTCGCAGATAGGACTCCGGCATGCGATCTCGCACCCGGAGCGGATCAGCGCCCTGATCATCCAGAACGGCGACATCTACGAAGACGTGCTTGGACCCAAATACGCCACGATCAAGGCTTGGTGGACCGACAAGTCGCCCTACAAGCACCGTCCGCTCGAGGCCGCCGTGAGCGAGGACGGGTTCCGGGGCGAGTTCATCGGGGAAGTGGCTGACGACGTTGCAATCCGCGTGCCGCCCGATCTCTGGAGCCTTCACTGGCCATTGATGAACACGCCGGTTCGTCGGCAGATCGCCGTCGGTCTGATGGAGAAGCTGGAAGCCAATCTCAATTGGTTTCCGCGTTACCAGGCTTATTTGCGTGAACACCACCCGCCCACGCTGATCGTTTGGGGGCCAGAGGACGGCTATATGCCCGCGGCGTCGGCGCGGGCCTATAATCGCGATCTGCCCGATGCGGAACTGCATCTGATCGAGGGGGCGGGTCACTGGCTGCTCGAGACACATTTCGACGACGCGCTGCCGCTGGTCCGCGATTTCCTGGCTCGTGTTCACGCCTGATCTCACCCGGCGTCGCTTGCTGCGCTCAGTTGTTGTCCCCTGTCTGAAGGAGAACCTCATGCCGACCAAACCGACCATCGCGCGCATCTGGCGCGGTCGCACCCGCCGCGACGTCGCCGACGCCTATGAGCCATACCTGCGTGCCGAGGGTATTCCGCCCCTTGAGAAGACGGCGCTTGGCGTCCAATTGCTGCGCGAAGACCGCGATGCCGAGACGTGGTTCACAACCATCTCGTATTGGGCCGACATGCAAGCGATGACGGCCTTTACCAGAGGCGAACCGACCAAAGTCCATCATCTGGACCGCGATGCCGAGTTCCTGATCGAGCTGCCGGAGCGGATCGACATCCACCGGATACTTGTCGATCGTCAGGGACTGCGCTGAGCGGCGAATCTGGTGGTTCGCAATCTCGCCTTCTTCGCGGTGATGTCGCTGATCTGGGGGCTGACCTGGGCGGCGATCAAGCTCGGTCTCAATGACGTGCCTCCGCTACTGCTGGCGGCGGCGCGCTATTTGCTGACCGCCGCGCTTCTGGCAACAGCGGTGCGTGGAGCCGGCGCGGCATTCGCCCACGGGCGAACGGGGCGGACGGTGGTCTCGGCATTGCTGGTCAATACCGGCACCTACGGTCTGCTTTTCTGGGGAATGCAGCACGTGCCCTCGGGATTGTCGGGGCTGGTCAACCTGGCGCTGATCCCGATCCTGCTGTTCGCGATTGCCGCATTCACCGGCGAGGAGCGACCGACCTGGCGCCACGCTTCCGCGCTCGCTATCGGCAGCATCGGGCTGGTTGGGCTGTTCTGGACGCGGCTTGGCGCGGGAAGCGGTTCGAGCGGCATCGGGCTCGCTGCGATCGTCGTTGCGACCGCCTGTTATTGCTTCGGCAGCGTGGTTTCGCGCCCGCTGGTGGGCGCGGTCAAACCACTGGCGCTGACAATGGTCCAGGCTGCGATCGGCGGTGTTGCACTGCTTGCGCTGTCGCTCGTGCTGGAGCCGATCTCGGGTGAGACGCTCGAGGCGCTGCACACGCCGGCCGCCATCGGCAGTCTGCTGTTCCTGTCGCTGTTTGGCACGATCGTCGCCTATACGCTCTATCTCGTGCTGATGCGTGATTGGGGCACCGTCCGTGCCGGGCTCTACGCCTTCGTTTCGCCGATCGTCGCTTTAGCGGCCGGAGCCTGGCTCTTCGGCGAGGCGGTCGGCTGGGCTGAAATCGCCGGTGCGATCCTCCTGCTGGCGGCGGCTGCGATCGCGCTGCTCGGGCCGCCAGGCGAAAATCGCGGGTGACCGCATTGTCGGCCGATCTCCTTGGCTTGCCGGTCTCAAGTGGTGAAGCGATGGCCCGCAATCCGTCCGCAGCTATCGCCGCCCGAAAAGCCGTTCGATATCCGCCAGCTTGAGTTCGATGTAGGTCGGGCGACCGTGATTGCAGGTGCCCGAGCCGGGCGTCGCCTCCATCTGCCGCAGCAGGGCATTCATCTCCTCGGCCTTGAGCAGGCGGCCGGAGCGCACAGAGCCGTGGCAGGCCATGGTCGCGGCTATTTTGTCCAGCCGCTCCTTCAGCGTGTCGACCGTGTCGTTGTCGGCGATCTCGTCGGCGAGGTCGCGCACCAATTGCCCGACATTGGTCTCGCCCAGCATCGACGGCGTCTCGCGCACCGCGACGGCGCCGGGGCCGAAGCGCTCGATGCCGAGACCGAAGCGGGCCAGCGTTTCCGAATGCAGCGCAAGCCGCTCGGCATCCTCCTCCGGCAGGTCGATGATCTCGGGCAGAAGCAGCATCTGCGAGGGCACCGGGCGCGAGTGCAGCGCATTCTTCAGCGCCTCGTAGACCAGCCGTTCATGCGCCGCATGCTGGTCGACGATGATGAGCGAATCCCTGGTCTGGGCGACGATGTAGTTCTCATGCACCTGGGCGCGCGCCGCGCCCAGCACCGCGCCGAGCAGCGTCTCGGCCGCTTCATCCTGCCCTGCGCGTGCATCGGCGCTATGCTGCGGACCGGCATCGAAAGCCGCTTGCTCGTTTTCATGCAAGCCGCGCTGCTGGAAGCCCGCACCCTCGAAACCCATATCGAGCGGCCGCTGCGACGACCGGGCGGGATCGAAGCCGGACGGACCCGAGGCGCGGTAGGCCGCGTCGTAGCTGCGGTGGCCGTTTGCCGCTCCACCGTGGCCGTAGGATGCGGCCCCTGGCCGGAACGCCGCCATCATGCCGGCGGCCCCCGTGGTGGCGGCGCGGACGCCGGCATCGGCCAGTGCCTGTCGGATTGCCCCGACGATCAGTCCGCGCACAAGGCCGGGATCGCGGAAGCGCACATCGGCCTTGGCTGGATGAACATTGACGTCGACGATGGCCGGGTCGAGCGTCAGGAACAGCACCGTCACCGCATGGCGGTCGCGCGGCAGGACGTCGGCGTAGGCACCGCGTATGGCGCCGGCGATCAGTTTGTCGCGCACCGGGCGGCCGTTCACATAGGCATATTGCTGCAGCGCGTTGGCGCGGGTGAAGGACGGGATCGACACGTGGCCGGTCAGATGCACGCCTTCGCGCATCGCGTCGAGGGCAATAGAATTGTCCGGAAAGTCGGCGCCCATCACCTGGGCGACACGGCGCAGGCTGCCTTCCGCGCTGTCATCCGCCGCCGGCAATTCCAGCGTCGAGCGGTCCGAGCCGGCCAGCGTGAAGCGCACGGCGGGGAAGGCGATGGCGATGCGCTTGACCACATCGCTGGTGGCCGAGCTTTCGGCGCGCTCGCCCTTCATGAACTTTAATCGGGCCGGCGTTGCGAAGAACAGGTCGCGCACCTCGACCGTGGTGCCGCGATTGGCCGCCGCCGGCCTGACAGGCAGGACGCGGCCACCCTCGATGCCGATCTCGGCGGCGCTGTCACTTGCTGCCGTGCGCGAGCGGATCGAAAGTCGCGACACCGAGCCGATCGACGGCAGCGCTTCGCCGCGGAAGCCCAGCGAGCGGATGTCGTTGATATCCTCGGTGAGCTTGGAGGTGCAGTGTCGTGCGATCGCCAGCGCCAGCTCCCGTTCGGGAATGCCGGAGCCGTCATCGGTGACGCGGATCAGGTTCAGCCCACCGCCGGCTGTGACGATCTCGACGCGCGAAGCACCGGCATCGAGCGCATTCTCGACCAGTTCCTTGACCACGCTCGCCGGACGCTCGATGACTTCGCCGGCGGCGATCTGGTTGATCATCGTTTCGGAAAGCTGGCGGATGGGCATGGCGCCACTATAGGCGGATTCGACGCCGATGAGAAAGCATTCGATGTCGGCGGAATAGCGATGATGCTGGCGGGACAGCACCCCCCTCTGGCCTGCCGGCCATCTCCCCCGCAAGGAGGGAGATCGGATGTCGCCACGGCTTTCGCCAATCTGCAGCGCTGCAGGAAGGGTGGCGAGGCTGGAACTGCCAATCTCCCCACTTGCGGGGGAGATGTCCGGCAGGACAGAGGGGGGTGCTGTCCCGCCGACTTCCAAGGGACAGGGAGGCACTGCCCCTCACGCCTGAGCCGCCAGCCAGTCTCGCACCTTGCGGGCGTTGTCGCTGAGTTCCCGGTTCTTCGGCCAGACGACATAGAACGCCTTGCCGGTCTTCAGCACATGATCCGTCACCGGCACCAGCAAGCCCGACGCCAGCAACCGCTCGGCGAGGTGCCGCCAGCCGAGCGCGATGCCTTGGCCTTCCATGACGCCCTGAATCACCAGGCCGTAATCGTTGATGCGCAGGCCGCGCGCGGTATCGCTGAGATTGGCGCCCGCCGACTGGAACCATTCGTCCCAGCTGGCCGCCTCGCGATACGGCTCCTCCAGATGGATGAGGCGGTGCGTGGCCAGTTCGGCAGCGGATTTGGGCAGGCCGAACTTTGCCGCATAGCTGGTGCCGGCGACGGGAAATATCTCCTCGTCCGCCAGCGGCAACGAGTGATAGTCCGGCCAGTCCCGCGGCGCGCCGCCGCGCACGCCGAGCGGAATGCCTTCGGCGATGATGTCGAGGTCGCGGTCGGCGGTCTGGATACGCAGGTCGATGCCCGGCAGTTCGTCGCGGAACTGCTGCAGGCGCGGCATCATCCAGAACGAACCGAACGCGGTCGAGGCGGCCAGCGTGACATGACCGCCGGTCGCCTGCAGGCGTAGATCCTCCGCCGATTTGCGGATATGCGAAAGCCCAAGCGAGACATCGGCATGGAAGCGCTCGCCGGCCTCGGTCAGGAGAACCTGGCGGTGGCGGCGCTGGAACAGCTTGGCGCCAAGCTGCTCTTCCAGCCCGCGCACGGCATAGGAGACGGCGGCCTGCGTCATGCCGAGCTCGCGGCCGGCGGCGGTGAAGCTCGAAAGCCGCCCGGCCGCCTCGAAGACGATCAGGCTGCCGGCCGAGGGCAGGAGGTGGCGCAGGCTTCGCATAAGCTGAGCTTATACAAGAGATCAGGATTTTCCAGCGTCACATCACCATTTTGTCGCGCTAGGCTCCTTCATGAGTGGAATGGAGTTGCCATGAACGCACCGGCCCCTGAAGTGACCGAACATGCCAACCGCCGCAGTGGCGGCCGCCTGGGGCGCAAGGCGCTGCGCGGAGCCCCCGTAACGTCGTTCCCGACCCTGGTCCGCCAGATCCCCGTCTACCAGATGGTCCCCGATGAGGCGGTCGAGCTGATCCACGAGGAGTCGCTCCTGATCCTCGAAGAGGTGGGATGCGAATTCCGCGACGACGAGGCTATCGCGCTGTGGAAGGCGGCGGGCGCGGATGTCTCGGAAACTCGTGTGCGGATCGACCGGGCCCTGCTGATGGAGCTGGTATCGAAGGTCCCGTCGGAGTTCACGCTCAATGCGAGGAATCCGCAGCGTACGGTGCGGGTGGGCGGCAACAATACCATCTTCGTGCCGATGTATGGCGCGCCTTATGTTCGCGATCTCGACAACAACAGGCGCTACGGCACGCTGGCCGACCTCAACAATTTCCACAAGCTCGCCTACATGGCGCCGGCGCTGCATTCATCGAGTTCGGTCATTTGCGAGCCGATGGAAATCGCGGTACCGAAGCGTCACCTCCACATCATCCATTCCGCGCTTAAGCATTCCGACAAGCCGTTCATGGGCATCGTCACGTCCAAGGAGCGGGCGGAAGACACGATGGCGATGGCAGGCATCGTGTTCGGCGAGGATTACGTCCGCGACAATCCGGTCCTGGTGTCGATCACCAACTGCAATTCGCCGCTGGTGTGGGACGCCACCATGCTGGACGCGATGAAGGTCTATGCGCGAAGCAACCAGCCGCTGATCCTCGCACCCTTCGCACTGTGCGGCGCCTCGACTTCGGCGTCCGCCGTGGGCGCGGTTGCGCAGGTCAATGCGGAAGCGCTGGCGGGCGTCGCCTTCACGCAACTGCTGCGCCCAGGGTCGCCGCAGATCTACGGGCAGTTCATGGTCACGGTGGACATGAAGACCGGCGCTCCGATGGGCGGCACGCCCGAGGCGGCGCAGATGATGTATCTGATGGGAGCCTTGGCGCGGAAATACCGGCTGCCGTGGCGCACGTCCGGCTTTCATGTCGGGTCGAAGCTCAACGACGCCCAGGCGGGTTACGAGGCGAACATGCTGATGCATGCCGCCATCCTCGCCGGCGCCAACTACATCTGGCACTCCGCGGGATGGCTCGAGGCCGGCCTGACCTGCGGCTATTCGAAATTCGCCACCGACTGCGAACAGCTCATCGGCTGGTACAAATATGCCGGCGGTCTGCCGTTCGACGATTTCAAGGAAGCCATGGCGGCCATCCGCGAGGTGGGACCGCAGGGCCATTTCCTCGGCACCCAGCATACGCTCGAACATTTCGAATCCGCCTTCTTCATGCCCTCGATCATGGACTTCAATTCGTTCGAACAGTGGAAGGCGGAAGGGGCGAAGGACCACGACACGCGCGGCCGCGAGAAGGCGCGCAACATGCTGGCGGATTACGAGGAGCCGAAGCTCGATGAAGGCATCGCCGATGGCCTGATGGATTTCATCGCGCGGCGCGAGGAGAGGCTGCCGGACAGCGTCAGTTGACGCGAAGAACCAAGATCAAGGGAACCAGACGGGAGGAAAAAATGGCATTCTTCAGAAGCAGTGGCGATCGCGTGCCGAGCGCTATCGAGGCAATGGCGGTCGAAGCACGCGCGGGTCGTGTCGACCGGCGCGAGTTCCTGGCGCTGGCAAGCGCCTTCGGCGCATCGACGGCGCTTGCCTATGGCATGATCGGTCTTGCCGTGCCGGATCGGGCCTTGGCCGAAGAGCCGAAGAAAGGCGGAACGCTGCGCGTCTCGATGTCGGTGAAGGGACAGAAGGATCCGCGCACTTACGACTGGGTGGAACTGGCGAACATTTCGCGTTGCTGGCTGGAGCCGCTTGTCCGCTATACCAGGCAGTTCACCTTCGAGCCGGTTCTGCTCGAAAGCTGGGATATCAATGACGACGCCACCGAATATGTGCTGCATGTGCGCAAGGGCATCACATGGAACAACGGCGATGCCTTCAACGCCGATGACGTCGCTCACAATCTGACGCGCTGGTGCGAGAAGAATGTCGCCGGCAATTCCATGGCCGCCCGTGTCGGCGCGCTGATCGACACAAAGACCGGCAAGGCCAGGGATGGTGCGATCACCAAGGTCGACGACAACACGGTCAAGCTGAAGCTAAGCGAACCAGACATTTCACTGATCCCGAATTTCACCGACTATCCGGCGCTCGTCGTCCATCGCAGCTTCGATGCCGATGGTGCCGATCCGATCAAGAAGCCGATCGGCACGGGACCGTTCGAACTGGTCTCCTACGATGTCGGCCAGAAGGCGGTCGTCAAGCGTCGTGAGAATGGCAAATGGTGGGGTGGTGAAGCGCCGCTCGACAGCGTCGAGTTCATCGACTACGGCACCGATTTCAACGCCACCGTTAACGCGTTCGAATCGGGTGAGATCGACCTCAATTTCGAGTCGCCCGCCGACTTCATCGACATTCTCGACAAGATGGATCTGGTGAAATCGGAGGTGGCGACGGCGACGACGCTGGTTGCGCGCACCAACATTACCCACAAGCCCTATGACGACAAGCGGGTGCGCAACGCCCTGCAAATGGCCGTCGACAACAATGCGGTCCTCCAACTTGGTTACGCCGGGCGAGGCACCCCTGGTGAAAACCACCACGTTGCCCCGATCCATCCGGAATACTATCCGCTGCCCAAGAAGACACGCGACGCCGCCGGCGCCAAGAAGCTGATGGCGGAAGCCGGACAGGCTGACTTCGAGCATGAGCTGATCACCATCGAGGACGATTGGCAGAAGAATACCGGCGACGCCATTGCCGGCCAGCTGCGCGATGCCGGGATCAAGGTGAAGCGCACGGTGCTGCCGGGTTCGACCTTCTGGAACGACTGGACGAAATATCCCTATTCGATGACGATCTGGTACATGCGCCCGCTTGGCGTCCAGGTGCTGGCGCTCGGCTATCGCACCGGCGAGGCCTGGAATGAATCGGCATATTCCAACCCCGATTTCGACGCCAAGCTCAAGCAGGCGCTATCGCTCATCGACGTGGAGAAACGACGCGAGGTCATGAAGGATGTCGAGCAGATCCTGCAGGATTCGGGCGTCATTATTCAGCCGTTCTGGCAGAAGCTCTACAGCCACCAGAACAAGAAGGTGAAGAACTATGGTGTCCACCAGACATTCGAGATGGACCTTCAGAACGTCTGGCTGGACGGCTGAAACAAGGCGCTGCAGGACTTCATGAGCCGCAAAAAAGCCGATATGCAGGATACGTGGTATTGATAGGCTCAAGCCATCAAAAGCCGGAGATTCTGCATGAGACTGACAGTGCTCGTTGCCGCCCTTTCGATAGCCCTGCCGGCCGCCGCCGTCGCCGGACCGGCGTCCGATGCGGTGAAGTTCTTCTATGTCCCGGCGGTCAAGTTCGAGGCCGACGAACAATATCGGGACCGGTTCACCGAACCGGTGACGAAACTGTTCGAGTTGAACGACCAGGCAACGAAGAAGAACCCGGACCAGGTCGCCTGCATCGATTTCGATCCTGGTCTCGACGCCCAGGATTTCGATCAGAAAACCGTCTCGAAAACGCTGAAACTGTCTGAGAAGCTGGATGGCGATAACGCACAGGTCACGGTATCCTTCAGCCTGTTCTCCGAGGGCGATGATTCCAAACGTGAAATGCTCTGGTCGCTCAAGAAGATCGACGGCAAGTGGAAGATATCGGACATCGCTTCCAAGACCAGCGACTGGACGCTCAGTGCGCTGGAATGCATGGCCGGCCAGACGCCGGAGTGAAGCGATGGCCCATCGCCGGTTGCTGGCCCTGTCGGGTGTGTGTCTGCTGGCGGCTCTGAGCGGCGCCGCCGCGCAAGGCCTGTTGGGTGCGCCGCCGGCTGACGCCGCGCCGGGCGACAGCGGGGCTCCGCCCGCAAATGCACCCGGAACCGGAGTGGAACCGGCAACGCCGCCTGTTGGATGGTCGCCAGCCGAAGCCGCGCCGGCCGCACCGATCCAGCCGGGCTCGCCGACCGCTGTGGTGCGGCCGTTTTACGATCAGGTCGGGCTGGAGATCGATCCAGCCGAGCGAAGCCATTTCATCGACCCGGCCAAAACCGTGCTCGACAAGAGCGACGCCTTGCGCAAATCCGGGCAGGGCGAGTGCCTCGACCCCAACATGGCGCTCGATAATGCCGATTACGACAAGGCCGAGATCGACAAGAGCCTGAAGACGCTCGAGGCGATCAACGGCGACCAGGCCAAGGTCATCGTCGCCTTCGTCATATCGGGCAACCCGCACCGGCTGGAATGGAAATTCAAGAGGGTCGACGGCGACTGGAAGATATCGGACCTGCTGTCGGTGACCGGCGAATGGGCACTCAGCCAATATCAGTGCGAATGATGGGCGAGCTCAACCCCGCCCGCGATAGGGCGCCACCCCGGTGTCGGGCAGCCAGGCGCCTTCGGGCGGAGCGCCCGTTTGCCAGAACACATCGATCGGAATGCCGCCGCGTGGATACCAATAGCCGCCTATGCGCAACCACAGCGGCTTGGTTGCCGCCACGATGCGGCGGCCGATCATGACGGTGCAGTCTTCATGGAAGGCGCCATGGTTGCGAAACGAGGTCATGAACAGCTTGAGCGACTTCGATTCCACCAGAGCCGCATCGGGTGCGTAGTCGATGACGATATGGGCGAAGTCCGGCTGGCCGGTGACGGGGCACAGCGAGGTGAATTCCGGACAGGTGAAGCGCACGATCGCCGGCGGTCCGTCACCACGCGAAAACGGTACGGTCTCCAGGACCGCTGCTTCGGGGCTTTGTGGCGTCTCGACGTGCGCGCCGAGCTGGGTGAGAGTTTTGGTGTCGATCATGGGCGCAATCCTTGTCGCATGCGCCCGGAGTGCGTGCGGGACGACATGCTTGAAAACGAATTTTGCCGCTCATTAGCACAATTTGAAACCGCAGGAAGACGATGACCAGCAACGATCCGCTTCTCCAGCCCTACCAGCTCAAACATTTGACGCTGAAGAACCGGGTCATGTCGACCAGCCATGAGCCGGCCTATTCCGAGGACGGCATGCCGAAACAGCGCTACCGGCTCTACCATGCAGAGAAGGCCAAGGGCGGCATGGCGCTGACCATGACCGCCGGCTCGGCGATCGTCTCGCGCGACAGCCCGGCCGCCTTCGGCAATCTGCATGTCTATGACGACAGGATCGTGCCGTGGCTGGCCGAGCTCGCCGACGCCTGCCACGAGCACGACTGCAAGGTGATGATCCAGATCACCCATCTCGGCCGCCGTACCGGCTGGAACAAGGCCGACTGGCTGCCGGTGCTCTCGGCCTCGCCGGTGCGTGAGCCGGCGCATCGCGCATTCCCGAAGACGATCGAGGACTGGGACATCGAGCGCATCGTCGCCGACTATGCTTCAGCCGCCCAGCGCTGCGAGGCCGCCGGCCTCGACGGCATCGAGTTCGAATCCTACGGCCATCTGATGGACGGCTTCTGGTCGCCGGCCACCAATCATCGCGACGACGAATTCGGCGGCTCGCTGGACAATCGCCTGCGCTTCACCAACATGGTGCTCGATGCCGTGCGGGCAGCTGTCGGCGACAAATTCGTCGTCGGCATCCGCATGGTCGCCGACGAAGATTTCGAAAAAGGCCTGTCGAAGGCGGAGGGGATCGAAATCGCCAGGCGGCTGGCGGGCTCCGGCAAGGTCGATTTCCTCAACATCATTCGTGGCTCGATCGAGAGCGATGCGGCGCTGACCAAGGTCATCCCGGTAACCGGCATGCGCTCTTCGCCGCATCTTGATTTCGCCGGAGAGGTGAGGGCGGCGACGAAATTCCCGACCTTCCACGCGGCGCGCATATCCGACGTGGCCACCGCACGCCACGCCATCGCCACCGGCAAGCTCGACATGGTCGGCATGACCCGCGCCCATATCGCCGATCCGCACATCATCAAAAAGGTGATGGAGGGGCGCGAGCATGAGATCCGCCCGTGCGTGGGCGCCACCTATTGTCTCGACCGCATCTATGAGGGCGGCGAAGCGCTTTGCGTCCACAATGCCGCGACCGGCCGCGAGGCCGAAATCCCGCATATCATCGTCAAGACCGAAGGACCGAAGCAGAAAATCGTGGTCGTCGGAGCCGGCGCCGGCGGGCTGGAGGTTGCGCGGGTCGCGGCCGAGCGCGGCCACAAGGTGATGGTGCTTGAAGCATCGAGCCAGGCCGGCGGCCAGGTGCGATTGGCGACGCAGAACCCGCGCCGCAAGGAACTGATCGGTATCATCGACTGGCGGCTGGCTGAACTCGACCGGCTCGGCGTCGAGATCCGCTACGACACTTGGGCGGAAAAAGACGATGTCCTGGCGCTGTCGCCCGATGTGGTGGTGGTCGCTACCGGCGGCCTGCCGCAGAACCCGCCGCTGACGGCCGGCGACAACCTTGTCACCTCGAGTTGGGACATCATGGCCAGCAGCGTCAAGCCGGCCGAAAATGTGCTGCTCTATGACGACAATGGCGGCCATCAGGGCATGGGCGCCGCCGAACTGATCGCCAATGCCGGCTCGAAACTCGAGCTTGTATCGCCGGAGCGTTTCTTTGCCCCGGAAATGGGCGGCATGAACCATGTGCCCTATATCAGGGCCTTTCAGGAAAAGGGCGTCACCATCACCATCAACACGCGGCTGCGTTCGGTGCGGCGCGAGGGCAATCAACTGATCGCAGAGCTGGCTTCGGATTTCGCCGATGGCTGGCGCGGCGAGCGCAGGGTCGACCAGGTGGTGGTCGAGCACGGTACGCTGCCGCTCGATGATCTCTACCTATCGCTAAAGCCTCTGTCGAAGAATGGCGGTGCGGTCGACTACGAACGGCTGGTGAGTGGTGGCGACATCTTTCCCAAGCGCAATCCAGAAGGCGGCTTCGTGCTGTTCCGCATCGGCGACGCGGTCGCCTCGCGCAACATCCACGCCGCCATCTATGACGGCATCAGGTTCGGCTTGCGTATCTGAAATTAGCTATTGCGAGGATCGGTGGCGCGCGGTCGGACCTGCGTACGAGAGCCCGTATACTTCGGTCTGGCCGCGCGCCCGCACGTCATTGGCTCGTCGCCAGACAACGTACGATTCTGTGAGCTTGTGCTGCGTGGGCGGCGCTCAAAACATTCTGGCCGTGGCCATGCACAGCACGGTCAGCACCAGCAGCCCCCCTGCGATGCGCTCGCCTCTTGTCATCTTCGCGCGCAACTGGCTTTCCGTTGCCGCATCGGCACCGGCAAGCTGCCTGCTGGCTGAGCCCACCAGCGCGCCTTGCACGCCGGCGGCGATCAGGGCCGTCACGATGCCCAGCGCCAGCACCTTCTCCATCGAGCCGAAAACGCCCTCGTGAAAGAAATACCAGAGCAGTATGCCGGTCAGGAAAACCAGACCGGCAGCGCCCATTTGCGGCCGGAAGAACCGTTCCGCCCGGATGTCCGGGTCACGGCCGACCGCGATCGTCGTACCCGCCCAGAATACACCTGCCATGACATGAAGGCCGATAACGACGATGTAGACATATTGCATAACCGGATTTCCTCTTTAGCCCGCCATCTCTCGGTAATTAGATATCAAATGGTTAGATGTCAATGTATAAGTCGCGCCAGTTCCATCCGTGCATGACACCGTCTAGTGTCCTGCAATGACACCCTTCGAACGCCCGCCAGTCGGCATGAATCTCGGACGAACCGCCAAGCTGGTTGCCCAGGCCTTCGACGCTGCCCTGGTCGAGGCCGGTGGCACGCTGCCGGTCTGGCTCACTCTGCTGTCGGTCAAGTCGAGCAAGCTTGCCAATCAGCGTGAACTCGCCGGCATGATCGGCATCCAAGGCGCGACGTTGACCCACCATCTCAACGCGATGGAGGCGCAGGGCCTGCTGACGCGCCGCCGTGATCCCGTCAACCGCCGGGTTCATCTGGTCGAACTGACCGCGGCCGGAGAAGCGATGTTCGAGACATTGCGTAAGGCTGCGCTTTCCTTTGACAAGCGGCTGCGGGTCGGACTGTCCGACGAGCGGCTGGCGGAGTTCGCGCAGGTGCTGGCCGTGTTGCGGGCGAATGTGGGATGATCTTGGGGGGATCGACAGGCCTTGTTTGATCCGAGTTGCTCTGCTATATGACCACTCTAGTCATTTTGGAGCAAGCTATGCGCGAGATTCAGTTGAAGGATGCCAAGGCAACACTTTCAGCGGTGGTCGATCAAGCCGTCGCCGGGACGCCTGCCGTCATCACCCGTCACGGGCGCAAGCAGGCTGTCATTCTGTCTTTCGAAGACTATGAAAGGCTTTCGCGCGTGCCAAGTTTTGGACAATTGTTGGCGGCCTTCCCTGGTGACCTTGGCGATATTCCGCCTCGTTCCCGCAAACCGGCTCGCAAGGTCGCGTTGTAACGCGGTCGATGTTTCTGCTGGATACCAATATCATCTCGGCAATGGCGCCGTCCAAGAAAGCGGATCGGCATGCATTGGCGACTTGGCTCGACCAGGCGAGCAACCATCTGTTCCTGTCCGTTGTCACCGCATCCGAAGTTGCCGCTGGAATAGCGAAGGCCGAACGTGAGGGTGCGACAACAAAGGCGAACTCGCTGCGCGGCTGGTGGCAAGCGGTTCAGCACCTTTATGGAGAAAGAGTGCTTCCCTTCGATTTGCGCGCCGCGCATGCTGCCGGACTAATCCTGGATCGGGCGAGGGCGCACCGGCCTGGATTTGAAGACATAGCGATCGCTGCCACTGCCGAGGTTCATGGTTTAACGATACTGACGGACAACGAGCGTCATTTCGCGCCACTTGGTGTGCCAATGCTCAATCCGCTGAAGAGCTTGCCGTCTTTGCCGGCTCAGTCGTCGTAGCCCTGGATTGTCCCAAAAGTGTAATGGCGCAGCTTCAGAGCGGTGATCAGGTTTGTCAGCTTCGTCTTGCCGTCGAACGCGTTCTGGAACATCTCGTCATGCATCAGCAGGATCAGCTTGCCGGGCTTGACGAAGCGGCCATAGCCGAACAGGTGATCGATCTCGCTGACCAGATGATCGACGCTCTGCACCGGCTCGCCGTTGTCCTTGTGCACCCATTCATGGTCCCAGCCGTAGAGATAGAAGCCTGAGGCCGCGACAAACTCGTAATCGGGCTCTTCACGCCCCTCCTGGGCGAGGCCAAGCGAAGTGTCGTTCTTCGACATGGAGGGCAGCCTGAACACGTCGCGCCCCGGCAGTCTTGCATGCACCAGGGGCTTCAACCCGAGCACCGCGTTTGCCCGTACCATGTCGGCGACGACACCCTCGGTGTCGCCGTAAAAATGCCGGTAGTGATTGTAAGCATGGCTGTAGCTGTGGTTGCCGAGCGTCACCAAAGGAAGCTGCCTGGCACGCTGGACGAGCGCTCTGTTGGCGGCGCTAGCCTGTGCGTGCATGCCGACCATGAATAGGGTTGCAGGAACCTGCTCGGCTTCCAGCACATCGAGGATGTTGCTTGTGCCGTTCAGCGGCCCATCGTCGAAGGTAAGATAGATTATGCGATCGGCCCCTTGGGCGGGAACCGCAAAAATCAAAAGCGCCGCCAGCACAAACCGAAACGGTGTCATCGGCCCCGATATCCGGTTGCGATCACGACAAGGCCGCCATGTCCACAACGGCTTGTCAAGGCGAGCCGGTGCATGTCGCCCAAAAGTGCGCAGCGGTTTTGGGATAACGACATGCACAAACAAAAAGGCAAACCTATGCCAGGCTTCCTTGCAGCACCGTCAGCTTGGCCTTCTTGGGCATGCGGGCGGTCAGCCATTCCAGCGCCTTGTCGTGCGGCATCGGGAAGGCGATGGAGTAGCCCTGCACCTGGTCGCAGCCGATCGCCATCAGCGAATTGAGCTCGGCCTCGGTTTCGGCGCCCTCTGCGACGATCGAGATGCCAAGGCCACGCGCCAGCTCGGTGATGGCGCGGACGATCTTCGAGTTGTCGCCATTCTCATGGATGTTCTGGACGAAGCGGCGATCGATCTTCAGCCGGTCGATCTCGTTCGGGTTGACATGGCTGAGCGAAGCATAGCCGGTGCCGAAATCATCGAGTTCAAGATGGACGCCGGCTGCCCGGATGTGCCGCAGCTTGGCCGCGATGCCCGTCTTTTCGTCATCGAGGATGACGGATTCGACGATTTCCAGCGACAGTTTCTGCGGCGGCAGCCCGGCCTTTTCCAGCGTCTCGAACAAAAACACATCGAAGTCGTGCTCGCGCAGCTCGGTGCCGGAAACATTGACGGCAAGCCGTCCGAAGGCAATGCCGGCGCGATTCCATTCGGCGGCCTCGTTGATCGCCTTGGTGATGACGATGCGGCCGATCTCGGGCATGAAGCCGCATTTCTCGGCGACCGGAATGAACTCGCCGGGCGGGATCATGCCGCGCTCCGCATGGTTCCAGCGCACCAGCGCCTCGATGCCGCTGATCGTGCCGTTGGTCAGCGATACCTGCGGCTGGAAATAGACCTGGAACGCCCGCTCGGCGATGGCGACCTTGATGTCGTGCTCGAGCTGCTTGCGATAGTCGAGTTCGCGGCGCAGCTCCTCGGAGAAGAAGGAGAAGTTGCCGCCACCAAGCTTCTTGGCGGAGTAAAGCGCCAGATCGGCATGGACCAGCAAATCCCCAGCATTGTCGGCGTCGATCGGATAGACCGCGATGCCGGCGCTGGCGCCTGGGAGAATGGTCGTGCCCTGGAAGACGATCGGCTCGTTGATGTGTGCCAGGATGCGCCGCGCCAGCATATTGATGTCTTCGGTGCCGCCGGCGCCGCCGAGGATCATGACGAACTCGTCGCCGCCCAGGCGCACGCACAGATCCGACGCCCGGCAGGAATCGCGCATGCGCTGTGCCGTGACGACCAGCACATAGTCGCCGGCGGCGTGGCCGAGCGTATCGTTGATCTGCTTGAATCGGTCGAGATCGAGCTGGACGACGGCAAGGCGTTCGCGACGCCGGTGCGTGCCCTTGATCAGCGTGTCGAAATGATCGGTCAGGAACGTGCGGTTGTGCAGGCCGGTGAGGCCGTCATGCACCGCGATGAAGGCCATGGAATTGCGCGCGTCGATCAATTCATTCGTCTTGCGCAGGATGGCGTTCGACATCGGCCTAAAGATGAACAGCGCCACCAGTATGATGACGCCGATTGTGGCGTAGAACAGCGTGCGATGGAGAGCGAGCAGCTTCTCGGAGCGGTCGTCGGCGTCGGCAGTGATGCGCTGGCCGAGCGCGGCATAGCCCGACAAGGTCGCATTGGCGACAGAGGCGTCGAGATTGACGCGCTCGCCGCCGCCCTTGTAACCGCCATTGCCGCTGAATTGCGATTCATAGGCCGAGATCAGGCGGTCGCCATTGGCGATCAGCCCGACCGAGAAATAGTCGAGGTGGAAGGGCTTGGCGAAAAGGACGCTTTCGATCGACTTCGGGTCGAGCTTGGCCGGCGATTGCGGATCGGCTCCCGTCTGATCGAGCAGCAGGTCGTAGTTCGTCTCGAACTCCGCCGTTGCCTGCTTGAGCGCGCTGACCAGCGCCGGCTGCTTGTCGCGTGAACCGGCACCCGTTGCACCGGCAAGGAAGACGATGCGCTGCGACAGCGTCTTTTGCGTGCTGACGATGTCGAGCAAGTTGTGATTGTGCTGTTGGGTGGCCATCATCTGCTGCAGCAGGATGAAGGAGGCGATCACCATGGCCGCAATGATCAGCAGGGCCAGCCAATAGCCAGCCTTGATCAGCAGTATGAGCTTGCCTGAAACGGTTTGCACCGGCTGCTGCGACATTTTCGGGGGCGGCCCTCTCGCCTACGGATTCTTGCCAAAAGATTCTTGTATGAGCACCATTGAACTGCAAACGTTAACAGGACCGGAAATCGACGGCTGCCCGGAAAGGGGCAGCTGTCGAAAGATCGCGAAATGGTTATCGGCTCGTTTAGCGCCGTACCGGCATTTGAGCGGTCATCGGCCAGAACCGTTTGTCGCGGCGTCGTTTCCGCGGCTGCATGATGATCGACATCGGGGCCGCATCGTGCTGCCTGCCACCGATCCGGTCGTTTTTGCGATGGATTTTTCGCGCGGACGAGACGACAGTCAGCCCACATCAAACGAGGCCGACCATGACCGCAGCATTCCTCTCCCACATCGACAGCGAGCTCGCGGGGCTCAAATCGGCAGGCCTCTACAAGTCGGAGCGGTTGATCACTTCGACGCAGTCGGCCGAGATCGAGGTCGGCGGCGACAAGGTGCTGAATTTCTGTGCCAACAACTATCTCGGCCTCGCCGATAGCGCCGATTTGCGCAATGCTGCCAAGCAGGCGCTCGACCGCTATGGCTACGGCATGGCATCGGTGCGCTTTATCTGCGGCACGCAGGAAGAGCACAAGCAGCTCGAATCCACGATTTCCTCTTTCCTCGGCATGGAAGACACCATCCTCTACGGCTCCTGTTTCGATGCCAATGGCGGCCTGTTCGAGACGCTGCTGGGCGAGGAAGACGCCATTATCTCGGATGCCTTGAATCATGCCTCGATCATCGATGGCGTGAGGCTGTCTAAGGCCAAACGTTTCCGCTACGCCAACAACGATATGGCCGATCTCGAGGCGCGCCTGAAGGAGGCGAAAGACTGCCGCTTCCGGTTGATCGCCACCGACGGCGTGTTTTCGATGGATGGCATCATCGCCAATCTCAGGGGTGTCTGCGACCTCGCCGAGAAATACGACGCCATGGTGATGGTCGACGACAGCCATGCCGTCGGCTTCGTCGGCCAGAACGGCCGCGGCTCGGCCGAACATTGCGGCGTCGAGGGCAGGGTCGACATCGTCACCGGCACGCTCGGCAAGGCGCTTGGCGGGGCCTCCGGTGGCTACACCTCGGGCAAAGGCCAGGTGGTCGACTGGCTGCGCCAGCGCTCACGGCCGTATCTGTTCTCCAACACGCTGATGCCGGCGATCGCCGGCGCTTCGATCAAAGTGTTCGAACTGATCAAAGACGGCGATGGGCTGCGCGACAAACTCTACGACAATGCGGCGCGCTTCCGGTCGCAGATGGGCAAACTCGGCTTCACGCTGGCCGGAGCCGATCATCCGATCATCCCGGTGATGCTGGGTGATGCCAGCCTGGCGCAGGAGATGGCGGCGCGCATGCTGAAGCGCGGCATCTATGTCATCGGCTTCTCCTTCCCGGTGGTGCCGAAAGGGCAGGCCCGCATCCGCACGCAGATGTCGGCGGCCCATTCCAGCGCCGATATCGACCGCGCGGTGGAAGCGTTTGCCGCCGTCGGGCGCGAACTCGGGGTCATTTCCTGAAAGGCCGGAATCGAAAAGCGCTTCCGGATCAAGAGATTCAAGGGACAAAAGCATGTCGAACATGATGAAGGCGCTGGTGAAGGCCAAGGCCGAGCCAGGCATCTGGATGGAAGAGGTGCCGGTGCCGGAGATCGGCCCCAACGACGTGCTGATCAAGATCAAGAAGACGGCGATCTGCGGCACCGACGTGCATATCTACAATTGGGACCAGTGGGCGCAGAAGACGGTGCCGGTGCCGATGGTCACCGGCCATGAATTCGTCGGCACCGTTGCCGATTTCGGCGCTGCGGTCACCGAATACAAGGTTGGCAAGCGCGTGTCGGGCGAAGGCCACATCGTCTGCGGCCATTGCCGCAACTGCCGGGCGGGCAGGGGGCATCTGTGCCGCAACACGCTCGGCGTCGGGGTCAACCGTCCGGGCGCTTTCGGCGAGTATCTGGCGATCCCGCAGCACAATGTCGTGCCGATCCCCGATGATGTGCCCGACGAGATCGCCGCCATCTTCGATCCCCTGGGCAATGCCGTTCACACCGCATTGTCCTTTGATCTGGTCGGCGAGGATGTGCTGGTGACCGGCGCCGGGCCGATCGGCATCATGGGCGCGCTCGTCGCGCAATGCGTCGGCGCGCGCAAAGTGGTCATCACCGACATCAACCCGGTGCGGCTGGCGCTGGCCAAGAAACTCGGCGTCCAGCATGTCGTCGACGCCTCGAAGGAAAAGCTGCGCGACGTCATGCCGGCGCTTGGCATGACCGAGGGGTTCGACGTCGGCCTCGAAATGTCGGGCGCCGCCCCCGCTTTCCGCGACATGATCGACACCATGAACAATGGCGGCAAGATCGCCATTCTGGGCATCGCGCCGACCGGCTTCGAGATCGACTGGAACAAGGTCATCTTCAAGATGCTGCATCTCAAGGGCATCTACGGCCGCGAGATGTTCGAAACCTGGTACAAGATGATCGCGCTTGTGCAGGGCCCGCTGGATGTCTCCGGCCTGATCACGCACCGCATCGGCATCGACGATTTCCAAGCCGGCTTCGATGCGATGCGCAGCGGCAGTTCCGGCAAGGTGGTGATGGACTGGTAGATGCCGCCCTACCGCAGAATTCTGTTTTTCATCAGCCATTTCACGGAGCGGGGCCACGCGTGGTTCGCACCCATGCGAAGATCGGTAAACCCCTCCGAAACATGTCTCCCGGTTTCGGCGTCAAGGATGCGAATGAACATAGTATGTTCTGTTCGGTTGACGCGCGTTACGACGCCAAGCAAGGCAAGCGACGCGCCGTGCTCCTTGGCAATCGGGCCTTCACAACCAGCGCAGTTGCGCAATCCGTGCGGCGCAGCAGCCTGTGTATCCCTCGCCGGCACATCAATTACTGTAAAACCCCCAGACTGGGAGAGCATGTCCCTCGCAACTTGTGCCGATTCCGACAGATAGCGCCTGTCATATTCATCCGGGGGAATTATTCCCGCCCCGGCGCTCTTATCCTCCAATTCGAAAGGGAACACTTCGATCGACATCGGCTTTGTCTGCTGGGCCTGCGCAAATGTGCAGGTGCCTACAAGCAGCGTCACCAGGACACTTAATGTGCGAATGCTCATCGTAGTCCTCCCGTCGGTGTGATGGGCATTATACGCGGCCTGACAACGCAAATCACGATCAAATCGAAGGCAATGCTATGCTTTGGCTGTGGTGGGAGCTCCCACGCAGTCTCGCTCGAACTCTGTCGTTCAGAGTGATTGGCTTGATCTTGGACTAGCTCGGGACCAGACTGGTCTCCAATGCAGCCAGTCCGCTGGTGATCGCCGCGCGCTCTTCAGCACTTAGTCTTGCCAGCAAATCCCGTTCGAACGCCTTCGCCAGCGGCACCATCTCGCGATAGGCGGCAAGCCCCGTTCCGGTCAGCGTCAAATGTTCGATACGGCGGTCTTTTTCGTCCGGTTTTCGCGTCAGCCAGCGACGCCGTTCGAGTTCGGCGACAGCGCGCGAAACCTTTGTCTTGTGCATGGCCGACTGTTCGCCCAGCGCCGTCGCCGTCATCGTGCCACGCTGTCCGAGCCCGGCCAGCGTGCGCCATTCGGGACGCGTGAGGCCGTGACGATCCTTGTATATCCTCGAGAATTCCCGGCTGACGGCCTCGGCAAGCCGGTGCAGCCGGTAGGGCAGGAAATTTTCCAGATTGAGAATTTCAGGCGCGTCGGACGCTTCGCTCTTGATCACCATTTTTCAAAGTCGCCATTGATGGTTACATTTTCAATGGTTACAAATGAAACCAGTTTGGTCAATTGATATCCATTTCGGGAGGAAGCAATGGCCTTTTCCTATATGCCGGGCTTCGGCAACGACTTCGAAACCGAGACGCTGCCCGGTTCGCTGCCGCAAGGACGGAATTCCCCGCAGCGGCCGGCCTACGGCCTCTACGCCGAGCAGCTTTCGGGCTCGCCCTTCACCGCGCCGCGCGGCACCAATGAGCGCTCCTGGCTCTACCGCATCCGGCCAAGTGTGAAGCACACCGGCCGCTTCAAGCCGGCGAGCTATCCCTTGTGGAAGAGCGCGCCCAATGTCGGTGATCACGAACTGGCGCTTGGCCAGTACCGCTGGAATCCGGTGCCGATGCCGAAGGAGCCGACCGATTTTATCAAGGGCATGCGCAGCATCACCACATCAGGCGACGTGCTCGGTCAGGCGGGCATGGCAGCGCATGTCTATGTCGCCAACACCTCGATGGTCGACGACCATTTCTTCAACGCCGACGGTGAATTGCTGGTCGTGCCGCAGGTCGGCGCCTTGCGCTTGGTCACCGAGATGGGCGTCATAGAGCTTCGGCCCGGCGAGATCGCCGTGCTGCCGCGCGGTCTGGTCTTCAAGGTCGAACTGGTCGATGCCGAAGTGCGTGGCTATGTCTGCGAGAATTACGGTGCCAAGCTGACGCTGCCCGACCGTGGCCCGATCGGCGCCAATTGCCTGGCCAATCCGCGCGATTTCAAGACGCCTTGCGCCTGGTTCGAGGAGAAGGAAACGCCTTGCCGGCTGACGGTGAAATGGTGCGGCAATTTCCATGTCACCGAGATCGGCCATTCGCCGCTCGACGTCGTTGCCTGGCACGGCAACTACGCGCCCTACAAATATGATCTGGCGACCTTTTCGCCGGTCGGAGCGCTGCTGTTCGACCATCCCGACCCGTCCATCTTCACGGTGCTGACCGCACCGAGCGGCGAGGAGGGCACGGCCAATATCGACTTCGTCATCTTCCCGCCGCGCTGGCTGGTGGCCGAAGATACGTTCCGGCCGCCCTGGTATCACCGCAACATCATGAGCGAGTTCATGGGCCTGATCCATGGCCAGTACGACGCCAAGGAAGAAGGCTTTGTGCCCGGCGGCATCAGCCTGCACAATCTGATGCTGGCCCATGGGCCGGATGCGCCTGGCTTCGAAAAGGCCTCGCGCGCGGACCTGAAACCGGTCAAGCTCGACAACACCATGGCGTTCATGTTCGAGACCCGATTTCCGCAGATGCTGACCCGCTACGGCGCCGAACTCGAAACCCGGCAGGACAATTACATCGACTGCTGGGCGGATCTGAAGAAGCGTTTCAACGGCACGCCCGAGGGCGACTGGTCTTGAGCACCGAGCCAATGCCGGATCGGCTGGTGCTTCTTGGCTCGAAGGGCGGCCCGGCACTGCGGCCGGGTGGCCCATGGCCAAGTTCGTCGCTGCTGCAGATCGGCGGCCGCAGCATCGTTGTCGACTGCGGACTTGGCGTGACGCGCGGTCTGGTCGACGCCGGCATCAGCCTGAAATCGCTCGACCTGATCTTCATCACGCATCTGCATTCCGATCATGTGCTGGAGCTGGGGCCGCTGATCCACACCGCCTGGACGGCGGGTCTGGCGGCGCCGGTCCACGTGTTCGGTCCGCCCGGCACGGATCATTATTGGCAGCGCTTTTGCCAGGCGATGGACTTCGACATCGAAATCCGCGTCGTCGACGAGGGCCGGCCGGATATTCGAGACCTGGTTTCGATCGTCGAATTCGGCGAAGGCCAGGTGCTCGAGCAGGGCGGCTTGACGGTTTCGGCGCTGCGCGTCGAGCATCCGCCGGTGACCGACTGTTTTGCCCTGCGCTTCGAACACGGCGGGAAAAGCGTGGTGTTCTCCGCTGACACGGCCTTCTTTCCGCCGCTCACCGAATTCGCCCGGAGTGCGGATATCCTCGTCCATGAAGCCATGCTGGAGGAAGGCATCGAGCGGCTGGTGGCCAGGACCGGCAATGGCGCGCGGCTGAAAGAGCATCTGCTTGCCAGCCACAGCTTTGCCGAAGAGGCCGGCAGCGTCGCCAGCGATGCCGGGGTGAAGAGACTGGTGCTCAATCACCTCATTCCAGCCGACGATCCCGGGATCGGCGAGGCCGACTGGACTGCAGCTGTCAGGAAAACATGGGCTGGCGACTTGACGATCGCCCGCGACGGCCTTGTTGTGGAGTTAAGCAGCGGGAAAGCTGCACAAGGAGAGGAAATCGCATGAAGCTTGCCACATTGAAGGACGGGACGCGCGACGGAAAACTCGTCGTCGTCTCGCGCGACCTGACACGCTTCACCGACGCCTCGTTCCTGGTGCGCACGCTGCAGGCGGCGCTCGACGACTGGCGCCGCATCGCCCCGCATCTCGCGACAATAGCGGAATCGCTTGAGAACAATGCGATGCCGGCGGAGCGCTTCCACGAGCATGACGCCCACTCGCCGCTGCCGCGCGCCTATCAATGGGCCGACGGCTCGGCTTACGTGAACCATGTCGAGCTGGTGCGCAAAGCGCGCGGCGCCGAGATGCCGGCGAGCTTCTGGACCGACCCGCTGATCTACCAGGGCGGCTCGGACGCCTTCATTCCGCCACGTGACCCGATCCGCATGGCTGACGAAGGCTTCGGCATCGACATGGAGGGCGAGGTCGCCGTCATTGTCGACGACGTGCCGATGGGCGCCACTCTCGAAGAAGCGCGCGCTGCGATCCGGCTGGTCATGCTGGTCAATGACGTCACGCTGCGCGCGCTCACCGGACCGGAACTGGCGAAGGGGTTTGGTTTTTTCCAGTCAAAGCCGTCCTCGGCGTTTTCGCCGGTCGCGGTCACGCCGAACGAACTGGGTGACGCCTGGGACGGCGGCAAGGTCAGCCTGCCGTTGCTCGCCGACCTCAACGGTAAGCCGTTCGGCCGGGCCAATGCCGGTGTCGACATGACCTTCGATTTTCCGGCGCTGATCGTTCACGCTGCCAAGACCAGGCCGCTTGCCGCCGGCACGATCATCGGTTCCGGCACCGTTTCCAACAAGCTCGACGGCGGGCCGGGCAAACCTGTCTCGGCCGGCGGCGCCGGCTATTCCTGCATCGCCGAACTGCGCATGATCGAGACCATCGTGTCAGGCGAAGCCCAAACGCCGTTCCTGCGCTTCGGCGACACGGTACGCATCGAGATGAGGGACAAGGCCGGGCATTCGATTTTCGGCGCCATCGAGCAGAAGGTCGAGAAATACGAGAGGTAAGGGAATGACGGGGGTCTATCTGCTGGCCGGTGTCTGGGCACTCGCCATACTGGCGGTCTTCATCCAGGCGATCCGGCTGAGTTACCGCATCGAGGCGCGCTCGCCTGACCTGACCAACCGCAGCGGCTTTCCGCGCAAGGCGATGATGTTGCACACCATCACCAACATGAAAGTCGCCCGGGATGAGGAGACGCAAGCCATGCGTCGGCGCATGAACCGGCTGCTGCTGATCGTTCTTGCGGGATTTGCAGCTATGTGGGCGGGCTTGTATCTGGTGCGGGCAGGGGGCTGATCTCGTGAATCTGCTTGACCATCTGCGCCGTATGGCCGGCAACAATCTGTGGTCGAACGACCGGCTCTACCGCGCGGTGCTGTCCCTCCAGCCAGGTGAGTTCGAGGCCGAACGCACCAGCTTCTTTCCATCGATCAAGGCAACGCTCAACCACATCCTTGCGGTCGATCTTCTCTATCTCGATTTTGTCGAAGAGGGTGGTCTCGGTGCTGCCGCCCATGACGACTTCGTGCCCCTCGACGAGCCGGCGGCGTTGTTTGCGGCGCAGGTCGCAGCTGACCGCAGGCTGATCGCCTTCTGCGATAGGCTGTCGGCCGACGATCTCGATCGCCGCGTCATCACCGACCGGCGCGAGGACGGCATGATCCCCGAGCGCATCGGCGATATCCTCGCCCATGTCTTTCTGCACGACATCCATCACCGCGGCCAGGTGCACGCAATGCTTTCGGGCACGTCGGTCAAGCCGCCGCAATTGGATGAATTTCTGCTCTATTATGATGCGAAGCTGAGGGAGAGAGAGGTCGAGCGGTTGGGTTTGTGAGAGCGACTTGTCTCGCTAATCATCCCAGAGCGACATCATAACGGGCAAAACACGGGTCGGATGTAAGGATTGCTAGGTCCTCCATTTGCGCCTGCGCGATCAGCAGTCTGTCGAATGGATCACCATGATGGTGGGGTAGGCTGCTGACGGCGTTCGCATGCTGCAAAGTGACGGCAAGTGGCTGAAATTGCATTCTGGGAAGCAGCGTTGGCAGATCGTCCGGCGCGTTGAGTTTTCCGATTGAGCGTTTGATGGCAATTTCCCAGACGCTTGCCGCGCTCGCGAACACCACCGCTTCCGAAGCCAAGACAGCGCGGTGGTGCTGGCTGAGACGTGGATCGTCTGAAATCGACCACAGGATGATATGCGTGTCGGCGAGAAACGGGCCGACCGTCATTTCACGTACTCGTCCCATTCGGGACCGAGTTCATCAAAATCGTCCGCAATCCAAATCTTGCCCTTCAAGGCGCCAATACGCGGCAGTGGTTCGGCCGCTGCCGGCGGTACGATGCGCGCGGCCACCTTGCCGTGGCGTGTGAGAACGATCTCCTCGCCGGCTTCCGCGCGGCTGACGAGTTCCGACAATTTGGCCTTGGCCTCGGCGATGGAAACATTCATAGCGCGATCCTTATGACCATAATTTAGGTCATAATTGGTCGCGCCGCAAGAAGCCCGGTTCGAATCTACCTACTCCGCAGCCTGAACCTTGATCACCCCGCGCTTGATCTGGTCCTGCTCGATGGATTCGAACAGCGCGCGAAAGTTGCCCTCGCCAAAACCTTCGTCGCCCTTGCGCTGGATGAACTCGAAAAAGATCGGGCCGATCACGGTCTTCGAAAAGATCTGCAGCAGGATCTTGGTCGTGCCGCCGTCGACGACGCCTTCGCCGTCGATCAGGATACCGTGCTTCTTCATCCGCTCGATCGGTTCGTCATGGCCATTCACGCGGTCATACGACATGTCGTAGTAGGTCTCCGGAGGGCCGGGCATGAACTTCAGGCCGTTCTCGGCCAACCTGTCGGTGGCGGCGTAGATCTCGTCGGTGCCGACAGCGATGTGCTGAATGCCCTCGCCATTGTACTTCTTCAGGTATTCGGCGATCTGGCTGGTCTCGTCCTTGGACTCGTTCAGCGGAATGCGGATCTTGCCGCAGGGCGAGGTGATGGCGCGGCTCACCAGGCCGGTGATCTTGCCGTCGATGTCGAAGAAATGGATCTGTTTGAAGCCGAACAGATTGCGGTAGAAATCCCACCACTTGTCCATCTGGCCGCGATAGACATTGTGGGTCAGGTGATCGAGGTAATAGAAGCCGACGCCTTCCGGCCGCGGGTCGCGAGTGCCCAGCCATTTGAACTCGGCATTATAGGCCGAACCCTTCTTGCCGTAGGTCTCGATGAAATAGAGCAGCGAGCCGCCAATGCCGATGATTGCCGGCACGTCGAGCGCCTTGTCGGCGCCTTCGTAAGGCGTGGCTCCCTTGGCAACCGCGTGATCGAAAGCGTGCTTGGCATCGACCACCCGCCAGGCCATAGAGGCAGCACAAGGGCCGTGCTTGTCGACGAATTTCATTGCATGCGAGCCGGGTTCGGCATTGACGACATAGTTGATGTCGCCCTGGCGCCAGATGGTGATGTCTTTCGTGCGGTGCTTGGCCACCGCGGCATAGCCCATGCGGGTGAACAGCTCGGCCAGTTTTTCCGGCTCCGCATGCGCGAATTCGACAAACTCGAAACCATCGGTGCCGGCCGGGTTGTCCTTGCTGATCTTGGCGGGCGGGGCGTGGTGCGGGAAGGGACCCATGATATTCCTCCGAAAGCTGGCCTGGCCTGAAAAGGCCCTTTGACACGATCATAACGCGGAGGAGGCGCACGGTGCTTGCATTCAAACGCATGAAATGATGATGTCATGCGTGAAGCGTGCATGATATGAGGAAAAGCCATGGATGAGACGCGGATTGATCGGTTCGACCGCAAGATAATGGCGCTATTGCAGGGTGATGCGCGGCTCACCAACAACGATCTTTCGGAGCGGGTGAACCTGTCGGCGTCGCAATGCTCGCGCCGCCGCCAGCGACTGGAGGAAGACGGCTTTATCAAGGGCTATCGCGCCGTTCTCGATCGCGACAAGCTCGGCTTCTCGCTGGTCAACGTCATCTCGGTCACACTCGCCACGCACAATCACGACAATGCGCGGCGCTTCGGTGAACTGGTGGCGCGGCTGCCCGAGGTGCAGGAAGCGCACGCGCTGACCGGCGAGATGGATTACATCCTGAAAGTGGTGACGCCCGACCTGAAGTCGCTGTCGGAATTCGTCAACGGCGTGCTCTTGCCGCACGAATCCGTGCAGCATGTAAAAACGGCGATCGTGCTGGAGACGCTGAAGGAAACCGGCGCGCTGCCGATTTAGGCAGAACGGATTTCAGTTGATACGTCGGAGGGGCAGCACCCCCCTCTGTCCTGCCGGACATCTCCCCCGCAAGGGGGGAGATTGGATGTCGCGAATCCCTTCGCCAATCGCCAACGTTGCAGGAAGAGCCTTGGCGGCGAAGCTGCCGATCTCCCCCTTGCGGGGGAGATGGCCGGCAGGCCAGAGGGGGTGTGAAGGATCGCCAGCTACGGAATGACGGAAAGGCCGTTCAGCCCTTCGACTGTTGGATCAGCCCATAGAGATTGGTGCAGCGGGCGCCGGAGCGGCAATAGGCGAAGACCGGGCCGTCGAGCTCGTCGAGCGCTTCGGCCTGATCCTCGACATTCTCGGCGGTGATCTGGCCGCTGATGACGGGGATGTAGCGGAAGGCAAGCCCTGCGGCTTCGACCGCTGCCTTGACGGTGTCGGCAGAAGGCTGGCCGGGCTGTTCGTCATCGGGCCGGTTGCAGATGACACTCTTGAAGCCGGCTTCCTTGATGGCGGCGACGTCCTCAGGCTGGATCTGGCCCGAAACCGAATAGTCCTCGCTGATTTCGCGGTATTCCATGGCAGCATCCTCGCAAACTGGTCAGGCGGCAGTCTTGCCACTCCCCGACATGGGCGGCAATCCGTACCGAAAGAATTCTCTGCCAAATAGACACTGCGTGCCGGAAAATCCAACCGGGCCGATGCGGCCCGGCTGCACAATCCTTCATACTCAGCTGCCGAGAATGGCGCCTTTGATCTGACGGATGTTGTTGTGCATCATGTCGATATAGGTCGCGGCCGGGCCGTCGGGCTGCGACAGCGCATCCGAATAGAGCGTGCCGCCGACCTTGATGCCGGTTTCGCTGGCGATCTGTTCGATCAGGCGCGGGTTGGTGATGTTCTCGACGAAGATCGCAGCCGCCTTGTCCTGCTTCACCTGATTGACCAGTTTGGCGACGTCTGCGGCGGATGGCTCGGAGTCGGTCGAGATGCCTTGCGGGGCGAGGAAGGTCAGGCCGTATGCGTGTTCGAAATAGCCGAAGGCGTCATGCGAGGTGATGACGACGCGCTTGCTCTCCGGGATCGAGGCAATCGCAGTTTTCACTTCACCTTCGACCGCGTCGAGCTTCTTCGTGTAGGCGGCGGCATTGGTCTGGTAGCTGACGCAGCCTTCCGCATCCGCCGCGCAGAAAGCCTCGGCGATGTTCTTCACGTAGATCCTGGCATTGGCGATCGACTGGAAGGCGTGCGGATCGGTGACCGTCTTGCCGCCGCCGGTGCCGGCACCTTCGGCCGCGTCGGCATCGGCGAATTCAGGTTTGAAATCGATCGGCGTCACGCCCTTGGTCAAGGTGATGATAGACGCCTTGGTGGCGCTGGCATCGACCAGCCGCTGCAGGAAACCTTCGAAATGCAGGCCGTTGACCAGAACGATGTCGGCCTTGGCCATGGCAACCGCATCGGCCGGGCTAGGCTCGTAGACATGGGCGTCGCCATCCGGCCCGACAATGGTGGTGACGTCGATGCGGTCGCCGCCGACATTTTTGGCGAAATCGGCAATGACGGTGAAGCTGGCGACCACTTTCAGCGGTGCCGCCAAGGCCGACGATGCGCCAAAGGCGGTTAATGTTATAACGCTCATAGCCAAGGCGGCATGGATCGATTTCAGCATAGACGGGTCTCCTTCTAGGGGCGGGATCAGGCCGTTCTGTGACGGTGATGGATGATGCGCGCGCGCAGAATGCCGCGCGTGCCAAACAGGATCGAGGCGAAATAGACGACGCCGGCCGACAGGATGATGGCCGGGCCGGACGGCAGTGACGCGTGATAGGACAAAAGCAGCCCGGCGACGCAGGACGCGAAGCCGATCAGCACCGCCAGCACGCACATCGGCTCGACGCGAACTGTCCAGAAGCGGGCGGCTGCGGCCGGCAGCATCATCAGCCCAACCGACAGAAGCGTGCCGAGTGCCTGGAAGCCGCCGACAAGGTTGAGCACGACAAGGCCGAGGAAGATGAAATGCACCGGACTGCCGAGCCGGCTGACCGAGCGCAGGAACAGCGGGTCGAGGCATTCGGCGACCAGCGCCCGCCAGAAGATGGCGAGGCTGACCAGCGTCACCGCGACGATGCCGCCGATCAGCGTCAGGGCCTCATCGTTGAGCGCCAGCACGGTGCCGAACAGCACGTGCATGAGATCGACGCTGGAACCGCGGATTGACACCATCAGCACGCCGATGGCGAGCGAAATCAGATAGAACGCCGCCATCGAGGCGTCCTCGCGCTGGATGGTGAAGCGCGAGACGGCGCCGGCGCCGAGCGCGACGATGACGCCGGCGATCAGGCCGCCGATGGTCATCGGCAGGATCTCCAGCCCATAGAACAGGAAGCCGGCGGCCGCACCGGGCAGGATTGCATGCGCCATCGCGTCGCCCGACAGGCTCATGCGCCGCAGCATCAGGAAGACGCCGATAGGGCAGGCGCCGAGCGACAGCATCAGCGAACCGATCAAAGCCCGCTGCATGAAGCCGAAATCGGCGAAGGGCGCGATGACAAGACCGTAAAGCATGTCCATCAGGCAGCCCTCGGTCCGACGCCGTGTTGATGGTCATGGTGATCGTGGCCATGGTGATCGTGACCATGAGCGTCCTCGCCCGGCTCGCACCAGGGTGCATTTTCTTCCCAGGCTTCGTGGAAGCGGCGGGCGCGCAACAGGTTATCAGGCTTCAGCGTTTCCCTGGTTTCGCCCCAGGCGATCGGCTGGCGGGCGAGAAGCAGCGTTTCGGGGAAATTCTGCCGCACCAGGTCCAGATCGTGCACGACAACCATGATGGTGCGTTCCTCGCCATGCCAGTGCTTGATCAGGGCAATGAGGTCGCCGACCGTCTTGGCGTCGACAGCATTGAAGGGTTCGTCGAGCAGGATGAGGTCGGCGTCCTGCAGCAGGACACGCGCAAACAGCGTGCGCTGCAACTGGCCGCCCGACAGCGTGTCGATCGGCCGCTTCTCGAAACCGCCGAGGCCAACCGCCATCAGCGCCTTGCTGACGTCTTCGCGATCTTCCTTGGTGTAGCGGCCAAGCAGGCCGCGCCGTGGCCACAGGCCGAGCGAAACCAGATCCACCACCCGTGCCGGAAAGGAGCGGTCGAGCTCCGATTGCTGCGGCAGATAAGCGGCACGTACACCGGGCGCGCGGATAACCTCGCCGGCCATCGGCTTCAGGACGCCGACAATGCCTTTCATCAGCGTCGATTTGCCGGAGCCATTGGCGCCGACCACAGCGGTCAGCGAGCCCTTGCGGATGGTGCCGTCGAGATGATGGATCGCCGGATGGCTGCCGTAGCCAAGCGTCAGGTCGCGGAATGTCAGGCAGGTATTTGTCATTCTGCGATCCGTAGGCGGCGAAATCCGGCTGCTGGCAGCGGCCGACTGGATATGTGATGTTATTACATTAGTCAACAAGCCAATCCGGCGGAATTGCGGCCGTAGGGTCAACTTGCCGTGTTTGCACATCCATATGCCGTTGGCCCAAGGGGATTCGACCTGACGATCTTGCCCGAAGCCGGTCGCGACTCTAAAGAAGCGCAACCGCCACAGGAAGGAACCATCCAATGAGCATTCGTCGCATCGATATTGGCCCGCGCATGAGCCAGATCGTCATCCATGGCAATACCGTCTATCTGGCTGGTCAGGTCGGCCAGCCAACCGGCAACGTCGCTTCGCAGACCAGGGACATCCTGGCGGCCATCGACGACCTGCTGGCCAAGGCCGGTTCCGACAAGACCAAGATCCTGCAGGCGATCATCTGGCTGGCCGACATGAGCACCTTTGCCGAGATGAATGCTGAGTGGGACAAGTGGGTGCCGCAAGGCAACACGCCGGCCCGCGCCACCGGCGAAGCAAAGCTCGCCACCCCCGATTATCTGGTCGAGATTATTATTACCGCGGCGATTTGATCGGCGGCCTTCTACCTCCCCCTTGTGGGGAGGTCGGACCGAAGGTCCGGGTGGGGGTCGGCGCCGCTGCCCTCCGCTATGGCTCCGGGCGTTCGGCGTTCGAAAAGCCAAATCGTTGGCTTTTCGCCAGCCTGCGGCTGGACACGCCTCACCCCTGCGAGGGCCTGAACCTTGCCACCAGCGTGTGGCTCTCGGCCGCGTAGGTAAAGCGCACATGGGTGACCGGATGTTCGGCGCTCCATGTCCGTCGCTCTACCACCAGGCATGGCGCGCCGGCTTCGATGTCGAGTGCGGCCGCTATATGCCTGTCGGCGGCGACAGCGCGAATCCGGTGCTCGGCTTCGCTCCACGGCACGCGGCCGATCAGCCATGGCCCTGGCGCTATGGCCAGGAATTCCTCATCGGCTGCTTCAGGCACGGCGGTGAGGTTGATCAGCCGCTGCTCATGCGCGAACGGCCGCTCGCCGGCGAAATGCCCGCACTCCAGCGCCAGCACCGGTCCGGCCACGCCCAGCTCGAGCAGCGCGCGGTCCCCGGCGCTGCTGCGCCTTTTGTGTCGCATCACGCGCTCGTAGCGATAGGGCAGACCGAGCGCTTCGACCTCGATGCGGATATCGTGGATTTCCAGCACCGCCGCTTGCGACTGCGGCCGGCGCACAAAGCTGCCTGAGCGGCGGCGGCGTTCGATCAGCCCGGCCTTGGCAAGCTGTGACAGCGCCTTGTTCACCGTCATGCGCGAGCAATTGTATTGCACGCTCAATTCGTGCTCGAACGGGATGCGATGGCCGGGCGCCCAGGCACCGGACGTGATCTTCTCGCTAATGTCGGTCAGGATGCGCTGGTGCAGCGAGCCGCCACCTTCCGCTACCACTGTGTCGGTCATGCTCATGCCGAAAGCGCCGTCATCACGCTGCGAAACCGCCCGGCGATGGCCTCTCGCTTCACATGCCTGCCGCCGCTGACCTGTTTGCGGCCATGCACCCAGACGCAGTCGACCTTGCCGCCATTGGCGAAGATCCAGGCGTCCAGGATCGCGTCGCCGCTCTTGCCGGCCAGCGAGGGATTTTTGGGATCGAGCGAGACGAGATCGGCGGATGCGCCGGCGGCGATCTGCGAGGCGCCGGCGCCAAGCGCGACGCTGCCACCGTCGAGTGCGGCGGCGAACAGTGCGCGGCCGGTCGAGCCGCCGGCGACCGCCAGCACATTACGGGCGCGGCGGGCGAGGCGCTGCGAATATTCGAGCTGGCGCAACTCGTCCGGGAGGCCGATGAGCACGTTGGAATCGGAGCCGACCCCGAAGCGGCCGCCATGGTCTCTGAACAGTGGCGCTGCAAAAGTGCCGTCGCCGAGATTGGCCTCGGTGATCGGGCAAAGGCCGGCGATGGCGCCACTCCTGGCCATGGCAACGGTTTCAGCATCGGTCATGTGCGTGGCGTGGATCAGGCACCAGCGCTTGTCGACCTTGGCATGCCCAAGCAGAAATTCGACCGGCCGCGCGCCCGACCAGGCAAGGCAATCCTCGACCTCTTTCACCTGCTCGGCAATGTGGATGTGGATAGGCCCATCCGGTGCTATGGCAGTCACCTCAATCAGTTCTTCCGGTGTCGCGGCGCGCAAACTGTGCGGAGCGACGCCGACGACAGCCTGATTCAGTGCACGAACCGATTCGCGGCATTTCTCAACAAGCCGCGAGAACCGATTCACATCGTTGATGAATCGCCGCTGGCCTTCGTTTGGCACGGCACCGCCGAAAGACGAGTGCGCATAAAACACCGGCAACAGCGTCAGGCCGATGCCCGTCTCGCCGGCCGCGGCCGCAATGCGTTCGGCCATCTCGGCGAGGTTGGCATAGGGTTTTCCATCGCGGTCGTGATGCAGATAGTGAAATTCGCCGACGCGGGAAAAACCGGCCTCCAGCATCTCGACATAGAGCTGCGCTGCAACCGCCTCGACCTGATTGGGCGTCATCGACAGGGCGAAGCGGTACATCACCTCTCGCCAGCTCCAGAAACTGTCGGCGGAGGGGCCGCGAAGCTCGGCAAGGCCGGCCATGCCGCGCTGGAAGGCGTGGCTGTGCAAATTGGGCATGCCGGGCAACAGGATCGCGTGGCGTTCGTCGTCGGCTGTCGCAGCGGCACCAGGCTGAACGGCTGTAATGCGCCCCTCGGCCAGGGTGATCCGCACATTATCGCGCCAGCCATTGGGAAGGAGCGCCTGTTCCGCAAAGATCGCTGCCACTTTTCTCTCCGGTTCTCTGTCTCTCATGCGATGATGGCACTTGCAGTGCGTTTCGATATGTATATACATAATCGTCATCGATTGAAACGGAAAAGATGATGGCTGGACAGAGCAAAAGCCGGGCAGGGGATCTTCGTCTGTGGCGCAATGCGCGGCTCGCGACCATGGCCGAAGAGTCTGCCGGACTTGGCATCGTCGAACACGGCGCGGTCGCTTCGCGTGACGGCCGCATTGTCTATGCCGGCCCCGAGTCGGAGCTGCCCCCAACACTTGCCCAGGGCGTCGAGACGATCGATTGCGAGGGCCGCTGGATCACACCCGGCCTGATCGACTGCCACACCCATCTGGTCCATGCCGGCAACCGCGCCAACGAATTCGAGATGCGGCTGGCCGGCGCCACTTATGAAGAGGTCGCCCGGGCCGGCGGCGGCATTGTTTCGTCGGTCAAATCCTTGCGCGCCGCCAGCGAAGACGAACTGGTCACTCAATCGCTGCCGCGCCTCGATGCGCTGATCGCCGAAGGCGTGACCACCGTCGAGATCAAGTCCGGCTATGGCCTCGACCTCGAAAACGAGAAGAAGTCGCTGCGTGCCGCCCGCCAACTGGGCGAGCAACGGCCGGTGACGATCCGCACGACCTTCCTCGGCGCTCACGCGCTGCCGCCGGAAGCCAAGGGCGACAAGGACGCTTTTATCGATCTGGTCGCCAATGAGATTCTTCCGTCGGTTGCCGCCGAGGGACTGGCCGATGCCGTCGACGGTTTTTGCGAGGGCATCGCCTTTTCGCCGGAACAGATGGCGGGCGTCTTCGATGCGGCCAAGGCGGCCGGCCTGCCGGTCAAGCTCCATGCCGACCAACTGTCCAACCTGCATGGCGCCGAACTCGCCGCCCGCTATGGTGCGCTGTCGGCCGATCATCTCGAATACACCGATGAGGCAGGTGCGGCGGCGATGGCCAAGGCCGGAACCGTTGCGACGATCCTGCCCGGCGCCTATTATTTCATTCGCGAAACCAAGAAGCCGCCGATCGGCCTGTTTCGCCAGCACGGCGTCAAGATGGCTGTCGCCACCGATAACAACCCCGGCACCTCGCCGCTGACCTCGCTGCTCCTGACCATGAACATGGCCGCGACCCTGTTCGGCCTGACCGTCGATGAATGTCTTGCCGGCGTCACCCGCGAGGCGGCCCGCGCGCTTGGTTTGCTGGAAGAAACCGGCACGCTTGAGGTCGGAAAGTCCGCCGACCTGGCGATCTGGGACATCGAGCGCCCCGCCGAACTCGTCTACCGCATGGGCTTCAACCCGCTGCATGCCCGCATTTGGAGAGGACAATGACCG
Organism: Mesorhizobium sp. M0243; assembly: GCF_040321775.1. Taxonomy (NCBI): domain Bacteria; kingdom Pseudomonadati; phylum Pseudomonadota; class Alphaproteobacteria; order Hyphomicrobiales; family Phyllobacteriaceae; genus Mesorhizobium; species Mesorhizobium sp. M0243. The sequence continues at coordinate 88,324 of NZ_JAMYSF010000003.1, read as the reverse complement.
AACTGACCCTGAAGCCCGGCAATGCGACGCTGGCGGACTGGCGCGCCATCTATCGTGGCGCCGTGCCCAAGCTGGACAACGCCTGCCGGCCAAAGATCAAGGCGAGCGCCGAGGCCGTCGCCAGGATCGTCGCCAAGGGCGAACCGGTCTATGGCATCAACACCGGTTTCGGCAAACTGGCCAGCGTCCGCATCCCGGCCGAGGATCTCGAGACCTTGCAGCGCAACATCGTTCTGTCGCACGCCGCCGGCGTCGGCGAGCCGATGCCGGTTGCTGTCTGCAGGCTGATGATGGCGCTGAAGCTCGCCAGCCTGGCGCAGGGCGCGTCCGGCGTGAGGCCGCAAACCATCGAATTGCTGGAAGCAATGCTGGCCAACGACGTCATCCCGGTGGTGCCGGCGCAGGGTTCGGTCGGCGCCTCCGGGGACCTTGCCCCGCTGTCGCACATGACCGCGGTGATGATCGGCGTCGGCGAATGTTTTACCCCGCATGGCCGTTTCCCGGCCAAGGTCGCCTTCGTCTCACATGGACTGGAGCCGGTGACACTGGGCGCCAAGGAAGGCCTGGCGCTGCTCAACGGCACCCAGTTTTCGACCGCCTATGCGCTGGCCGCCTTGTTCGAGGCCGAAGTGCTCTATCAATCGGCGCTGGTCGCTGGTGCCCTATCGACCGACGCGGCAAAAGGTTCTGACGCCCCCTTCGATCCGCGCATCCATGTGCTGAGAAAGCATCCCGGCCAGATCGAGACGGCCGACGCCCTGCGCAATCTGATGGCCGGCAGCGCCATCCGTGAATCGCATCGGGTTGGCGACGAACGCGTGCAGGATCCCTATTGCCTGCGCTGCCAGCCGCAGGTCATGGGCGCCGCACTCACCGTGCTGCGCCAGGCGGCCGACACGCTGGGCACCGAAGCCAATGGCGTCACCGACAATCCGCTGATCTTCGCCGAGGATGACACCGCGCTTTCCGGCGGCAATTTTCACGCCGAACCGGTGGCCTTCGCCGCCGACATGATCGCGCTCGCGGTCTGCGAGATCGGCTCGCTGTCGGAACGCCGCATTGCCATGCTTGTCGATCCGGCACTTTCGGGCATGCCGGCCTTCCTGACGCCGAAGCCCGGTCTGAACTCCGGCTTCATGATCCCGCAGGTGACGGCGGCGGCTCTCGTCTCGGAAAACAAGCAGAAAGCCTATCCGGCCAGCGTCGATTCGATTCCCACATCGGCCAACCAGGAAGACCATGTTTCGATGGCCGCGCACGGTGCGCGCCGGCTGATCGGCATGGTCGAGAATGCAACGGCGGTGGTTGGCATCGAATTGCTGGCCGCCGCGCAAGGCTGCGACTTCCATGCGCCGCTGGCGTCGAGCGATGCCCTTGAGGCAGTGCGCAAGCTGGTCCGGGCCGAAGTGCCACATCTCGACAATGACCGCCATTTCCACCCCGATATGGAAAAAGCCATCGCCATGGTGCGCAGCGGTGCGGCCATCGAGGCCGCCGGCGGCGTGGCTCTGCCGTCGATTTCCGGAGCGATGTGATGGCAAGCGCGCCCTGGCTGACGGTCACGCCCGGCACAGCCCCGTTGCTGGTGTCGCTACCGCACACCGGCATCGACCTGGCCGGCCTTGAGAATCGGCTGGTCTCGCCCTGGCTCGGCCGCCGCGATTGCGATTGGTGGATCGACAATCTCTATGACTTTGCCGCCGGCCTCGGGGCGACGGTGGTGCACACCGCGATCTCGCGCACCGTCATCGACGTCAACCGCGATCCCTCCGGCGCCTCGCTTTACCCCGGCCAGGCGACGACCGGCCTTTGCCCGACCGAGACTTTCGATGGCGATCCGCTCTATCGCGAGGGCGAAGAACCGGGGCCGTCGGAGATCGACGAGCGTCGCGAGAAATTCTTCGTGCCCTACCATGCCGCCCTGCAGTCCGAAATCGACCGGTTGCGCGGCCTGCACGAAAAGATCGTCCTCTATGACTGCCACTCGATCCGTTCAGTGCTGCCGCGCCTGTTTGAAGGCACGCTGCCGGTTTTCAACCTCGGCACCAATGACGGCAGGAGCGCCGATCCGACGCTGCAGGCGATGGTCGGCCAGATCATGGCCGAAACCGGTGAAACCTCTGTCATCAACGGCCGCTTCAAAGGCGGCTGGATCACACGCCATTTTGGCCAGCCGCAGCAAGGTGTGCATGCGCTGCAGATGGAACTCTCCAACCGCGGCTATATGCGCGAGCCCGATGGCAAGGGCACGCCGGACAACTGGCCGGTGCCTTACGATGCAGAGTTCGCAGCACCGATCCGCGCCACCCTGCGGAAAATCCTCGAGACCGCGACATCCTGGGCGCGCGTCTGACATCAGGTCCTTTATGGAGTGACGCCATGAACAATCCTCGCCACAACATCCGCGAAGTCCGCAGCCCGCGCGGCACCGAAATCAGCGCGCGCTCCTGGCTGACGGAAGCGCCGCTGCGCATGCTGATGAACAATCTCGACCCGGATGTTGCAGAAAATCCCAACGAGCTGGTCGTCTATGGCGGCATCGGCCGGGCGGCGCGCACCTGGAACGACTTTGACCGCATCGTCGCCTCCTTGAGGACGCTGGCCGATGACGAGACTTTGCTGGTCCAGTCCGGCAAGCCGGTCGGCGTGTTCCGCACCCATCCCGACGCCCCACGCGTGCTGATCGCCAACTCCAATTTGGTGCCGCACTGGGCGAATTGGGAAAAGTTCAACGAGCTCGATAAGAAGGGCCTGATGATGTACGGCCAGATGACGGCCGGCTCGTGGATCTACATCGGCACGCAAGGCATCGTGCAGGGCACCTACGAGACCTTCGTCGAGGCCGGCCGCCAGCACTATGGCGGCAATCTCCGGGGAAAATGGATCCTGACCGGCGGTCTCGGCGGCATGGGTGGCGCCCAGCCGCTCGCCGCCGTCATGGCCGGCGCCTGCTGCCTGGCGATCGAATGCAATCCGGACTCGATCGATTTCCGCCTGCGCACCCGCTACGTCGACGAGCGCGCTCACACGCTCGACGAGGCGCTGGAAAAGATCGAACGCTGGACCAAGGCCGGCGAGGCGAAGTCGGTCGGCCTGCTTGGCAATACGGCCGACATCGTGCCGGAGATGTTCAGGCGTGGCATTCGCCCCGATATGGTCACCGACCAGACCTCGGCGCATGATCCCATCAACGGCTACCTGCCGAAGGGCTGGACGATGGCCGAGTGGCGCGAGAAGCGCGTCAGCGACCCCAAGGAAGTCGAGAAGGCAGCCCGCGCCTCCATGCGCGAACATGTCGAGGCGATGGTGGCGTTCTGGAACGCCGGCGTGCCGACGCTCGACTATGGCAACAACATCCGCCAGGTGGCCAAGGAGGAGGGGTTCGAGAACGCTTTCGCCTTCCCAGGTTTCGTGCCGGCCTATATCCGTCCGCTGTTCTGCCGCGGCATCGGCCCCTTTCGATGGGCGGCCCTGTCGGGCGATCCGGAGGATATCTACAAGACCGACGCCAAGGTGCGCGAACTGACGCCCGGCAACACCCATCTGCACAACTGGCTCGACATGGCGCGTGAGCGCATTGCCTTCCAGGGTCTGCCAGCGCGCATCTGCTGGGTTGGCCTCGGCGACCGGCATCGGCTCGGGCTCGCCTTCAACGAGATGGTGGCCAGGGGCGAGTTGAAGGCGCCTGTCGTCATCGGTCGCGATCACCTCGATTCCGGCTCGGTCGCTTCGCCGAACCGCGAAACGGAATCGATGAAGGACGGCTCGGACGCGGTATCCGACTGGCCGCTGCTCAACGCATTGCTCAACACGGCGTCCGGCGCCACCTGGGTGTCGCTGCACCATGGCGGCGGCGTCGGCATGGGTTTCTCGCAGCACGCCGGCATGGTGATCGTCGCCGACGGCACGCGCGAAGCCGCCAGGCGCCTGGAGCGGGTGTTGTGGAACGACCCGGCGACCGGTGTCATGCGCCACGCCGATGCCGGCTACGAGATCGCCGTCGAATGCGCCAAGGAGCACCAGCTCAATTTGCCCGGCATTCTCGGCTGATTGGTTGAGCCGATGCGTGTTCTGCGGGCAGCCGAATACCGGTCGATGCCGTGGAAGAACGGCGGCGGGGTGACGACGGAGATCGCCGTCTCGCCTGGGGGTGCCGGGCTCGACGATTTCGACTGGCGCGTCTCGATGGCGCGCGTCGAATTGAGCGCTCCTTTCTCGCAATTTGCCGGGATCGATCGCACCCTTGCCGTGCTCGAAGGCGAGGGCATCGTCCTCGATATTGCCGGCCACCCGCCGACATCCATAAACAGGACGACTGCCCTGTTTTCTTTCCCTGCCGACGTGCGGACCTCGGCCGCGCTGATCGGCGGACCGATCACCGATCTCAATGTCATGACCCGCCGAAGCCGGATGACGCATTCGGTCGAACGCCTGGTGATTTCGGCCCCCGTGGAAATCCGGACTGAAGCCGGCACAACGCTCATCCTGTGCTTGAACGGCGACGTCAGCGTGCCCGCCGCTGAACCGGTTCGCCTCGGACCGCTCGATACGCTGCGGTCCGGTCCGGTCAGCACCGGCCTGCTTGTCCAGCCCGCCCATGAGGCAACGCTGTTCGTGATCCGGATCTGCGCCGTCGCCGGCAACGATTAACGCTTGTTTCCAAACATGATCGCGGTACCGGCGAAATATAGCGTAAGCTGCTGGCGGCATCACGAAAAAGCCTGAATCCTCTCCGCCGATCTGGCTTGGTGGGAAGTAGGGTGCTTGTCTTTGAGTCTTGCTGAGAGATGACGCCCTGTCGCGGTGCGGAAACAAACTTTCGGCAAGTGGGGTTTATGCAACCAATTGCATTTGAACCGGTTTTAGGGCCATTGCCGTGGCGGTGACGCCGCTCAGTGCCCGCTTACGGAATTTTCAATGAATATTCAGACGAATCCTGCCCAAATCGAGAAGACAAGCGCAAGCTTCCCGGCCATTACCGAAGAGCCGATCCGTTCCAATTACCTGCCCGAAGAGCGCCTTCGGCTGCTTGGCGAAAGCCTGGCAAAAGGCGACCTCACGGACCTGTTCGGCCTGACGCCCTTTGATTTTCAGGCCCGTATCCGGGACAGCGCCAAGAAGATTTTGGAAGTTTACCGGTCGACCAATGCTGCGCAGGCGAGGGGCGAGACGATCACGCCGGCGGCACAATGGCTGCTCGACAACAATTACCTGGTCGAAGAGACCATTTTCCAGGTCAAGCGCGACCTGCCGCGCCGGTTCTATCGTCAGTTGCCGACGCTGAAACTGCCTGACAACGGCACTGTGCCGCGCGCGCTGGCGCTGGCCTGGACCTATGTGGCGCATTCGGACAGTTCCGTTTCGGCGACGATGTTCAAGTCCATCGTCCAGGGTTTCCAGTCGGTCGAGCCGCTGAAGATCGGCGAACTCTGGGCGCTGCCTTCGCTGTTGCGCTTCGTCCTGATCGAAAATCTCCGCCGGCTGGCCGTCAGGGTCAATCGCACCCGCCAGATGCGCCAGATCGCCAACGATGTGGCCGACAAGGTCCTGGCCACCGACGACAGCGCCGACCGGCAGTCGATCCTGTCCAACTTCAGCGCCCACGCGCAGGACACCACCTTCGCCACCCAGCTGCTCTATCGGTTGCGCGATGGATCGCAGAATGCCGGCAAGGCTCTGGAATGGCTGGAAGGCGAGCTTGAAAAGACCGGCTCCGATGCCGAGGAAATCATCATTTCCGAACATCACACGCTGTCCAGCGGCAATGTGACAACGGGCAACATCATCCGCGGCCTGCGCCTCATCAACGACGTCGACTGGACGGTGTGGTTCGAAGGCGTCAGCCGCATCGACACCGTGCTGCGCGAGCGCACCGATTTCGCCGCGCTCGACTTTTTTTCGCGCGATCAGTACCGGACCGCGATCGAGGAATTGGCGCGCCGCTCGAACCTTTCGGAATATCGCGTTGCCGAGAAGGCCATCGAGCTGGCCGGCCACGCTGCTAGTGATGGCGATGGCGACGTCGTTTTAACCGGGTCCGCCCACACCGATGTCGGCTTCTTTCTCGTCGGCCCACGCCGGCTGGAGCTGGAGAAGGCGATCGGCTATCGGCCCACCATCAGCCAGACAGTCAAGCGTGCCTTCCGCAAGACCGGCTGGCTCGGCATCGTCGTGCCCGTGTTTGCGCTGACGGCGCTGCTTCTCGTTCTGTCCGGCAACGCGCTTGCCAATCTTGGCCTGTCGGTGCCCTCGATCGTCCTCATGCTGGCGCTTTTTGCCGTGCCGGCCAGCGAGGGCGCGCTCGCCTTCTTCAACACGGTCGTATCGCTGTTCCTGAAACCGACGCGCCTCGTCGGCTACGATTACCGACACGGCGTGCCGCCCGAGGCGCGCACGTTGGTGGTGGTGCCGTCGCTGATCGGCTCGCGCGACGATGTCGAGGAAAACATCCGCAACATCGAGGTGCATCATCTCGCCAACACGGCCGATGAAATCCATTTCGCGCTGCTGTCGGACTGGCCAGACTCGAAGACCGAGATCGATGCGGCGGACACCGAAATCCTCGAATTCGCCCGTACCGAAATCGCCCGTCTCAACGCCCGCTATCCCTCCGAAGGCGCGCCGCGTTTCTACATCCTGCACCGGCGCCGGCTCTTCAACGCGGCGCAAGGGGCCTGGATGGGCTGGGAGCGCAAGCGCGGCAAGCTGCACGAGCTCGATCTTCTGCTGCGCGGCGACAGCGACACCACGTTCCTGCCGCTCGACGTGCCGCTGCCGGAGAACGTCGTCCATGTGATGACGCTCGATGCCGACACGCGCACCACCCGTGACGCAGTCGCCACCCTCGTAGGCAAGCTCTGCCACCCGCTCAACCGGCCGCATTTCGATGCCAGCAAGCGCGTCGTCACCGCCGGCTACGCGATCCTGCAGCCGCGCATCACCGCGTCGCTGACATCGGGCGACGATGCGTCGTTCTTCCAGCGGGTGTTTTCGGCCAATCGCGGCCTCGACCCTTATGTCTTTGCCGTGTCCGATCTCTATCAGGACGTCTTCGGCGACGGGTCCTTCACCGGCAAGGGCCTCTATCATGTCGACGCCTTCGAGGCCGCGCTGCAGGGCCGCATCGAGGAAAACACCATCCTCAGCCACGATCTGCTGGAAGGCGCGCTGGCGCGCGCGGCGCTGGTCACCGACGTCGAACTGGTCGAGGACTATCCGACCCGATACTCGGTCGACGCCTCGCGCCACCATCGCTGGGCGCGCGGCGACTGGCAGCTGCTCGGCTTCATGCTCGATCCGCGCTCCGGCGTGCCGGCGCTGTCGCGCTGGAAGATGATCGACAATCTGCGCCGCTCATTGACGCCGATCTTCTGGGTGATGGCGGCGATCGCCGGCTGGACGCTGCTGCCCTTCACGCAGGCCGCGCAATGGCAGGCCCTGCTGATCCTCAGCCTGTTCATGGCGCCGACATTCGACATCGTCAACGCCATCCTGCCCAAGAGCGGCGACCAGACGCCGCGCGGTCATTTCTCGGCCCTGGCACGCGACGTCGCCTTCGGCACCGCCATGGTGGCGCTGAAGATCGTGCTGATGGCGCACAACGCCTGGATGATGGGCGATGCCATCGTGCGCACGATCTACCGGCTCTTCGTCAGCCGCCAGAACCTTTTGGAATGGCGCACCGCCTCGCAGGCGCACAAGGCGGGCGACAACGATGTCGGTTCCTATTACGGCATGATGTATGGCGCCGTGATCATCGGCTTCGTCGGCCTTGCCATTCCGGTGCTGGCCGATTCGACCGGCGCCTTCGTCGCCTTCTTCTTCGCCCTGTTCTGGATTGGCTCGCCGGCCATCGCCAGCTGGATCAGCCGTTCGGCTGAAACCGAGGATCGGCTGCGCATATCGCAGGCCGACATCCACACGCTGCGCACGGTGGCGCGGCGCACGTGGCACTATTTCGAAAGCTTCGTGACGGCAGAACACCACCATCTGCCGCCCGATAATTTCCAGGAAAGCCCGGCGCCGGTGGTGGCGCCACGCACCTCGCCGACCAATATCGGCGTCTACCTGCTGTCCGTCGTCTCCGCCCGCGACTTCGGCTGGATCAGCCTGTCCGACGCCATCACCCGCATCGACGCCACCATGGCGACGATCGAGGGCATGCCGCGTGAGCGCGGTCACCTCTTCAACTGGTACGACACGACGACACTGAAGCCGCTCTATCCGCTTTACATCTCGGCTGTCGACAGCGGCAATCTCGCTGGCCATCTGGTGGCGGTGGCGGCGGCCTGCGCCGAATGGGCCGAAGCGCCCTCCGTCCATCTCCAGGGCGATTTCGAAGGCATTCTCGACACGGTCACCATCCTCAGCGAAAGCCTCGATGATTTGCCCGACGACCGCCGTCAGTTGCGCCCGCTGCGCCAGCGTCTCGCGGACCGTCTCGACGGCATGCGGCGCGCTGTCGACACCATCAAGGCGCAGCCCGAAATGGCGTCGATCCGCACCATCAACCTGGCTGTGCTGGCCGGCGAGATCCGCAAATTGGCCACCGCCATCCATACCGAGGCCGTGTCGCCCCAGAGCGACGTCATTGTCGACTGGGCGGCAAGGCTGGAAGCCACCTGCGAAGCGCACGTCCATGACGCGCACAGCGACGACAATGCCGTCGAGGCGCTGCGTGCCAAGCTGCTCACCTTGCGCGAGCGCACGCGCCGCTACGCCTTCGAGATGGATTTCTCCTTCCTGATGCGACCGGAGCGCAAGCTGTTGTCGATCGGCTACCGGGTCGAGGAACATCAGCTCGACGAAAGCTGCTACGACCTTCTGGCCTCCGAGGCGCGGCTGACCAGCCTGTTCGCCATCGCCAAGGGCGACCTGCCGACGGAGCACTGGTTCCGGCTTGGCCGGCCGATCGTCGAAATCGGTTTCCAGGGCGCCCTGATGTCCTGGTCCGGCTCGATGTTCGAATACCTGATGCCGCCGCTGGTGATGAAGGAGCCGCAGGGCTCGATCCTCAACCAGACCAGCAAGCTGATCATCAAGCGCCAGATCCAGTACGGCCGCCAGAAGAACGTGCCGTGGGGCATTTCGGAGGCCGCCTACAATGCGCGCGACCGCGAACTGACCTACCAATACACAAATTTCGGCGTTCCAGGTCTCGGGCTGAAGCGCGGCCTTGGCCAGAACACGGTGATCGCGCCTTACGCCACCATACTCGCGGCCCAGTTCAACCCGCGTGAAGCCGTGCTGAATCTCGCCCGATTGCGGGAGATCGGGGCGCTCGGCCGCCACGGTTACTACGATGCCGTCGACTTCACGCCGCAGCGCGTGCCGGAAGGCACGGATCACGTCGTCGTCCAGAACTACATGGCCCACCATTCGGGCATGTCGATCGCGGCGGTTGCCGACGCCATCTTCGAAGGTCGCATGCGCGACCGCTTTCACAGCGACCCGGTCATCGAATCGGCCGAACTCTTGCTGCAGGAGAGGGCGCCGCGCGACATCCCGACCGCGACCGTCAGGACCGAGGCCGACGAACGCTCCAAGGACGAGACCGAAGTCGACAGCCCCGACACCCGCATCGTGCTCAATCCGCTGCAGTCGCTGCGGTCGACCAACGTCATGTCGAACGGCCGCTATTCGGTGATGGTCACCGCGACCGGCTCGGGCTACAGCCGCTGGGGCGATCTCTCCGTCACACGCTGGCAACCGGATCCGACCGAGGACCGGCTCGGCTCCTACATCTTCCTGCGTGACGCAGGCTCAGGTGACTGGTGGTCGGCTACAGCCGAACCGAAGCGCGCCGCCGAGGAAAAGGCGCAGACCTTGTTCTCCGACGACAAGGCGAGCTTCGTCAAATCGGTGGGCACGTTGCGCTCCGAGGTCGAATGCATCGTCATCTCGGAAGGCAATGGCGAGGGCCGTCGGGTCACGCTCTACAATGACGGTCCGTCCGACCGTCACATCGAAGTGACCTCCTTTGCCGAACTGGTGCTCGGCCTGGAGGCGTCCGACAACGCGCATCCGGCCTTCTCGAAGATGTTCGTGGAAACCGAAATCTCTGCGAACAACGCGGCGATCTTCGCCACGCGGCGCAAGCGCGAGACCAGCGAGCCCGATATCGCCATGGTGCATTTCGTCACCGATCCGTCCGGATCGGCGCGCGATGCCGAGGCCGAGACCGACAGGCGCGCCTTCATCGGCCGTGGCCGTACCATCGTCGACGCAGCCGCTTTCGACCCGGGCGCCAGGCTGGGCGGCCATTCAGGCTTTACGCTCGATCCCGTCGCGTCGCTCCGCCGCCAGGTGCGCGTGCCGGCCAACAAGAAGATATCGCTGACCTTCTGGACCGTCGTCGGCGCTGGCCGCACCGAGCTGGACGAAGCCATCGCCCGCCTCGACCATCCGGAGAGCTTTGCCCGCCAGGCCATGCTTGCCTGGACGCGCAGCCAGGTGCAGACCCGCCATATGGGCCTCAGCCTGACCGATGCCGCCAATGTGCAGAAGCTGGCGCGCTACCTGATCTATCCGGATCCGTTCCTGCGTCTTCCCGCTGAATCCATCGCCACGGGGCTGGGCAAGCAGTCGAGCCTGTGGCCGACAAGCATTTCCGGCGATTTCCCGATCTTCCTGGTCAGGATCGGCGATGTCGCCGATCTCGAAATCGTTGCCCAGGCGCTGCGTTTCCAGGAATATATGCGCACCCGCGGCATGATGATCGACTTCGTCGTCGTCAACGAGCAGGCGTCCTCCTATGTCCAGGACCTGCAACGGGCGGTCGAGACGCTGTGCGAAAACAGCCGCCTGCGCGGCAAGGAGCTCGGACCGCGCCAGCACATTTTCGCGGTGCGCCGCGACCTCATGGACGAGACCACCTACAAGACGCTGCTCGCTGTCGCCCGGGTGGTCCTGCACACGCGCAATGGCACCATCTTCGACCAGATCGAGCGCGCCGAGGCGGCGGCTCTGCAGGCGCGGGACGCTCTGGCAGCATTGCCGATTCCGCGTGAATTGCCGTCGCCGACACCCACGACGCATGCTCCTGCCTCGCAGGCGGTGGCAAATGTCAGCGCCGATGGCAGCGGGCTCAGCCAGTGGAACGGCTTTGGCGGTTTCGACGGCGACGGGCGGCACTATGTCGTGCGCCTGGCCGGCCGGCGCACGACGCCGCAGCCGTGGATCAACGTCGTCTCCAACGCCTCGTTCGGCTTCCATACCTCGGCCGAGGGCGCCGCCTTCACCTGGAGCCGAAACAGCCGCGACTACCAGTTGACGCCGTGGTCGAATGATCCGGTCTCGAACCGGCCGGGCGAGGGCTTCTATATCTACGATCAGGCGAGCGGCAAGGCATTCTCGCCGCTCGCCGCCATGGTGCGCGATCCCTCGATGACCTACGAGGCCTGGCATGGCCAGGGTTTCTCGACCTTCCGCTCGAAGCGCGGACCATTGTCGATGGATCTCACCCATGTCGTCGATCCGGTCGATCCGCTGAAGATCTCACGGCTGCGCATCCAGAATTCCGGCTCGGTGCCGGCGCGGCTGCGTGTCTATGCCTATGCCGAATGGGTGCTCGGCGGGCACCGGTCGCGCACGGCGGCAACCATCGTCCCGTCGCGGGATGCCGCCAGCGGCGCGCTGCTGGCACAAAACCCCTACGGGCTGGATTTCGGCGAGCGCGTTGCTTTCCTCGCGGCCGACGGTGGCGTCCATTCGGTGACAACAGACCGATCGGAGTTCCTGGGCCGGCATGGTTCCAGCGAGCTACCCCAGGCGGTGCTGAGTGGTGCGGCGCTGTCTGGCCGTGTCGAGGCTGGTGACGATCCGTGCGCGGCGATTGCCCGCGATGTCGAGATTCCGGCTGGCGGCGACGTGACGCTGCTCTGGCTGCTCGGCGACGCCGAGTCCGCCGAGGAGGCTAGCGCGCTGGTGCAAGAGCACCGGGTCAAGGATTTCGACCAGCGGCTGGCCGACAATGAGCGCGAATGGCGCGGCTTTCTCGACACCATCCAGGTCGAGACGCCTGACAAGGCGCTCGACGCCATGGTCAATCACTGGCTGCCCTATCAGAGCCTGGCCTGCCGCATCCGTGCCCGCTCCGCCTTCTATCAGGCCAGCGGTGCCTTCGGCTTCCGCGACCAGTTGCAGGATACGCTGGCGCTGCTGGCGCATGACCCGCAACTGGCGCGCGACCAAATCCTCAACGCGGCGCGGCGGCAGTTCCCCGAAGGCGACGTGCAGCACTGGTGGCTGCCGCGCACGGGTGCTGGCGTGCGTACGTTGATCTCCGACGACGTGGTCTGGCTTGCCCACGCCACGGCGCGCTATTTGCTGGTCACCGGCGATGCCACCATCCTGAAGGAGCAATTGGCCTTCATCGATGGACAGCCGCTGGGCGAGGGCGAGCACGATGCCTTCTTCACCCCGGAAATCTCGAAGAAGACAGCGTCGCTCTACGACCATTGCGCGCGTGCGCTCGATCTCGCCATCAAGCGCAGCAGCCCCGCGGGCCTGCCGCTGATCCTCGGCGGCGACTGGAACGACGGCATGAACCGCGTTGGCGAGCAGGGCAAGGGCGAGAGCGTCTGGCTCGGCTGGTTCCTGCTGAAGACGCTGGGCGACTTCGCCCCCGTCGCCAAGGCCGAGGGCGACGCCAAGCGAGCACAGGCCTGGGCAAAGCATGCCGATGTTCTGAAGCGGGCGCTTGAGAGCACCGCATGGGACGGCGAATGGTACCGGCGCGGCAGTTTCGACGACGGCACCCCTTTGGGGTCTCGCAACTCGCAGGAGTGCAAGATCGACTCGATCGCCCAGTCCTGGAGCGTGCTTTCGGGAGAGGGCGATCCGGCACGGTCGACGACCGCGATGGAGCAAGCAACGAAGCTGCTCGTCGACGACAAGCTGAAGATCGTCAAGCTGTTCACGCCGCCCTTCGCAAGGACGGAAAAGGACCCGGGTTACATCAAGAGCTATCCGCCCGGCGTGCGCGAGAATGGCGGCCAGTACACCCACGCCGCCACATGGTTCGTCATCGCGCTTGCCGAGATGGGACAGGTCGACGAGGCCTATCGCTGTTTCTCGATGCTGAACCCCGTCAACCATGCGACCGACGAGGCCACGGCCGAGCACTATCGTGTCGAGCCCTATGTCGTGGCGGCCGATATCTATGCCGGCGACGACAATGCAGGCAACGGCAAGGGCGGCCGTGGCGGTTGGACCTGGTACACCGGCTCTGCCGGCTGGCTCTACAGGGCTGCGGTCGAAGGCATTCTGGGCATCGAACGGCGTGGCAAGCGTGTCCAGTTCAAGCCGAAGCTGCCGAGCCACTGGGACGGTTACTCGGCAAATCTCAAAATGCTGGGAGCGGAACTCAGGGTTCGCGTCATCCGCGACAATAAGGCCAAGGCCGTGTCGCTGGAGGTGAATGGGGCAAAGACCAAGGTTTCGGCAGTCGAACTGAAGGACGGCGAAGTTGCCGAGGTGGTCATCCGGATCCCGGCTTAATGCAATGTTGCTCAAAAACTATGCGCTCGGGCCTGGGATCCGGGGCGCGACTTTTGCCGCCACGGCGGGATGAGAGGCCGTCCCGCCTGGCGTTGCCGCCTGCCGATTGAAGGACATGCCACCGAGGAGTGCATGAAATCAAAGGCTTGAGGCATCCGACAGGGGCGCCACGAGCAGTGAGAGTTTGGCCTCCCTTCACCTGGAAGGGCGCCCTGCAGCTTTGTTTCGCTCTATACTTCGCAAAAGGCGATTTCGGCCTTAGTCATCCGCCCGACATTGTTGCTGATTAAAATTGTGGCAGCACGTGCCAACTGCCATGATTTCGCCGCATGCCTGACATTTTACCTGTCTTCTCAAACCGTTAGGTGATCACGGCAGATTTCGGAACGTCGCCATCTTTTGTTCGCTCTAAGGGAACTGAAGGGGTACACGGCCATTGTTTTGCGACGTATCAACCGGTACGAATAAAATGATGCAGTGCACAATAAACAGCGTGGCGGAGTAACTGGGGTGACCCTTCTGCAAATCTACTGGCGAGCTCTCGGTTATCTGGCCGCAGACAGGAAACGCGTTGCGTTGATCTGTTCGGCCAACGTGGCTCTCGCCATCGTAGCGCTTCTCGAGCCGATTATGTTCGGTCGCGTCATCGGCGCCATCTCCGAGCGTGGCTCTGTCTTCACCACGCTGGTCATGTGGGCCGGTCTCGGCGCCTTCAACATCGTTGCTTTCGTCATGGTGGCGCGCGGCGCTGACCGCTTCGCCCATGCTCGGCGCAGCGAAGTGCTGTGCCAGTCCTTCGAGCGTGTGATCACCATGCCGCTCGCCTGGCACCATCAGCACGGCACCTCCAATGCGCTGCACACGATGCTGCGCGCCGTCGAAACCCTGTTCAGCCTTTGGCTCGAATTCATGCGCCAGCATCTGTCCACGGCTGTCGCCCTCGTGCTGCTGGTTCCGACCGCGATCAGCATGGACCTGCGCATGTCGCTGGTGCTGCTTGGCCTCGGGCTGCTTTATGTCGGCATCGGCCGGATGGTCATGCGCCGCACCAAGGCGGGCCAGGCTGCGGTCGAGCGTCACTACCACAAGGTGTTCGCGCATGTGACCGACTCGGTCAGCAACGTTGCGGTGCTGCAGAGCTACAATCGCCTCGGCCACGAGGCCGATACGCTGCGCCGCTACGTCAAGAACCTGCTCGACGCGCAGAACCCCGTGCTCGACTGGTGGGCGCTGGCCAATGCCTTGCACCGTCTGTCATCGGCAATCTCGATGCTGATCGTGTTGTCGATCGGCTCCTATCTTGTGACTCGTGGTCAGTTGGGTGTCGGCGACGTCATTGCCTTCACCGGTTTTGCCACGATGTTGATCGCTCGCCTCGACCAGATGTCGGCTTTCGCCAACCAGATTTCCGAGGCCCGTGCCAAGCTCGAGGATTTCTACCATCTCGAGGACTCCGCGGCTGATGCCGCCGAGCCGGACGGCCTACGCGATCTTGCCAACGTTACCGGCCATGTCCGCTTCGAGAATGTCGGCTTCGAATTTGCCAATTCCGGCCAAGGCATCGACGACGTGTCCTTCGAGGTGCAGGCGGGCCAGACCGTCGCCATTGTGGGCCCGACGGGCGCCGGCAAGACCACGCTCATCAACCTGCTGCAGCGTGTCTTCTCGCCGTCCCATGGCCGTATCCTGATCGACGGCATCGACACCCGTACCGTGACCCGCAAGTCGGTGCGCCATTCGATCGCCACCGTGTTCCAGGATGCCGGGCTGCTCAACCGCTCGATCGAGGACAACATCCGTGTTGGCCGCGCCGATGCAAGCAATGACGAGATTCATGCCGCCGCCAATGCGGCTGCCGCACAGGACTTCATCCTGTCCAAGAGCAATGGCTACGACACGGTGGTTGGCGAACGTGGCGGCCAGCTGTCGGGCGGCGAACGTCAGCGCATCGCCATTGCCCGCGCCGTGTTGAAGGACGCACCGATCCTGGTGCTCGACGAGGCGACCAGCGCGCTCGACGTCGAGACCGAGGACCGCGTCAAGGAAGCGATCGACGAACTGCGCCGCGACCGCACCACCTTCATCATCGCCCACCGCCTGACCACCGTTCGCGACGCCGATCTGGTCGTGTTCATGGACAAGGGCAGGGTGGTCGAGATGGGCGGCTTCACCGAGCTGTCGCTGCGCAATGGCCGCTTTGCCAGCCTGTTGCGCGCCGGCGGCCTGCTCAACGACGAGGAAGTCCGCCGCCTCAGCCGCACCGTACAGCAACAGCAGGAAGCAGCCGCCTGAGCTTCTTTCTCCGACCTCCCCTTGTGGGAGGTCGGACCATAGGTCCAGGTGAGAGTACAGGCACGGCCGCCCCAATTGCGTCTGCGACACCACGCTCGATTGCTCCGAACGCCGCGGCGGTTTATGTAGAAACGCATGAGCGACACGACTTCACGCCTGACCGGCTGGATGGATCTCGCCAACCCGACGCGCTTCGTCGGGCTGGCGGACAAGGTCGTGCCGTGGCTGGCCACGATCGCCACACTCATCCTCGCCGTCGGGCTCTATATGAGCTTCGCCGCGCCTGAGGATTTCCAGCAGGGCATAACCGTCCGCATCATGTACATCCACGTGCCTTTCGCCTGGCTGGCCATGATGTGCTACACGCTGATGGCGGTCTCGGCGCTGGGCACGCTTGTCTGGCGGCACCCGCTGGCAGATGTCGCGCTGAAATCCGCAGCCCCCATCGGCGCCGTCTTCACCGCGCTGGCGCTGATCACCGGTTCGATCTGGGGTAAGCCGATGTGGGGCACCTGGTGGGTCTGGGATGCGCGTCTGACCTCGGTCTTCGTGCTGTTCCTGATGTATCTCGGCATCATCGCGCTGACCCGCGCACTCGACGACGCAAGCCGCGCCGCCTGGGCCGCCGCCATCATCACGCTGGTCGGCTTCATCAACATCCCGATCATCAAATTCTCGGTCGACTGGTGGAACACGCTGCATCAGCCGGCCTCGGTGTTCCGCATGGGCGGCTCGACCATCGATCCCAGCCTGCTATGGCCGCTACTGGTGATGGCGCTCGGCTTCACCGTGCTGTTCTTCGCGCTGCACCTGATGGCGATGCGCACCGAAATCCGCCGCCGCCGGGTGATTGCCACGCGCAGGGTTGCGGCACGGCAGGCCGAGCGGTCCGCCAACTGACGCGCGTCGACTGTAATTTTCGCTTTCGCCAACGTCTATCTCTGAGCAGTGAGTGGGGCGCTGAAGCTGCTGATCTCCCCACTTGAGGGGGAGATGGCCGGCAGGCCAGAGGGGGCGCTGTCCCGCCGGCGTGCTGAAGATACTGCGGCGTTCGCTGGCCTTGACGATGACCCTCACCCCATCCTTCCCCGCGCCGCCACGGGCAACGTTTCCAGCACCGTGTCGCCGTCGACCAGATTGACCTCGTTGAACAGGTTTGTGACGACGCAGCAATGGTCGGGCACGACACGCACGCGCTCGCCGATGCGCAGCTTGCCGTCGCCCGAAAGCGTGACGGTGCCGTGCTCCTCGCTCAGGCCCGTCACCCGCGCTCCCGACACGCCGAGCAACTCGCCAAAATCGGCGAGACCCAGCGTATCGCTGGACAGCGCCTTGCTCCCGGCATCGAGGATAGCGCGCGTCGCTGTGGGATGGCTGACCACCGTCGACAGCACCGTCAGCGCGCAGTCGTCGAGGCCGCCGACGCCTTTGGCGACCTGATAGCGGTCGAGATAGATGTAGGTGCCTGGACGATACTCCGTGACAACAGATGTATCGCTGGAGCGCCACATATCCGGCGTGCCGCCGCTGGAGATGCGTTCGCAGGCGAGGCCCGACGCGGCAAGTGCCTGCTTGGCCTCGGTGAGCCAGGCTTCGGCCTCCGCTGCCCGCCCGGCGGCCGGGTAGGTCATCAGTCCGCCGAAGGCGAGGCCGCCGGCTCTGTCGATCTGTCTTGCCAGCGCGACCGCTTCATCAGCCGACTGCACGCCGCAGCGGCCCATGCCGGTGTCGCATTCGACCAGCACCTGCAAGCGATGACCGGCATCGGTGAAGGTGGTTGCCAGCCCTTCGAGCGTCTCCATGCTGTCCGCTGTCACCGACAGGGTGACGCGCCCGTGCAGCCCCAGAAGCCGCTCCAGCTTGGCGCGCCCAAGGATGTTGTAGGGAAGAAAAATATCGGTCAGCCCGGCATCCGCCATCACCTCGGCCTCGCCAATCTTCTGGCAGGTGATGCCGACGGCGCCGGCCGCCACCTGCTTCTTCGCCCAGTAGGGCAATTTGTGCGTCTTGATATGCGGCCTGAGCTTCAGCCCGTTCTTGTCGGCATGCGCCTGGGCGCGGGCAATGTTGGCTTCCGCGCGCGTGGTGTCGATCAGGATGGATGGCGTATCGAGATCGTGAACGGTCGGCATCATCTTTCACCCCATGAGGAATCCGCGGGTTTTATGGCCCTGAAAATCCGTGATGTCACGCGGCCAGCGAAGCGGATTTGTGGTCCATGCGCCTAAGCGCAACGCCGGACAGGCGGCGAGATGGATCGACACCGCATCGACGTTCGGCTATGCGATTTGCCAGACAAATCGATACGAAGGGATCATGATCATGAAGCGCTCCGCCATCAACGACATCATCCGCGAAGCCGACGCTTTCATCCGCTCGTTCGGCTACATCATGCCGCCCTTCGCCTATTGGTCGCCGCAGGAGGCGAAGGTGCGTCAGGTCGACTCGTCGGCCGTATTCACCTCGCGGCTTGGCTGGGACATCACCGATTACGGGCAAGAGAAATTCAGGGAACTCGGCCTGTTCCTGTTCACCGTTCGCAACGGCCGCTACGAGGACATGAAGAAGGGCATGGGCATGCTCTATGCCGAAAAGATCATGATCTCGCGCAAGGACCAGCTGTCGCCGATGCACCGCCACAACATCAAGGCCGAGGACATCATCAACCGTGGCGGCGGCAAGCTGGTGCTGGAACTGTTCATGCATGACCGCGACGGCGGCATCGATCCCAA
This sequence comes from Mesorhizobium sp. M0243, assembly GCF_040321775.1. Lineage (NCBI taxonomy): Bacteria > Pseudomonadati > Pseudomonadota > Alphaproteobacteria > Hyphomicrobiales > Phyllobacteriaceae > Mesorhizobium > Mesorhizobium sp. M0243. The sequence continues at coordinate 69,800 of NZ_JAMYSF010000003.1, read as the reverse complement.
GGCGGAGGTTTCGGTGCCGGTCGACGGAACCATCCACAGGCTGCCTGCGGGTGGGCTCCTGAAGCTCGACCCGGGCCAGAGCGTTACGCTGCTGCCCGGCGTCTGGCATGCCTTCTGGGCCGAGGGCAAGGACGTGCTGATCGGCGAGGTCTCGACCGTCAATGACGATCTCACCGACAATGTGTTTCGCGAACCGATCGGCCGTTTTTCCAACATCGACGAAGACGTTGCCCCGATCCACCTGCTGGTGTCCGACTATGAGAAGTGGCTGGGGTAGGGGGCGCCGCCCCATGCCTTCGGTGACGCCAGCCCCACGATCGAAAGCGGGTTAGCCGGTAGCGCCTACCTACTGCGATCCTTGTTCGACCGATCCTGCCGCTTCGTCCCTGAAGACGACCTTTGTGCCTTTTTGCACTTTGGAGGCGAGGTCTTCGGCATCCCAGTTGGTCAGGCGGATGCAACCATGCGAGAAGGTCTTTCCGATCTTGCCTGGGTCCGGCGCCCCGTGAATGCCATAACTATCGATGGACAAATCGATCCAGACCGATCCCACCGGATTGTTTGGTCCGGCAGCGATCGTGAAGGGGCGCTTGGTCTTCACCCCCTTGAAGGCAAACTCTGGATCGTAGTGATAGGTTGGGTGGCGCACCACGCGTTTGACCTCTGCCTCGCCACTCGGCGCGGGCTTCTCCTGGCTCCCGATCGAGGCGGGGTACGTCGCAAGCACTTTGCCGAAAGGGTCGAGCACGCGAACCTGGCGAGCGCTCTTGTCGACCTCGACGTTCCCAATGTCTTGCGGCGGATCACCTCGGGCGACAGCTGGCACCAGCAGCTTTTGCCCCGCCTTCCTGAAGCCGATGCCGGGATTGAGCCGTTCAAGCAGCTGCTCGCTGATGTGGAAGCGCTCCGCCATCTTTTCCAAGGCATTGTGATAGGCGAGCCGGGGCAGGCGGGCCATCCTCTCCATGCGCGCCGGAATTCGCCTGGTGAACGGTCCACGCACATCCTTGCGCGTCAACTCGTAGGTCTCAAGCGCGGGGCGCGAGGAGGTCGCGACCAGCTTGTCCCATGTCTCGCGGCTAAGCTTGCCGTCGGCAGGCAATCCGTTGGCCGCTTGAAACGCACTGACTGCCCGGGTGAAGTTCTCTGCTTGGCGGCCGTCGATCAGGCCTGGCGAGAAGCGTGCACGATCCAGGAGGATTTGCGCCTTCAGCACGGTCACACTGACGCCTTTCGCTTCGCTGCCGTCAAATTGGGCGTTGTTGACGGTGGCCGCGTCCAGTTTTGCCGCCGCCGTTGCATCGCATGCCATGACGAGCATGGCGGCCGCGGCAAGAACGAGCCTGATCATGGAGGTCACACTCCTGTATGAGCACCTGCTTCTATGACGTCGCACGGCCGATCTGGTTCCATTCCCCTGCATCTGAGTCCGGTTGCCGAGTGCCGATGCGCCGCAGCGAACCCGGACCAGGAGCACCCGGCGGTGGCGCGGGTGCATTGTTGATAAGGGTCCGCCATCATCAAGATGGATGGCGACTCTCGTCAGCGCCTGTGTTGGCAATAGGCCAAGGTCCCATTGAGCGTCTGTCTCCATAGGCTCGGTGATCGAGGAGAGCCAGGATGCAATTTCCTGCCCAGAAGAACAGAAGACCGGCTCAACCAGCCGAGGACGAGCGCCAGGCACGGCTTGAGAAAACAGCCAGGCTCAAGCAGCTTAGGTCCTATGCTTCCTGGCTTTCGTCTGACCCAAACGCCCAACTTCACGATGAGATAGACTGCTCGGTGCTGATCGAGGAAGGCGTGGAACGACGCGGCATGGAGCCTTGGCCGATCGGCAGGTGACACGACCGGGCGGCGAGATTTCCACCGCCAACGACGATCGGCCGACAATTGTTTGGCGAGCCGATCGGCCGCAACAGTGGCGGCAGGCTGACTTCGCGTCAGTGACAGCAGCCTTGCTGCGCGCTCGTCCTGCACAGGCAGGACGAGGTGATCGGCACATCCGCCTTGGCCATCGCCGCGGCAAGGCTTGTCTGCAGTATCGACAATTCATCAGTCTCGCCGCGCCGTTTCAGGCATTCCACCAGCCCGTGCAATGCCCAGACATTGTTCGGATGTTGGGCGCAGCGCTGCACCTTGCCGCTCAGGCCCAGGTCGTCGCGATAGACCTGTTCTGCTTCTTGCGCGTGGCTCTGGTCGAGAAGCAGCGCCGCCAGCGCATGGCGCGGCGGGTGCATCCAGGCCCACGGTTCGGTGTAGGACAAATTGTCGTCAAGCTCGACCGCCTGCCGCAAATGGCCATAGGCCTCGTCATGCCGGCCCTGGTGGTACGCCAGCTCGCCGTCGAGCAGAGCGACACCGACAGCCAGCGAAGCCTGCGCCGGGTTGCTGAGGAAGCGCCGCTCGGGCGCAATGCCTTTCAGATGCCGATGGAATTCTTCGCGCTCGCGCTCGGCTTCAGCGAAATTCCCCAGCGTCGCATGCGCCACACCCTTGGCGTAGTGCTGCATGGCCGCCGTCAGCACATAGAGGCCCGGATCGTCGGTCACCGGTTCGTCGATGATCTCCTGCCAGCGGCCGAAGCGCACTTGCACATGCGATTTCATCGCATGGTAGCCTTCCACCGTCTGCGTGAGTTTGGGCCGGCCCTGGATGGCGACCACGTCGCGCGCGACCAGGCTGCGCACTCTGTCGGCGGCCCACAGTGCAGGCTGGTACTGGCCCGACAACATGCAGGTAAACATCATCAGGTGCAGATCGTGGCAGCAGCCCAGCAAGTAGTAGGTCGGCTCGTCCGCATAGGCCAGATAGAGGTCGTTGGCGCGCACCGCCTTTTCGCTGGCACGTTTGGCTTTCTCATACTCGCCGCACAGCACATAGATGTGCCCCGGCATGTGGTTCATATGTCCGGCATCGGGGCACATCTCGCCGAGCAGATCCGCCGAGCGCATGCCGCGCTCCGGCATGGTGGACATTTCCAGGAGATGAATGTGCAGGTGGACGATCGCCGGATGTTGTGCCGCGCCGGCTTCATCGGCAAGCCGGATCGACCGCTCGCAGACATCGAGCGCCTCGACGACATCGGAATTCGGAGCCGGCGCGCCGGTCTTGAGGTTCCACAGCCGCCGCACCGTGCGCATCATCAGCGCTTCGACCAGCAGTGCCATCACATCATGGTCGTCGGGAAAGTCGCTGTACACAAGCCGCATCGCGGCGGCATAGGCGTCACCCCACCGTTCGAATTCCTCGGGGCTCACCCGGTGCGGCTTCTGGAAGCGGGCGGCCAACGCCTCGATCAGCCGCTTCTCGATTTCGTTGGCGGCAACCGCATTGGCCCGCGCAAGCTGGACATGCTCGAAGCAGCGCTTGGCCGCGCTGTCGGCCTCGGCCTCGCCATGCTCCTTCCAGGTCAGATTGTAGAAAGGTCCGGCGGCATAGGCGATGCCCCAATGCACCATCGGACATTCAGGATCCGTCTCCAGCGCCTTCTGAAAACACTTGATGCCTTCCTCATGGTTGAAGCCGTAGCACCAGTTGAGGCCGATATCGAACCAACGCTGGGTTTCTGCCGAGCGAGTGGAGATGGGGCGGCGGTAGGTGCCGAGGTCGAAGCGGTCCATGTCTTCCATTCAAGTTTGGGCTGTTGTTCTAGATATTGCCACCACTGCTAGCTGGTCCTTAAGCGGCGCTTCATTTTTGCCAGCCGGCTAGCTCTGGCAGGTCGTCGAGCCAACTTTTTTCCGTCATCAAGACATCGCCGGGCTGCGGGTCAGTGGCGTTTTGAATGAGCCAGTCCATCCACTTCCGATAGGCAGCCGGGTCCAACTGAGGCGGCAACACCTTGGCCTTGGCCAGCATGCGTTTGCGGAAACTCACCTGCCTGCGGAGTTTGGTCGTCGTGAATTTGATGGCCTTGCCCTGGTATTCGACCGTCCAGCGCTCATCGCCATGGCTGGTCAGCCTGTCGATGGCGAAACCGACGTCCACCGGCCTATCCCGCCACGGAAGCTCGATGGCATTCTTCCTCAGATCGAGTGCCCATCGCCTGTAGTCGGTTCCGGCACGCTGGGGCGGCAGCACCCCAGCCTGTTCGAGTATCTTCCTGCGGAAGGTCGGCTGCTTCTTGAGCTGGCCTGTCGTCAGCTCGACGCGATGCCCACGGAATTCGACATGCCATCGGATCCTCCCATTGCCGAAATACTTCACCAGCCTGTCGATGACGAACTCGTCATCGGAGAGCGTCAAGCAGCCCTCCTTGATGCTTTCGAAAATGTACTGGCTGTCAGTGAGCATGACGCGGCATTGTGCTGGAACCTTCATGAAGCTTAGCGAGTAGCACGCGCCGGCGGCAACGATCTTTTTCGCTCCGGGAATCTCGACCGGCTCAATTGCGGGCAACTGCGGGTAGCGCCCGTAAAAGCCCGGTACTGTGCGTAACTGACATAGCGATGCAGATGAAAACGATGCCAAATTGGCGTGCTAAATCATCGGTTTGCTTGTGGGATTTTGGCTGGGGAACCTGGATTCGAACCAGGACTAACGGAGTCAGAGTCCGTGGGTCTACCGTTAACCTATTCCCCAGCAGGCGCGGTCATGAACCGTGCGGGCCGAGCGGGCAAGCCGCTGTGAGCGCTGCCTTGTAGCCGCCAGCGGAAAATAGTCAAGCCTGCTCTGTGGTTCAATGGCAGGTTTCGTCAGGTGATTTCAGACACCACTCTTCAGATGCCGGCGCGCGGCCCCCAGTCCAATCCCGCGCCTCAAGGCTCCGTCCGGCTGAACTGCGAGCGTTCGAAGAACAGCACCACCCCCAGGCCCAGAATCAGCGGGATGATCAGGTAGAACAGCCGGAACACCAGCAGCGCCGCCAGCACGCCGACCGGATCCATGTCCGACAGGCCGGCGAGAAACACCACCTCGAACACGCCGAGCCCGCCCGGCGCATGCGAGATCTGTGCGATCGAGAAGGAGACGAGGAAGACGCCGAGAATGACGAAATAACCGGGATTGTGGGCTGCTGGCAGGGCAAAGAAGATGATCGCGGCGGCGGCCAGCAGTTCGATCGGGCCGATCAGCAACTGCCGGGCGACGATCGGCAGCGCCGGATAGTGGAGCTGAAAGCTGGCGATCTTCAGCGGGCGCAGATGCAGCCAGCTGCCGAAGACATAGGCGGCGACGAGCAGCAGCATCGCGATACCGGCCGCTTCCGACAGGCCATGATGAGCGATGCCGGAAAACCGGTCGAGTACCTCTGGCTCGAACACCAGAACGAGGCCAGAGGCGAGAATCGTCGATAGCACGAAGGTGATCCAGCAGATCGCCACCAGCACGCCGACATCCTGTCCGGTCAGGCCCCTGGTACCATAGGCGCGATAGCGGATGACGGCGCCCGAAAACACCGAACCGCCAATGTTGTGCGACAGCGCATAGGTGGTGAAGGAGCACAGCGTGACGAACAGCCACGACACGCGCTTGCCGATATGCAGGAGCGCGATGTGGTCGTAGCCGGCAAGCGAGGCATAGGCGATGACCGAACACAGCGCGGCAAGGACCCAACCGCGGGTCGGAATGGCCGTGATACCGTCCCAGACGTCGTCGAGTGAAACGCCGCGCAGTTCGTGCCAGAGCAGCAGCAGCGAGAAGATCACGGCGGCGATGCCGACAACCGGCCAGAAATAGCGTCTCCAGTTCATTGCCTGCCAATTCATTGCCGGAATGCCATGCGTTGCGGGTCCGCTTCCTTTTCCGTGGCTGGTGGGAGGCCGGCTGTGCCGGATTCTTCCGCTCATTTCAGAAATGCCTCATCGAAGCCGGCTATTCAACCGCGAACCCTTGTCGCAGCGGTGGCCGGCAAGATTTGTCCGGCGTGAGCGGCCGAAAGAGACGCCGGCAGGCGTAGCGCCGGCATCTGCGGCGTGCGGGTTCATTACGCGGCCGCACCGGAACGGCGGTTTGCGGCCTGCCGGCAAAATTCGGCACGCGGCTCTTGGTGATCGGGCGCGGCGCTGTTAGTCTGGCGGCAACTTAAAACACTGAAGCGCCTGCTGCGTCCATCATAGGTTCGCGCGGCGCCGGAAGGAACGACAGTGGAAGACCACGACACCGGCGCCGGCGCGCCGGAGGTGGGCGTGTCCAGCGCTTCCCAGCGGTCGGCTGGCCCGGGGAATGCAAGCTGGCAGCAACGCCGCCCGACGGAGCTCCGCTCCACGGACGGGCAGGCGGGCGACGCACCCCACAAAGGCAAGCCCAAGAAGCGGCGCAAGCGAAGGCGCGGGCGCAAGGTTTTTGCGCGCGACGAGGCACGTCCCACGGAGAATCGATCGCCGGCGCCGGGCAAAGCCGGTGTCCCGGCGGCGGAGTCCCACAGACCGTCGGAATCGGTGGCCTCGCCCGCCGCTGTAGTGCCACGGCCGGAACAGAGCGCCCGTCGGCCGCCGGTCCAGGAGCTTCCGGTGTTTGCGGCGCTTGACCTCGGCACCAACAATTGCCGGCTGTTGGTCGCCGTGCCGACGCGGCATGGCCAGTTCCGCGTCATCGACGCCTTTTCGCGCATCGTCCGGCTGGGCGAGGGGCTAACCGCCAATGGCCGGCTCGGCCAGCCGGCGATGGACCGCGCGGTCGAGGCGCTGAAAATCTGCGGCGACAAATTGCGCAACCGCAAAATCAGGAAAGCCCGGCTGATCGCCACCGAGGCCTGCCGCACGGCCGAAAACGGCGTCGAGTTCATCGACCGTGTCGAACGCGAGGCCGGCCTGAAGCTTGAGATCATCGACCGCCAGACCGAGGCGCGGCTGGCGGTGTCCGGCTGCGGCTCGCTGGTCGAGCGCGACACCCAAGGCGTCGTCCTGTTCGATATTGGCGGTGGTTCGTCGGAAATCGCGCTCATCGACCTCGCTGGCCGCCGTTCGCCAAGGCTGGCCAATCATATCGTGTCGTGGACGTCGCTGCCGGTCGGCGTCGTCTCGCTGGCCGAGCGCTTTGGCGGCCGCACGGTGACGCGCGAGATCTTCGCCGCTATGGTCGACGACGTTGCCGGCCGGCTGGCCAGCTTCGACGGTCGCGACCGGCTGAGCCATCTCAAGGCCAGCCCGAATTTCCATCTGCTGGGCACGTCCGGAACCGTGACGACGCTGGCCGGCGTTCACCTTGAGCTCGAGCGCTACGATCGCCGCCGTGTCGATGGGCTGTGGATGGACCGCGACAGCGTCGATCGCATGGTCGAAAGACTGGTTGGCTGGGATTTCCAGCAGCGCTGCGCCAACCCTTGCATCGGTGCCGATCGCGCCGATCTGGTGCTGGCCGGCTGTGCTATCCTCGAGGCGATCCGCGCCGTGTGGCCGTCCGAGCGGCTGCGAGTCGCCGATCGTGGCCTGCGCGAAGGTATTTTGAGCGAACTGATGGCCGATGATGGCGTCTGGCGCAACGATGGCCGTGGCAGAGCGTGAGCAGTCGACCCCCACTCCGTCAAGCTTCGCTCGACACCTCTCCCCCGATCGACGGGGGAGAGGAAAGGCGCGAGGACGCCGGCCTCGGCACCCTTCCTCTCCCTCCGGAGGGGGGAGAGGTGGCTCGGCGAAGCCGAGACGGAGTGGGGGAAGCCGTTCACGAAACGCGCAGACGTCGAAAAACGGCCACAACTCGGCGAGCTAGAAAACTCAGACAAGAAATCAAGCAATGACCAAGAAACCGGAAAAACCAGGGTCCGCCAGCATTCGTGTGCTGAAGACGCGGATCAAGAAGAAGAGCGGGCTGAAGGAATCGTCGCGCCGCTGGCTGCAGCGCCACATCAACGATCCCTATGTCCAGCGCTCCAAGGCTGACGGCTATCGCTCGCGCGCGGCCTACAAGCTGATCGAGATCGACGACAAGCATCATCTCCTGAAACCCGGCATGAAGGTCATCGACCTCGGCGCCGCCCCCGGCGGCTGGTGCCAGGTCGCGGCAGCGCGGACGAAATCGACGGCCGACAAGCCGCATGTCATCGGCATCGATTATCTCGAAATGGACGCCGTGCCCGGCGCGCCGGTGCTGTTGATGGATTTCCTCGATCCGCTGGCGCCGCAAAAGCTGGCCGAGGCGTTGGGCGGGGATCCCGATATCGTGCTGTCCGACATGGCGGCACCGACCACCGGCCACAAGCGGACCGACCATATCCGCACCATGCATCTGTGCGAGGTGGCAGCCGATTTCGCGCTGTCGGTGCTGAAGCCGGGCGGGCATTTCCTTGCCAAGACCTTCCAGGGCGGCGCCGAAAACGAACTGCTCTCCATGCTCAAGAAGAACTTCCGCTCCGTGCATCACGTCAAGCCGCCGGCGTCGCGGGATGAATCGGTCGAGCTCTATTTGCTGGCCAAGGATTTTAAAGGGCGAGAGGCCGGTCCGCCGCCAGGCGGATCGGAACGTCCAGTGGACGTTCCGAAGGACTCGAGCGCCCGGAGCCATAGCGAGGGGCCGGAGGACGACGAAACGTAAAGCCAGCCGCATCAATTGCCGGGCGGGCTCACCGTTTCCAGCGTCTTGGGTGTTGTCAGCCGGCCGTGACCGGAGATGGCGTTGCCGGCATCGGGCGCCAGCCGGACGAAGGATAGCGATGCCGCCGCCGAGACCGCTGCAACGATGAAGAAGGCAATGTGGAAGTCGTCCAGCGACAGCGGGCCGCCATGGATTGACGTCGATACTTCCAGGATTCCGCCGGCCAGCGCCACGCCGAGCGCGACCGACAACTGCTGGAAGACCGCGGTAATCGGCGTCGCCTTGCTGGTGTCTTCAGCCGAAACCTCGGCATAGGCGAGCGCATTGACGCCAGTGAAGAACATCGAGCGGATGAAGCCGCCGACGAGCAGCATGGCCAGCATCAAGAGATAGGGTGTGTCGGGTGTGAACAGGCCGTTGATGGCGATCGAGGCCGCGGCGACCAGTGAACCGACAACCAGAACGCGGCGGAAGCCAGCGACGCGGAAGATCAGCGCGGTGACGAATTTCATGCCGATGGCGCCGATTGCAGAGACGAAGGTGATCATGCCGGACTGGAACGGCGTCAGCCCAAAGCCGATCTGGAACATCAGCGGCAGCAGGAACTGCACAGCACCAATGCCGATGCGGAACAGCCCGCCACCAAGCACCGAGGAGCGGAACACCTGGTTGTGGAACAATTCGAGCGCCAGCAGCGGGTTTTTGGCGTGGCGCGCATGCAGCAGATAGAGCGCGCCCGATACGAGGCCGACCGCCACGGTGAGGACACCGACGATTGGCGGCAGATAGGGCAAGCTGACCACCGACAGGCCGAACACCACGCCGGATGCCGCCAGCCCGCTCAGCACGAAGCCGATGAAATCAAGTGGTGGGGTCTGCGCGGGTTCGGTCTCCGGCAGGAAACGCGTCGCCAGCCAGATGCCGATCAGCCCGATCGGCACATTGATCAGGAAAATCCAATGCCAGGTGAAGTAGGTGGTGATGAAGCCGCCGACCGGCGGGCCCACCAACGGTCCGACCAGCGCCGGAACGGTCAGCCAGGACATCGCCGCGACGAGTTCGCTTTTCGGTGTCGCGCGCACCAGCACCAGCCGCCCGACCGGCGTCATCATGGCGCCGCCGATGCCTTGCAGGAAGCGCGACACCACGAAAGCCGGCAGCGAACCGGAGAGGGCGCAAGCGATCGACCCGACGATGAAGACCGCGATCGCGGCGCGAAAGATATTCTTGGCGCCGAAACGGTCTGCCATCCAGCCGCTGATCGGAATGAAGATCGCCAGCGATACCAGATAGGCGGTCAGCGCCAGCTTGAGCGCGATCGGGCTGGTGTGGATGTCGACGGCGATCGCCGGCAGCGATGTCGCGATGACGGTCGAATCCATGTTTTCCATGAAAAGGGCGACCGCCAGTATAAGCGGAATGGTGCGGTTCAAGGAACGCGTCCAGACTTGAATGTTGCGTTGCCGGTTGCATGTCGGCCTTGAGGCGGGCGGTTACCATGCCTTCGCCGGCATGTCGCATTAATTTGCTGTCACTTTTGTGCGACCGGCAACCACAGGTCGCATCCTTCGCCGAAAAGTCACCTTTCCGGGAGCGTGAAATCATCGGCTTTTCATCGGCGCTCGGACGTGGTACCAGCCAGCGCCAATCCTGAAAGGGAAGAAACGAGTCGGCGCTGTCCATTCCGGTCCAGCGCTTTTTTGTATTCCCCCACCGCGTTTATATCGAGGGACTGGCCATGGCAAAAATCATCGAAACGTCTACCGGCGCATTGGCGCTGACCTTTGACGACGTGCTGCTGCAGCCCGGCCATTCCGAGGTCATGCCCGGCGAGACCGATGTCCGCACCCGCATCGCCGGTGACATCGACCTCAACGTGCCGATCCTCTCTGCGGCGATGGACACCGTCACCGAGGCGCGGCTCGCCATCGCCATGGCCCAAGCCGGCGGCATTGGCGTCATCCACCGTAATTTCTCGCCGGCCGAACAGGCCGAGCAGGTGCGGCAGGTCAAGAAATTCGAATCCGGCATGGTGGTCAATCCCGTCACCATCGGCCCCGACGCGACGCTCGCCGACGCGCTTGGCCTGATGCGCAGCTATTCGATCTCGGGCATTCCGGTGGTGGAGAACGGCGGCAGCGGCGGCCACAAGATCGGACGGCTGGTCGGTATCCTGACCAATCGCGACGTGCGCTTTGCGTCCGATCCGGCGCAGAAGGTCCATGAGCTGATGACCCGTGACAACCTGATCACAGTCAAGGAGAACGTCGACCAGGACGAGGCCAAGCGGCTTCTGCATCAGCACCGCATCGAAAAGCTGGTGGTCGTCGACAGGCAGGGCAATTGCGTCGGATTGATCACCGTCAAGGACATCGAGAAGTCGCAGCTCAACCCGCACGCCAGCAAGGACTCGCAGGGCCGCTTGCGTGCCGCCGCCGCCACCAGCGTTGGCGATGACGGTTTCGAGCGCGCCGAACGCCTCATCGATGCCGGCGTCGACCTTCTGGTGATCGACACCGCGCATGGCCACTCGCAGCGCGTGCTCGACGCTGTCACGCGGGCGAAAAAACTATCCAACTCGGTCCGCATCCTGGCCGGCAACGTCGCCACCGCCGCGGGCACGCAGGCGCTGATCGACGCCGGGGCGGACGCCGTCAAGGTCGGCATCGGTCCGGGTTCCATCTGCACCACCCGCATCGTTGCCGGCGTCGGCGTGCCGCAGCTTTCCGCCATCATGTCGGCTGTCGAGACGGCGCACAAATCCGGCGTCTCGGTGATCGCCGATGGCGGCATCAAATATTCCGGCGATCTTGCCAAGGCGCTGGCCGCCGGCGCCAGTGCCGCCATGATCGGCTCGCTGCTGGCTGGAACCGACGAAAGCCCTGGCGAGGTCTATCTGCACCAGGGCCGCTCCTTCAAGGCCTATCGGGGCATGGGCTCGGTTGGCGCCATGGCGCGCGGCTCCGCCGATCGCTACTTCCAGGCCGAGGTGCGCGACACGCTGAAACTGGTCCCTGAAGGCATCGAGGGGCAGGTTCCCTACAAAGGACCTGTGTCCGGAGTGTTGCACCAGCTTGCAGGCGGGCTGAAAGCCGCTATGGGTTATGTTGGTGGCCGTGATCTTGCCGATTTCCGCGAGCGCGCCACTTTTGTGCGCATATCCAATGCCGGACTTCGTGAAAGCCACGCCCATGACGTCACGATTACCCGCGAAAGCCCGAACTATCCCGGCGGAGCCTGACCAGTACGGGCTCGGGCGGAACCTGACGGCAACGATCCTGCGGCTATCGCGCCACGCAGGCGCGCTCTGTTTCCTGTCAGGGGTGGTTTTCATCGCCATGACGGCGCTGGAATTCTTCTATTTCCGCCAGTTGAGCGGCGGCTTGCCGTCACTCGACATGCGCATTTTAGGGTTTACGCCGGACGAAGGCATGGCCTGGCTGACGGCGCTCGGCCGGCGCGGCGGCGAGATCATTCTCGTCTGGCATTATCTGACCTTCGATCTGTTGTTCCCGGCGCTGTTGTCGGTCACGCTGGTCAGCCTCATCCTGGCCACCGGCCGGCGATTGAAGGCTTTCCGCATGCTGCCGGCGCAGCTGCAGTCGATTTTCGCGTTGGTCCTGGTGCTTCCCTACACGCTTGCACATTACGTTCAGAACTTTGCGGTGGCGCGGCTTCTGTCCGATTTCCTGTCGGCCAACCCGGACTCGTTGTCTTTCGCCTCGGCGCTCACCGTCACCAAATTCGCGCTTTTCGCCATACCGGTGATCGTCATTGCGGCCTTCTGGCTTGCAGGCCAGAAACGCCAGGCCTGATGCCGCACGCGAAGCCCAACCGGGCAGGGGGCACTTGATGAACCAGACCACGATCTTCTGGCCCGTTCTCGCGCATGTGCTGCTGATCTACATCGTCTACTGCGTGCTGGGCCGCCGCAGATACGGCGCAGTCAGGTCAGGCGAGGCGAAACCCGGCCAGTTCAAGGTGCGTTCGAGCGAGCCGGCCTCCAGCGTCACCGTTGCCGCCAATCTCACCAACCAGTTCGAATTGCCGGTGCTGTTCTATGTGCTGTGCCTGACGCTGCACCTGACCAACGGCGTCAACTATCTGACCTTGGCGCTGATGTGGATTTTCGTCGCGTCGCGCTATTTCCATGCCTGGGTTCACCTGACCAGCAACAATCTGCTGCTGCGCAGCCGGTCCTTCTTCGTCAGTGCGGTGATTCTCCTGCTGGGATGGATCTGGTTCGCGCTGCACCTGCTCGGCGTGGTTTGAGCAGACAGTTCTCCCTTCTCCCAGCTTGCGGGAGAAGGAAAGAATGCTCGTCTACAGATCGAACACCGCAATCTTGCGCTTGTCGAACTTGATGCCGATCTCGCCGCGCACCAGCTTGAGCGCGGCCTCGCCGAACACCGCGCGCCGCCAACCCTGCAGGGCCGGTACGTCGGCCTCCTCGCCCTCGGCGGCGATACGGTCGATGTCGTCGCTGGAGGCCAGCACCTTCGAGGCGACGCCTTCCTTTTCGGCGACGATCCGCAGCAGCACCTTCAACAGTTCCGCCGCGGCGCTCGAGCCCTCGGGCGGCTGGAAACTCTTTGGCAATTTCGGCATCTGCTCCTTGGGCAAGGCAAGTGCGGTGTTGACCGCGCCGAGCAGCGCCGTCGCCGTCGACGAGCGCTCCCAGCCCTTCGGTGTCGTGCGCAGCTTGCCAAGGGCTGCCGTGTCGCGCGGCGCCTGCTGCGCCACCTCGTAGATCGCGTCGTCCTTGAGCACGCGGCCGCGCGGGACATCGCGTTCGCGCGCCTCGCGCTCACGCCACGCCGCAACGCCCTGCACGATCGCCAATTCCTGCGGTTTGCGCAGCCGCATCTTCAGCCGCTTCCAGGCGTCCTCGGGATGCGGATCATAGGTTTCGCGTGAGGTCAGCACCTCCATCTCCTCGTTGAGCCAATGGGCGCGGTTTTCCCGCTCCAATTCGGCGCTGAGGTGCTGATAGACCTCGATGAGATGCGTGACGTCGGCCAGCGCGTAGTCGAGTTGCTTGTCGGAAAGCGGCCGGTGGCGCCAGTCGGTGAAGCGCGACGACTTGTCGAGCCGCGCGCCGGTAATGCGCTGCACGAGCTGATCGTAGGAAACACTGTCACCGAAGCCGCAGACCATCGCCGCCACTTGCGTGTCGAACACCGGATGCGGAACCAGATCGCCGAGGTGGACGATGATTTCGATGTCCTGCCGCGCGGCGTGGAAGACTTTGACCACCGCTTCATTGGCCATCAGCCTGAAGAACGGCTTCAAGTCGATATCGGGCGACAGGGGATCGATGAGCGCCGTCACGCCGGGTGCGGCCATCTGGATCAGGCACAGGATCGGCCAAAAGGTCGTTTCCCGAATGAATTCGGTGTCGACGGTGACGAAATCCGACTTTTCGAAAGCGGCGAGAACGGTCTCGAGTTCTTTCTGGGTGGTGATGACGTTCATCAAATCGCTTTTGACAGGAGTAAGGTCTTCCTAGATTTCAGCCGCCGGGGCTTTCGTCAAGCTTTGGCACCGCCATCATCAGGTTCCCGGACCATCGGAATCGTCGTTTCTCCTGGCCAGCCGCGCGAAAACCGTCGAAGTGCGCAGGAGCGCGGTGAAGCGGCCGCGCCTGCCTGCAGGCACGCCAGACCGGGCCTGCATGCGGTAAAGGATGACGGCGATGAAGATCGCATAGACCACCGCGCTGAATACAAACAGGGCGCCCGGTCCGAAATACTGCATTGCCGTCGAGGCGGCAAACGGGCCGCCAATCGCGCCGAAGGAATAGAACAGCATCAGCGCCGCGTTGATCAGCACGAACTCGCCCGTGTCGGCGCGGTCGTTGGAATGCGCCGCCGACAGCGAATAGAGCGGCATGGCGAAACAGCCGAAGATGAAGATGAAGATGAAGTTGAGCGCCGGATTGCTGCCGGCGATGAACACCAGCGCCAGCGCCGAGAACATCGCGCAGCACGTCGTCATCAGCAGCACCCGGCGCCGGTCCCAGCGGTCGGAGAGGTAACCCAGCGGATACTGGATGATGGCGCCGCCGAAAATGCCGACGCTGACGAAGGTGACGACATCGGCGACCGACATGCCGATCTGCTCGGCATAGACCGGCGACAGGGTGCGAAAGGCGCTGTTGGTGACGCCGACGGCGATGCAGCCGAAGCAGCCCAGCGGCGAAATCCGCCAGACGCGCGCCAGGTCGAGCTTGACCTCTTCGGGTGGCGCCGGGTTGGAGCGGTCGCCGAGCGACACCGGCACCAGCGACAAGGTGATCATCATCGACATGATGGCGAAGATGGCGAAACCGCCAGCGCCGAAGATCGGGATCAGGAACTGCGCTGATGTCACCGAACCGATGTCGACCATCCGGTAGATCGCCAGCACGCGTGCCCGGTCGTGATTGCCGACGCCGGAATTCAGCCAGCTTTCGACGATGGTGAACAGCCCGGCGAAACAGAAGCCGCCGGCAAGGCGCACCGCGCACCACATCACCGGATCGATGACCAGCACCAGAAGCAAGGTGCCGACCGAGGCGATTGCCGCCAGCGCCGAAAACGCCCTGATATGGCCGACCGCCTTCATGATGCGGGTGATGGCCAGGCAGCCGAGCAGGAAGCCGGCGAAGTAGAAGGTGCCCATCAGGCCGATGTCGGAAGCCGAAAACCCTTCCTGCGCGCCGCGCAGCGCGATCAGCGTGCTCTGCAGCCCATTGCCGCCGAGCAAAATGCCGGCGGCGAGAAGGAGCGGGATCATCGGGCGGATGGAGGACATGAAGAGGCGATCACGTGTCGGTGATCCCTTCTTGAACCATCACCCTGGCCAACGCCAGCAGCAATTCCCTGCGCCAACAGGGATGATCGCTGTATTCGCCTGGATTCGTTTCCGCGTTTTGCTTGGTCAGTGCTCAAGGCTGCCGGCGACGTGACTGCCGATCGTCGGGCCACAGGCTGAGCCGCTCGGCTGCTCCCGTTGCGATGCCTATTCCTGCGAGGACTGCCACCAGCCCGACAATCAGGTTCGCGCTTACCTGTTCGCCCAGGAAGACGACACCGAAGATCGATGCCGTCACCGGATTAACCGCAACGGAGACGGCAACCAGTGTCGGCGACGCGCGCTCGAGCGCGAATGCCCAGAGGAAGAAAATGAAGGCGCCGCAAATTATGGCCAGATATGCGCTCGCGATCCACTGAGGTGCGCTGAGAGTGGCAAGTCGCGCGAAGCCTCCGTTCGAAACCACCAGGACCGATAGGCAGACCGCGCCCACGCCCATGCCAAACGCCACGAACGGGATTGGCGCGGTGCGGGATAGAAATGGTCTCGACCAGACGTTGTAGAGCGCCATGCAGAAAGCGGCCGCGACCATGAGGAGATCTCCGCGCCAGGCATCTGGGGGAGCAGTCGTCAGGCTCGTGCCGAGCGCTACGGCCACCCCTGCCATTGCGATCAGGACACCGACGATCTTGCGGATGGTCGGCGGCTCGATCCTCAGAACTGCCGCGGCAAGCATTGTGAGCAGAGGCAGTGTCGAAAGCGCAAGCGCACCTCGCGCGGCCGTTGTGTAGACAAGGGCTCCATTGAAGAGCACCGGAAACAGCCCGAAGAACAGCAGACCCAATGCACCAATGCCGAGCCAGTCGCTCTTCGGCGGCCACCTGTCTCGTCGCCAGAGAGCTACGGCGGCCAAAACCAGAAAGCCGCCGCCGAACCGGACCGCACCGATAGCGAGAGGATCGAGCGTGCCCGCGAGATATCGCGTTGCGCCAACGGCGGTGCCCCCAAAAGCGCTGGAGAGAATCGCGGCGAGCACTCCTGTGATTTCCATGGCCCTGACCTTGCCAACTCTGAACCAGCGATATCGGGCAGGCGGGCCATAAGGAATCGAATAAGCTCAATGAGTTTGATAACATTCCACTATGAGCATCCCGAATCTCGATCCGGACCTTCTGCGGGCCTTCGTCGTCGTTGCCGAGCGCCTCTCGTTCACGCGAGCCGCCGAGCAGCTCAATAGAACGCAGGCGGCCGTCAGCTTGCAGGTGAAACGTCTTGAGGAGCGCATCGAGACCATCTTGTTCCGGCGCTCGACAGCCCGCGTTGAACTCACCGCCGCCGGGGAGGGCTTTCTGATCGATGCCCGCCGCATACTTGCTCTCAATGAGCAGGCGATTGCGCGTGTTTCCGGTCAGCAGGTGGCCGGACAGGTTCGCATCGGGGTCATGGAAGATTATGGCACCAAGATCCTGCCGCGCCTCCTTTCTGGCATCGCCGAGCGATTTCCGTTGGTGCAGGTCGAAATGGAGATCGGTCTCACCGCCCGGCTCCTGAAACGGCTTGGGTCGTCCTTCGACGCCGTCATCGCCATGCACCCGGAAGGCACAACCGAGGGGGATCTGATATGCCGCGAAAGGGCGATTTGGGCGGCGGCGGCGACGCGAGCCGTCGAGGAACTCGATCCGTTGCCGGTCGCTCTGTCGAGCCCCGATTGCCTGTTTCGCTCCTGGGCCATTGAGGCGCTCGACAAGGCAGGCCGGCCATGGCGTTTGGCCTATGTCAGTCCAAGCCTTTCAGCCACGGAGGCAATTGTCGAACAGGGACTGGCGGTCACCGTGGTCAAAGGCAGCATGCTTGCGCCTGGCCTGCGAGATGTCCATCCCGGCCGGCATGTGCCCCCGCTGCCGGGGGCGGAAATTCGCCTTCATCATGCCGCAACGTCGTCCGCCAGCGCTGCATTGGTCGTCGAGCACCTTGCCCAGCGTCTTCGGCTATCGGCACTGGGCTCATAGGTCGCCTGGGAAAGCGGAACCAAGATACCAACACGGGCCGCTTGCCTTGACAAATCCGGCCTCCCATGCGCTTTTCGCGCAAATTTTCAGGGCCGGGCCGTGATGCCTCGGCCGGCAACTAGAGCACCCCGGACTTTACCAATGACAATGCACCGTTACCGCAGCCATACCTGTGCCCAGTTGAGGAAGAGCGACGTCGGCTCGACCGTTCGCCTGTCGGGCTGGGTGCATCGCGTGCGCGATCATGGCGGCCTGCTCTTCATCGACCTGCGCGACAATTATGGCTTGACCCAGATCGTTGCCGATCCGGATTCGCCTGCCTTCAAGGTCGCCGAAACCGTGCGCGGCGAGTGGGTCATCCGCGTCGACGGCGAGGTCAAGGCTCGCTTGCCCGACACCACGAACGCGAACCTGCCGACCGGGGAGATCGAGATTTTCGCCCGCGAGATCGAAGTGCTGTCGGCGGCCAAGGAATTGCCGCTGCCGGTGTTCGGTGAGCCGGATTATCCCGAGGATATCAGGCTGAAATACCGCTTCCTCGACCTGCGCCGCGAGACGCTGCACAAGAACATCATTGCGCGGACAAAAATCATCGCCGAGATGCGCAAGCGCATGGGCGAGGTCGGCTTCACCGAATTCTCGACGCCGATCCTGACTGCCTCGTCGCCGGAAGGCGCGCGCGACTTCCTGGTGCCGTCGCGCATCCATCCCGGCACCTTCTACGCGCTGCCGCAGGCGCCGCAGCAATATAAGCAGCTGATCATGGTGTCGGGCTTCGACCGCTACTTCCAGATCGCGCCCTGCTTCCGCGACGAGGACCCGCGCGCCGATCGTCTGCCCGGCGAATTCTACCAACTTGACCTTGAAATGAGCTTCGTCGAGCAGGACGACGTGCTGTCGACCATGGAACCTGTCATGCGCGGGGTCTTCGAGACCTTCGCCAACGGCAAGCCGGTGACGCAGAATTTCCAGCGCATTCCCTATGATGTCGCCATGCGCAAATACGGTTCCGACAAGCCGGACCTGCGCAACCCGATCGAGATGCAGGCCGTTTCCGCCCATTTTCGCGATTCCGGCTTCAAGGTGTTCGCCAACATCCTGGCCAACGATCCGAAGGCCGAGGTGTGGGGCATTCCGGCCAAGACCGGCGGCAGCCGCGCCTTCTGCGACCGCATGAATTCCTGGGCGCAGGGCGAGGGCCAGCCGGGCCTCGGCTATATCTTCTGGCGCAAGGAGGGCGACAAGCTCGAAGGCGCCGGCCCACTCGCCAAGAACATCGGCGAGGAGCGCACGGAGGCGATCCGCCTTCAACTCGGCCTTGCCGATGGCGACGCCGCCTTCTTCGTTGCAGGCGACCCGAAGAAGTTCGTCTCTTTTGCGGGGGCTGCGCGCACCCGTGCCGGCGAGGAGCTGAACCTGGTCGATCGCGAGCGTTTCGAACTGTGCTGGATCGTCGACTTTCCGTTCTTCGAATGGAACGAGGAAGAGAAGAAGATTGACTTCGCCCACAACCCGTTCTCGATGCCGCAAGGTGGCATCGATGCGCTGAATGGCGAGGACCTGCTCGGCATCAAGGCGTTCCAATACGACATGGTCTGCAACGGGTTCGAGATCGCCAGCGGCGGTATCCGCAACCATCTGCCCGAAACCATGGTCAAGGCGTTCGAGACGGTCGGGCTGGATCGCGCCACGGTCGAGGAGCGCTTCGGCGGCCTCTATCGTGCCTTCCAGTATGGCGCGCCGCCGCATGGCGGCATGGCCGCCGGTGTCGACCGCGTCGTCATGCTGCTGCTCGGCGCCAAGAACCTGCGTGAGATCACCATGTTCCCGATGAACCAGCAGGCCTACGATCTGTTGATGAACGCACCGTCGGAAGCGAGCCCGCAGCAGCTTCGCGACCTGGCGCTGCGCGTTGCCGTGCCCAAGAAGGACGCCTGATCGCGCTTCGGGCAATGCTTTAAGGAACCGCCCGAACCGATTCTTTCGATTCGCTAATCCCGACAAAAAAAGCCCGGCATGCCGGGCTTTTCGCATATTGAGATCGCTTCGATCAGTCTTCGTTGGCCTTGACGGTGACGCCGAGCGTCTTCGGCAGGTCGAGCGGGTTGGACATGGCGCCCGCCATGATCAGTGCGAACGGCACGGATGCCGGCGGCTCGGCCGAGATTTCGAGGCTCTTCGGATCGTCGAGGAATTTGCTGACCGCGGCCGTAACCTGCGCCGTCAGTTCCGGATTGTTGAGTTGCGCCATGCCGAACGGCACGATCGCCTTGGCCTGGTTGGCGATGTCCTTGCCGGACATGCCTTGCTGCTTGCCGACATAGTCCAGAACCTTGTTGGTCAGCGAATCGTCGTCGAAGCGGATCGAGGCGCTGTTGAACGAAAGCTGCTGCAACAGGCCGAGCATGGCCATGCCTTGCGCCGAATTGTCGGCGCCTTCAGGCTGTGCCGCCATCTTCTTCTGCATTTCCTGCAGCGACTTGATAAAATCCAGCGTGTAGCCGCCGAGATTGAAGGTCATGCCGAGCGTGCCGGCATTCTCGACCGAGATGTCGTATTTCGACAGTTCCATCTTGCCGTCCGTGGGCTGCCAGGTGCCGGCCATTTCGAGATTGCCCGCGATGTTCTGGTAGCCGAGCGCGTTGATGACTTCCTTGGACTTGGGATCGTCCACCAGCGTCAGGTCGGCGTTGAATTTCTCCGTGGTGGCGGTGAATTCCATTGCCTTGCCGTCCGCCGGCGGCGTGATTTCGATGGCAAGCCCGTCCATCGAGAAGGCGGTCTTGTCGGCGACCTTGACGGTCATGTTCGAGAGTTCGGCGGACTTGTACATCATCAGCGAGCCGAGCGGGCCGGTGGCGCCGTCGGCCGGAACTGTCATGTCATGGATGACGAAGGGGCTGAGGTCGAGGGTGACGCCGTCCTTGCTGTGTGTGAAGGCAGCCGTCGATACGGTGGCGATGTCATAGCCGCCATTTGCCTCGGTCACACCTTCGAGTTTGACGTCGCCGATGGGAAGCGCTTCCTTCTCCGCCGCCGGTTTGATGGCAACGCCCTGCAGCACCATGCTGGTGTTGTCGCCGGTCACGCCGGTCCAGGTGATGTCGACACCTTGTGCGACAAGCGCGGCCTTCAGCCGGTCGGCCACTGCCGTATCCTGTGCGAGGGCCGCATTCAGCGGCAGCGTGAGCAAGAAGGTCGAAAGGGCTAATTTCCTAAGAGTTGAGCGTTTGATTGTCATCGCAAGGTCCCTGAGAGTGTCCTGAAATTGTTTTTCAATTATTTGCGCCATCACCATTCCGTGACGAACTGGACCGGAAAAAGGCGTGTCCCGGCACAATGGTCAAAAATCGCGGTGAAAGGCAAACCTGATCCCGCCGTCTTTGCGCAAACCGGTGAATTTGTCATGAAGAGCCGATAGCCGGATATCGTCACGCTTGGCCATAGAACCCGCATGTAACAGCCTGATGTTGGCCGACATCCCCCGCGGTGCGGTTTCATGTTGCAGAAGGGCCGGTATCTCTGTCGGGCTCTTGCCGCGAATCACCCGCTCGGCTAGTCCGAGCCCATGGGAAAAAGGCTTTTGCCGCCTGAAAATGGCGGTGGCGATCATATCGAGCCGGTCGATCTGAAGAAGGCGCTGGAAGAGCGCTATCTCGCCTATGCGCTGTCGACCATCATGCACCGGGCGCTGCCCGACGTGCGCGACGGACTGAAGCCGGTCCATCGCCGCATCATGCACGCCATGCGCCTGCTGCGGCTCAACCCTGACCAGGGCTTTGCCAAATGCGCCCGCATCGTCGGCGAGGTGATGGGCAAGTTCCACCCGCATGGCGACCAGTCGATCTATGACGCGCTGGTGCGGTTGGCGCAGGATTTTTCGATGCGCTATCCCCTGGTCGACGGGCAGGGCAATTTCGGCAACATCGACGGTGATAACGCCGCCGCCATGCGCTACACCGAAGCGCGCATGACCGATGTGGCGACCGAACTGTTGTCCGGCATCACCGAGGATGCCGTCGATTATCGGCCGACCTACAATGAAGAAGACGAGGAGCCGGTGGTTTTGCCCGGCGCCTTTCCGAATCTGCTGGCCAACGGCTCGTCCGGCATCGCGGTGGGCATGGCGACATCGATCCCGCCCCACAACGCCGCGGAGCTTTGCGATGCCGCACTTCACCTGATCGAAAACCGGGACGCGCCGGTGGCGAAGCTGATGGACTTTGTCCAGGGGCCGGATTTCCCGACCGGCGGTATCATCGTCGACAGCCGCGCCTCGATCCTCGAAGCCTACGAAACCGGCCGCGGTGGCTTTCGCGTGCGCTCGAAGTGGTTCCAGGAGGACCAGGGCAGGGGTACCTGGAGCATCGTCGTCACCGAAATTCCCTATGGCGTGCAGAAGGCGCGGCTGATCGAGAAGATCGCCGAGCTGCTGATGGCGCGCAAGCTGCCGCTGCTCGAGGACATCAGGGACGAAAGCGCCGAGGACATCCGCGTCGTGCTGGTGCCGAAGAGCCGTTCGGTCGACCCCGGCATCCTGATGGAATCGCTGTTCAAGCTCACCGAACTCGAAAGCCGCTTCCCGCTCAACATGAATGTGCTGTCGCGCGGTAAGGTGCCCAATGTGCTGTCGCTGAAGGGCGTGCTGCAGGAATGGCTCGAGCATCGCCGCGACGTTTTGGTCCGCCGCTCGAAACACCGCCTCGGTGAGATCGAACGGCGCCTGGAAATCCTTGCCGGTTACCTGATCGCCTACCTCAACATCGACGAGGTGATCAGGATCATCCGCGAGGAGGATGAGCCAAAGCAGGTCATGATGGCCCGTTGGTCGCTCACCGACACCCAGGCCGAAGCCATCCTCAACATGCGGCTGCGCGCTCTGCGCAAGCTGGAAGAATTCGAGATCCGCAAGGAATTCGACGGACTGAGCGCCGAGAAGAAGCAGATCGAGGCACTGCTTGCTTCGAACGAGAAGCAGTGGGCGACGATCAAATGGGAAGTCACCAACATCCGCGACAAGTTCGGTCCGGAGACCGAACTCGGCAAGCGCCGCACCCAGTTCGCCGACGCGCCCGAGCATGATCTGACCGACATCGCCCATGCCATGATCGAGCGCGAGCCGGTCACCGTCGTCGTCTCGGAAAAGGGCTGGCTGCGGGCGATGAAGGGGCATCTGGCCGATCTCTCGACGCTGACCTTCAAGGAGGGCGACAGCCTCAAGCTCGCCTTCCATGCCCAGACCACCGACAAGGTGCTGGTCTTCACCACCGGCGGCAAATTCTACACCATCGGCGCCGACCGGCTGCCTGGCGGGCGAGGCCATGGCGAGCCGATCCGCATCATCGTCGACATGGACAATGACCAGGACATCGTCACCGCCTTCGTTCACGACCCAAAGCGCAAGCTGCTGCTGGCCTCGCACGACGCCAACGGTTTCATCGTGCCGGAGGAGGAAGTCGTCGCCAACACCCGCAAGGGCAAGCAGGTGATGAACGTCAAGGCGCCGGACGAAGCCAAGCGCTGCATCCCGGTCACCGGTGACCATCTCGCCATCGTCGGCGAGAACCGCAAGATGCTGGTGTTCGCGCTCTCCGAGATTCCGGAAATGGGCCGCGGCAAGGGCGTGCGGCTGCAGAAATACAAGGATGGCGGCCTTCTCGACCTCAAGCCGTTCACGCTGGAGACCGGCCTATCCTGGCAGGATTCGGCCGACCGCACTTTCATCCGGTCGCGTGAGGAACTGACTGAGTGGATCGGCGCCCGCGCCTCAGCCGGACGCATGGTGCCGAAGGGATTCCCGAGGACGGGGAAATTTGGGTAGCGGCAGTTTTCAGGTTTGAAAATCTCAGGCGCTAGCAATCCTTCACACCCCCCTCTGTCCTGCCGGACATCTCCCCCGCAAGGGGGAGATCGGAAGCTTCGCCCTTTCTGCCCGCTTTCCAATGTTGGCGATTTGCGAAAGCCGACATGACAGCCAATCTCCCTCCTTGCGGGGGAGATGTCCGGCAGGACAGAGGGGGGTGCTGGCCCGCGGCGACGCCAATGGCGCGCGCAACTCCATCACCATTTGGACTATCGTCACGATTGCTGCACTATATCAGTGCATAGACAGGAGGGGTGTTTGGGAGAGCCAGGCGTTTGAAGGAAGCAAAAGTCCAGAAACCGGAACGGCAGCAACGCCTGTTCGGCCTGTCGACGCCGCTCAGGTCCGCCGTCATCCCGCCGCTGTCGGCGGCGCGCTGGCTGCTGGTGCTGATCGTCGCCGCCGGCGTTTATTTCTTCCACGGCTTCCTGTTTCCGGTGCTGGCGGCGCTCGTCATCGCTTTCGCCAGCTGGCCGCTCTACCGCCGCCTGCTTGTCGCGGTCAGTGGCAACCGCACCATCGCCGCGACCTTAGCCATCCTCTTCATCCTCGCCTTCCTGGTGATCCCGATCGCGCTCGCCGGCACCTATGCGATCAACGAGGTCCGCGAATGGGTCGCCTGGGCGATCGAGACCAACCGTCATGGCGCGGTGACACCGCACTGGATCGCCACGCTGCCTGTCGTGGGCGAGTGGCTGAACCAGCAGTGGACGACCAATTTCGGCCATCCGGGCGGCATTGGTGAACTGATCCAGCTGGTCAGCGGCGCCAATATCGGCAGCATCTATCGCGGTGTGCTGGCGGCCGGCGGCAGCGCTTTCGGCCTGCTGTTGACGCTTTTGTTCATGATGATCGCGCTGTTCTTCGCCTATCGCGACGGCGAGCATTTTGCCGGCCAGGTCGACCGTCTCGGCGAGCGCATCCTGCCGACCAGATGGGAGCGGATCTCGCGCGTCGTGCCGGCAACGATCTCGTCGACGGTGACCGGCATGACGGTCATCGCCATCGGCGAAGGCCTGGTGCTGGGCATTGCCTACTGGCTGGCCGGCGTGCCGTCACCGGTAACACTCGGCGCCCTGACCGGCGTCATGGCGCTGATCCCCGGCGGTGCACCGCTGTCCTTCACGCTGGTCTCGATCTACCTCGCCGCCAGCGGGTCGCCGATGGCCGGGCTGGCGCTGTTCATCTGGGGTGCGGTCGAACTGTTCATCGTCGACAAGACATTGCGCCCGAAGCTCGTCGGCGGGCCGATAAAACTGCCCTTCCTGCCGACTTTTTTCGGCCTGATCGGCGGCGTCAAGACCATGGGATTTCTCGGCCTGTTCATCGGTCCGGTGCTGATGGCGCTGCTGGTCGCGATCTGGCGCGAATGGCTGCGCGAGGTCGAATTGGCCGACGACATCATCCCCGGCTCGCCAGCCGAAATCGAAGCCGGTCCGCAAATCGAGGCCCTGCCGGAACCTGACGTGGCGAAGAAGGCCAGCGCCTGATTTCAACACACCTCAGACCGGATGTTGCACCGCAACGTCGCCACGCCGCTTGCGTCCTTCGTGAAGCTGCCACAGCGAATGGGCGATCAACGTCACGATCAGGATCCCGCCGCCGACCAGGCTGTTGCGCGTCGGTGTTTCGGCAAAGATCATCCACACCCAGACCGGCGCCAGCACGGTTTCGAGCAGGTAGAACATCGCCACTTCCGGTCCCGAAATGTATTTCGGCCCGGTGGCAAGGCAGAAGAACGCTATCGGCATGATGACGGCGCCGTTGAGGATGATCCACCATGGCGCCTCCACCTGAAAGCCGGTCTTGGAGACCATGAACGCCGCCAGCCCTAAAGGCAGGACGACGCCGATCAGTGAGGTAAAGCCCATATCCTTGCCGCTGGCGCGCGAGATGGTGATGGCGCAGGCGATCAAAAAGGCCGAACACAATGCCATCAGGTCGCCGAACAGATGTCCGGTGCCGACGGAATCGCCGACGATGATGACGACGCCGACAATCATCATGGCCAATGCCGCAAGGGTCAGCGGCCGCGGCCGCTCCTTCAGGAACACCCATGAAAGCAGCGCGGCGAACATGGTTGTGAAGGCCAGGATGAACACCAGGTTGGCGGTCGAGGTGTTGTAGACGCCTGTGATGAACGCAATCGCGCCGAGCCCGTAGATCGCGGCAACGATCAGGCCCGACCAGCCAGGTATCAGCTGCGGCGCATTCTTGCTGAATGAGCGCCAGATGGTCCACATGATCAGTGCCGCGGCCAAGGTGCAGCCGGTGCGCAGCAGCAAGATTGTCCACGCCTCGCCATGGGCGAGCCGGATCAGCGGGATATCCACGGTCAGCGTCAGCCCGCCAAATGCGGTGAGCAGAAGTCCTTTGGTGTGAGTATCGTGAGACGACATGCAGCGACTTTCACAATGAATTCGGGAGAGGATGGCGGACCGGCGCAATCTCACGCTCTCCGCCAACCAGCGGAAAGACCAGCATCGTCTCGATTGAAAATGTTTAAGCCCGGACTTGGGAAAGACTAATCAGCGCGCGACCGCTTCGTTGGTGTAGCGCTCCCAGCCCTTCGGGCCGAGATGCTCCTGCGGCATGAAGCGCATCTTATAATTCATCTTGCGCGAGCCGTTGACCCAGTAGCCGAGATAGACATGGGGCAGGCCCATCGCCCTGGCGCGGGCGATGTGGTCGAGGATCATGAAGGTGCCGAGCGACCGTTCCTCGAAATCGGGATTGAAGTAGGAATAGACCATGGACAGGCCGTCGGCCATCTTGTCGGTGAGCGCCACCGCGATCAGCTCGCCCTGTCCCTTGCCGGTGATGAACGTATCGGGTCCACGCCGCCGGTACTCGATCACCTTGGTGTCGACATGGGTATCCTCGACCATCATCGCATAGTCGAGCACCGTCATGTCGGACATGCCGCCACGGCGGTGGCGGGCGTCGAGATAGCTGCGGAACAGGGAATATTGTTCGGTCGAAGGCTCGGCATTGTGCATGTGGCCGACGAGGTCGGAATTGTGCTGCAGCACGCGCTTCATGTTGCGGCTGGCGACGAATTCCTGGGCGAGGATGCGTACCGAAACACAGGCGCGGCAGGTCTCGCAGGCCGGCCTGTAAGCGATATTCTGCGAGCGCCGGAAGCCGCCTTGCGTCAAGAGGTCGTTCATCTCCGCCGCCTTGTCGCCAACCAGGTGCGTGAACACCTTGCGCTCGAACTGGCCGTCGAGATAGGGGCACGGCGATGGCGCGGTCAGGAAGAACTGCGGCGACTGGGTCGGATGCTGCGTCATCGAGCCTTGGAAACACTCCTTCGAATCGCTCTACCTTTGGCGCGGACGGCGAAAAATTCAACAGGATTGTGTGGGCGTGGTCGACTCGACGCCTTCACATTTGTGCTCAATCAGTTGCGACTGCTCTTCAGAGGGCCGTTTCAGCGGTCGGTGCGGCTGACGACCGTGCCAAGCAAAAGATCGTGCAAGGTGCGCTTGCGGTCGGAAAACAGCGTCACCAGCAGGACGAGCGGCGACAGGATGACATTGCCGGCCCAGAACAGCACCGAATGGACGACCGCGGTGAGGCCGTCGATCGGCCTGCCGTCGAGCCGGTCAAGGCGGATGCCCATCATCTTCATGCCCGTGGTGGCCTGGTCGGTGCTGCCCAGCGTGTTCCAGATGTAGAGGATGGCGACGGCCGGTACCAGGATGCCGAACAGCATCCAGCCAAGCCCGAGGGTCAAAAGCCCGAGGAAGAACACCAGAATGGCAAACGGAATGGTAAGCAGCGCGACGATGACATAGTCGATTACGAAAGCCAGAATGCGCTTCCTGCGCACACCGTCATAGGCCCTGACATCGTCGAGCCTGCTGGTGATGATTTCGCCGTCGAGAACGCGCGCGTCCATGTCATTTCCTCGTAACAAGGTCCGACATAGGGTGCGGACCGCTCAGCCATGAAATGGTGAAGGCCTGTGGCGGAATCAAGATCGGGCTTCTTGCGGTGCGCCGGCCTTCAAGGCGCCAAGCGCAATCTGAACCGGTTGAACTTGCGGCGCGGATAGCATTAGCTTGCTGCGGCGCAGCAAAAGCGCACATGGCAGGGGACGGGGCAATATGGACTACGACATGCTGGTCATCGGCAGCGGCCCTTCCGGTCGCCGGGCCGCGGTGCAGTCGGCCAAGCTCGGCAAGTCGGTGCTGGTGGTCGATCGCGGCCGGCGTCTGGGCGGTGTCTCGGTGCATACCGGCACCATCCCGTCGAAAACGCTGCGCGAAACTGTGCTCAACCTTTCGGGTTGGCGTGAGCGCGGCTTCTACGGGCGCGGCTACCGGGTCAAGCAGGATATCTCGGTCGGCGATCTGGTAGAGCGCCTGCACAAGACGCTCGACCATGAGGTCGAGGTGCTGCAGCACCAGTTCATGCGCAACACGGTCAAGAGCGCCCGGGCTGCGGTGAAATTCCTTGGCCCCGACAAGGTCAGCCTGACCACCGACACCGGCGATTACAGCGAGGTCGGTTTTGCCAATGCGCTGATCGCGGTCGGCACCAGGCCGCACCGGCCGCGCGACGTGCCTTTCGACAAGACCCGAATCTTCGACAGTGACGAGATGCTGGAGCTTGATCGCTTGCCGCGCACGCTGACCGTGATCGGCGCCGGCGTCATCGGGGTCGAATATGCCACGATCTTTTCCGCGCTTGACGTGCCGGTAACCTTGGTCGAGCCGCGCAACTCCATCCTCGATTTCGTCGACCGCGAGATCGTCGACGATTTCATTCACCAGATGCGCGATCGTGGCATGACCATCCGGCTGGGCAGCGCGGTGAAGGAAATCCGCTCCAAGCCTGATGCCGCCGAGGTGGAACTGGCCGATGGCCGCACTATCCGTTCCGAGGTCGTGCTCTACGCCGCCGGTCGCACCGGCAATGTCGGCAGCCTGGGCCTGGATGTGGTCGGTATCGACGCCGATTCCAGGGGCCGTATCAAGGTCGATCCGCATACGTTCCAGACCAGAGTGCCGAACATCTACGCCGCCGGCGACGTCATCGGCTTTCCGAGCCTGGCCTCGACGTCGATGGAGCAGGGCAGGGTAGCCGCCTGCCATGCCTTCGGCGTGCCTTTGCCGCCGCCACCGGAAACATTCCCCTATGGCATCTATGCGGTGCCGGAAATCTCGACGGTTGGCCAGTCCGAGGAACAGGTGCGTGAAAGCGGTGCGGCCTATGAGGTCGGCGTGGCGCGCTTTCGCGAAACCTCGCGCGGCCACATCATGGGCGTCAACACCGGTTTCCTGAAGCTGCTCTTTTCGATCGAAACGCGCCGTCTGCTCGGCGCGCACATCATCGGCGAGGGCGCCACCGAACTCATCCACATCGGCCAGGCGGTGATCAATCTCGGCGGCACCGTCGACTTCTTCGTCAACAACACCTTCAACTATCCGACGCTTGCCGAAGCCTACAAGATCGCCGGACTGGATGCCTGGAACAGGATGGGACGGGGGTAGGCAGACTGGTCATGCTGGTGAGTCCGTCAGCCTGCCTGCGCCGCCGATCCCCGCAGCCATTGCCTGACGATTGCCGCGTCAGCGCTGCCGAATTCATGACCTGACGGGACAATCCGGGCGTCGATCTCGGCGCCATGCTGGCTGAGCAATGTCACCAGAGCAGGGGCGAAGGGCGAATAGGTGAGATCCGCGGCGCCGGCGATCATCAGGACGCGCACCTTTGACAAATCCGTCGCCGGCACATCATCGAGCACCGGCATCGGCCGCAGCAGTGCGGCGCGCTCTATAAGAGCCGGATGCAGCAGCATCAGGCTCGAAGTCAGATTGGCGCCGTTCGAATAGCCGAGGAACGTCGCGCGTGAGATATCGAGATGGTGGCGGGTGGCCGCGTCGGCGACGAAGCCCGCAAAGGCATTGGTCTCGGTGCGAATGCTGTGCTGTTCGAAGCGCGTCGGCGTGATGCGCCCGAACCAGCGGAAACCATCCTCCTGGACAATGCGGCCACGCACCGCGATCAGCTTGGCCCGCGGTGCGATCTCTCGTGCCAGCGGCACCAATGTCGTCTCGTCGACACCCGATCCATGCAGCAGGAAGAGACATTCGCCGGTTGAATCCGCCGGGCTGTAAAGCCGGTAGCTGAAGGCGAGATCACGCCGCAGCGCACCATCTTGTGAGGTCTCTTCGATCATCGCGCATCCTCTTGATTATATGAGGTTTCGCTCAATTTGCCGGCTTCAAAACGCAATATTTTCAAGCTCCGCGAAAGTTGATTGAACCGGGCGCATTACAGTCCGTTTCTCCGCCGATAACATTCCTTCGGGAGGAATCGAAGCGGTGCGCCGGGGGTCGCATTGCGCGGTATGAACAACCAGCTTTGAGGCCTTTTTGTCGATGACCACCCAGATTTCCCCGGACCGCGATGCGCGTGTCCCGGATCGCACTGAGCGCGACACGCGCATAGACGTGCTCCGTGCTCTCGCTTTGCTGACCATCTATGTCGACCATGTGCCAGGTACCGCCTTCGAGTATCTGACCTACAAGAATTTCGGCTTTTCCGATGCGGCGGAAGTCTTCGTACTGATCTCCGGCATCTCGGTCGCACTTGCTTATGGCAGGAAATTCCAACCTGGTAACCGGCTGCTGGCAACGTTGAAGATGTGGCGCCGCGCCGGTGTCCTCTATGCCGCCCACATCGTCACCACCATGGTGGTGATGGCCATCTTCTGCGCGGCGGCAGTGTTCGTCAGGCGGCCGGAGCTTCTGACGATGATCAACATCGAGCCGTTGATCAAGAATACGCCGCAGGTGCTGATCGGCATCGTGACGCTCGGCCACCAACTCGGCTACAACAACATACTGCCCGTCTATGCGGTGCTGCTCTTGCTGACGCCGGTGTTCCTGCTCATTGTCAGCTATCGGCCGGTCTCGGCACTGGTCGCCTCCGGCGCCCTGTGGCTGGTCGCGGGGGTTTATCAAATTGCTCCGCCCAACTATCCCGAGCCCGGCTTCTGGTTTCTCAACCCGCTGTCGTGGCAGTTCCTCTTCAACATCGGCCTGGCAGGCACGCTGCATGTGCGTCGCGGCGGCATCATCCCGGTCAATCGCTGGCTGGTTGGCGCTGCCTTGGCCTACACCGCAACCGCGCTGGTCTGGGTGCACAGCCCGCTTTGGGGGCATATCTCCTGGTTGGGCCTGCCTCCGGTGCTGACCGGCTTCGACAAGACATTTCTGTCGCTGCCGAGGCTGCTGCATATATTGGCGGTGAGCTACCTGATCGTGGCATTCCCCGCCATCTCGAACCTGTTTCGCACCGGGCGCGATCATCCGCTTGCCATATTGGGCAAACGATCGTTGCCGGTTTTCATTGCCGGCACGGTGCTCGCGATGGCGGCGCAGGTGCTGAAGCTGATCAATCCGGGCGGATTTGCCTATGACAGCCTGTTGATATCGGCCGGCATCGTCATGCAGTTCGCGCTTGCCTACTATCTCGAATGGCTTTCGGGACTTGGCTGGTCCGCCAAAAGCAGGCCGGCTCACGCCGCACCGCCCGTCCATGCTGCATCCTTCGCGATGCCGACCATGGCGACAAGAATGGGCCGTTGAGCTTAGGCGGGCGAGGGGCCGGATGAAGCTCGCACCACGAGTTGGACCGGCAGCGATTGCCGGCTGAATGAGCCATCATTTTCAAGGATCGCCTTGACGGCAAGACGGCCCATCTCGGCGATCGGCTGGACGATCGTGGTCAGCGGCGGACTGGAAACCGCTCCTTCCGGAACACCGTCGAAGCCGACGATCGAAACGTCGCCCGGTACCGTGATGCCACGCTGCCGCAGCCAGTCCAATGCATGCAAGGCCATCCTGTCTGACATAACCAGGATGGCGGTCGGGGTCTCGGCACCGGCGAAAATATGATCGAGGCCGGCCCACACGCTTTCCTCGTCATTGACGGTTTCGTAGATCGGAACACGCTCGACGTCGATGTCGACGCGGGAGAGTTCCGCGAAATAGCCACGCAGGCGGTCGCGCGTCCCGGAATAGAGGGCCTTCTCCATCTGCTCCCTTGTGGTGGGGCCGAAGCCGGAGTCCGCGACGGGCAGGGCAAGCACGGCAAAGCGACGATGCCCAAGCTCGGTCAGATGTC
This sequence comes from Mesorhizobium sp. M0243, assembly GCF_040321775.1. Lineage (NCBI taxonomy): Bacteria > Pseudomonadati > Pseudomonadota > Alphaproteobacteria > Hyphomicrobiales > Phyllobacteriaceae > Mesorhizobium > Mesorhizobium sp. M0243. Next base: position 38,522 of record NZ_JAMYSF010000003.1, on the reverse strand, counting down.
GAGCCGCCAGGCCGGCCCCGGCGATGTTGTCGACACCGATGGCGGCGACCGCGTCGTCGTCGTCTGAATCGAGATCGAGCGCAACGAAGGGGAGCTTGCGGTCGCGCGCCAGTTCGACCAGCTTTGACCCGCCGTCGACGCAGAAGACGATGAAGCCATCGACAAGCGCGCTCTGGATATTCCAGGCGAGTTGCTCATTGTTGGCGGCGGAGACCAGCGAAATCCCAGCACCGGTCGCATCGCAAGCCTGTGAGATGCTGGCCATCATCACCCGGGCGAAAGGGTCGTCGAAGAAATAGGAGAGGGGTTCCGCGGTCGCGACACCGATGGCATTGACCTTGCCGGCGCGCAGCAGCCGGCCCTTGGGATCGGGGCCGCCATATCCCATGGCCTCGGCTGCCGCCTTGACCCGCTCGCGGACCTCCTCACGCACGATCTCCGGACGGGCGAACACGTTGGACGCGGTGCCGTGCGACACGCCGGCCGCCTTGGCAATGTCCGCCAGCCGGACCGGTCTTGTCTTTGCAGAGATAAGTGGCGCCATCTTCGTCTCCTGAATCCCTCCCATCTAACACTTTCGTTGGATCGGTTCAAATTTTGACTTGATCGCAGCCTCGCCAAGGCGTATATTTGAATCGATCCAAGTGAGCGATGGTTCTCTGAATTGGATCGATTCAACATATTCAGGGGAGTCGTGCCATGCATCCCGTCAATTTTCTGTTCGAAGACATTTACCGCAACGACTGGAGCATCTCGTCGAACACCACGACGCAGAAGCGCCGCGGCAAAGCCAGCCCATGGGTTCGCGAGTTGCGGTTCCATGTGGAGCGCAAGCGGAGCTGAGCGGGGTCGGTTTTCGCGCCTGTCGATTGGATCGATTCAAGAATCTAAAGGAAGCACATCATGCATCCCGTTAGCTATCTGTTCGAAGACATCTACCGCAACTATTGGGGCATCGCGCCGGCTTCCAAAAGGCCGCAAGAGCGCTGGTTGGCCAAGCTGCGGCGACGCAATCGCGAATTGCTCATCAAGCCCGAACGTCGGCAAGACTAGCAAGCCACGCTTTGACGTTTGATGCCGGCGGGCGCGCCGAGGCGTCAGGGACGCACGCGCACCAGCGCCGAGGCAGCGATCGCCAGCCAGCCGGCAATGAGTAGCGTGCCGCCGATCGGCGCCGACAGCGGGAACAGTCGCGACCCGATGAAATCGCGGGCAAGCAGATCGCCACAGAACAGCAGGAGCCCGACCAGCAGGATCAGGCTGCCGATGCGCAGCATCCGGTTCGCGCCAAGCAATCCGGCGGCAAGGAAGACCGGCGCATGCATCAGCAGGAAGGATGCGGCGGTGCCGACGAAGGCGCCGCCCAGATGCGCTGCCGCGGCCGACAGCGCCACGCCGGCGCCGCCGCACAGGCCGCCGGCCAGGACGAGGATACGGGTGCTGGTGCCGGAAAATTGCTCGGCCGTGCTCATGTCCGTGGCTCCGTGGTATCAGAGGGATATGCCTGACCCGGTCAGGGCTTGCCGGGGTTGGCAAGCATGTCCTGCTCGCGGCGTGACTGTGCCAGCCAGTTATACACCGCGCCTCCAGCCATCAAGACGGATGTGCACAGAAACACCGAGCGCATGCCGAAATGACCGCCGGCAAAGCCGCCCAGCAGGGGACCGGCGACCTGCCCGACATACTGGGCGGAAATCGACAACCCGAGCACATTGCCGCCGACCCCATCGGGAACATTGTGGCGGATCACGCTGGTGATGCAGGGCAACAGCCCGCCCAGCCCCAGGCCCATCAGGAAACGCAGGCCGATGAGTTGCCAGCTCTGTGTGACGAAGGCCTGCGGGATCAGCAGCAGCGCCGAGACGGCAAGTGCGCCGATGATGACGTTCCAGTGGCCGACGCGGTCGGCGAGCTTGCCGAGGCGCGAGGCCGACAGGATGGCGCCCAGCGCGGCCGCCGACATGACGACGCCTGATATCAGCGTGACGCGGCTCTGGTCTTCAATGAACTGCTGCACATAGACCGTGATGATCGGCTCGATCGACATGGTGGCGAAGCTTAACAGCATGCCGGTTGCCAGCATGGCGACGACAGGCCGTTTGTCGGGAATCTGTGCCCAGCCGCCTTTAGGCTTCTCCTTCGAGGCGGCGCCCGCCGGTTTCGGCCGGGGATTCTCTTTGATCAGAAACGTGGTCGCCAGGAACGCCAGGAAGATGACGCCGCCGGAGAGGAGAAAGGTGGCGCGGATGCCGATCAGCGGCGGCAGTGCGCCGCCAACCAGCGGGCCGACCAGAGCCCCACCCGTGATACCGGCCGACAGAAGGCCCAACGCCCAGCCGGAACGCTCCTTCGGCGTCTGCATGGCGACGAGGATGGTCGATCCCGAGGAATAGCCGCCGGCAAAACCGATCAGCAGCCGCAGCAGCACCAGCTGCCAGACGGTCTGCACCATGCCGGTCAGCGACATGCATACGGCCATGCCGAAGCTGGCGCGAACCAGCATCACCTTGCGGCCGTAGCGGTCGCCGAGACGTCCCCAGAGCGGCGCCACCAGCGCCGCCGCGAAGAACGTCGCGCCATAGGCAATCCCCGACCATTGCACGATCGCCGCGTGGCCCTCGGCACCCAGCTGCTCAATATAGAGCGGCAGGAACGGCAAAAGCAGCGTCATGGCGACAAGCGTGGAGAACGAGCCGGCAAAGCACACGAACAGGTTGCGCCGCCAGTGGATGTTGTAGGTGCTGTCGGTTGCCGGGGGCGTGCTCTGCTGCATGTCATATGTCCTGTCCCAGCAACTCTTTTATCGATGGTTGCTGCGGATACCAATTTGGGATACCAAGATGGTGCACGTCATGGACGCAAGCTTGGCCGCTGTCAATGCAACCTCAAATGTGATCGTCGTCAAACGGTCCGAAGCCATAACGACCGGAAACCGGGAGCAAAAATGTCGCAGATGCAGAGCGTCGAGAAACAGCTTCGGCAAATGATCCTGGGCCTCGAGATCGGTCCCGGCGAGAAGCTGACCGAGCGCTGGATCGAGAGCCGCTTCGGCGCGTCGCGAACCCCGGTCAGGGCAGCACTGCTGCGGCTTGAGACCGAGGGCCTGGTTGGTAGGGACGGGCGCGGCTGGACGGTGTCGCCCATCAATCTGGCTGAACTCGAGCAGATCGCCGTCTATAGGGAAGCAGTCGAGGTTGCGGCACTTCGCCTGACATGCAGCCTGGCGGACCGGAGCGCCGTCGATGTCATCGAGGCGATGCTCGAGTCCTGCGACAACGACACGCCGCGCGAGGAATGGCATCGTGTCGGCATGGATTTCCACATCGAACTGGCGCGTCTGTCCGGCAACGAATTCCTGTTTAGGGCGGTCCGCGATGCCATGACGCGCCTGTCGCGGGCGCGCTGGCTGGAGGTTCGCGACGAAGCGGCTCTTGCCCGCGCCTGGGCTGAACATCGCGCCATTCTGGCGGCCACGCGCCTTGGCGACGCCGATGAAGCCGCGCGCCTGCTCTCGGTCCACATCGTCGGCAGCCGCGACCGGCTGGTGACGTCGCTCGCCAACGATCGGCGCGGTCTTCGCGCCAGAGGCTTTGCCGTCGTTGCTGCTTAAGAGTGAATGAAGGGGCGCAAAGCGGCGTCTGGACGTATGCGCACTTTCGCCTCGCTTCGCAGACGCCGATGGCGTAAGGAGCGGCCATGGAAAACAACCGATTTGAAACACCTGTGACTGTGAAGTCAGTCGCGGCGGGAAGCACTCAGCTCTTGCGCACGGCGCGTGAGGCTTCCGACTACCTCCTCAACAGCTGGCCCGGCAAGCGCAGCCCCAAGCATCGCGCGGCCCTGCAGGCCTGCCATGACGCACTCGCCGGCGACAAGCCGGCGATGAACGCCAGGCGCGCCTTCATCGCGGCAGCACGCGAAGTGGACGTCTTTGTCAGCGACAAGGCGCCGGCCTGACTTCAGGCGACAATCCGAATTGAGGCATGGCCCGCATCCGCGGGCCTTTTGCCGTCACTTTGCCGTTTCGGTTTCGCCTTCGGTTTCGTCCTCGGGCTTCGAACGTTCCCTCGCTGCAACCTTGGCTGCCAGCTTCTCGGCCTTCTTGGCCGCCTTCTGGCGGTCGCGTTCCTTGCGTTCCTGGTCGTAATTTGGTGGTCGCGCCATATCGGCTCCTTTTCACTGCCTTGCGGCTCTGGTCCTGCCTAGGAGCATTAGCCGTCAAACACAACAGCTGAAGCGATAGTGCGTCGATGATGGCCAGGCTTGCAAGATGCGCGTCGCAATCAAGCGGCCAGGCCCATCATTGCGGTGACGATACCTATCGCCGTCGATTTGCTGATCAGATGCCGCTTCGGTCAATCACCAGATCGGCGGCACCAAAACGGTCCTTTGCCGTCAGCTGCTGGTGCCAGTAGGGATAGAGCAAGGGCGGCCGGCTGACCGCGTCGAGGCGCTCGCGCTCCTCGCCGGAAAGCACCAGGCTTGCCGCCGCGATGTTGTCCCGGAACTGCGTTTCCGCCCTGCCGCCGATCACCAGCGAACTGACGGCCGGCCGGCCGAGCAGCCAGGCCAGCGCCACCTGCGCTGCCGACACGCCGCGCTGCGTGCCGATCTCGACCAGCACATCGACGATCCGCCACAGCCGGTCCTCGTCGCGGATCGGTGGTTCCGACCAGCCTGCGAGTTGGCGGGCAGTGGGGCTGTCGCGGCGGTATTTGCCGGACAGCAATCCGCCGGCAAGCGGGCTCCAGACCAGAACGCCCAACCCCTGGTCGACGGAAATCGGCAGCAGTTCGTACTCCGCCTCGCGCGCTTCCAGCGTGTAGTGGATCTGCTGCGTGACGAAGCGCGGCTGATGATGGCTGTCGCTGACGCCGAGCGCCTTCATCACCTGCCAGCCGGAATAGTTGGAGCAGCCGACATAGCGGATCTTGCCCTGGGCAACCAGCGTGTCGAGCGCGGCGATGGTTTCCTCCAGCGGTGTCACACCATCCCATTCGTGCAGGAAGTAGATGTCGATGACGTCTGTCTTGAGCCGCTTCAGGCTCTTCTCGCATTCGCGGATCAGGTGATGGCGCGACAGGCCTTCATCGTTGGGACCTTTGCCGATCCGCATCCGTGCCTTGGAGGCGATCAGCACGTCGCCCTTGCGCTTGCCGCCGAGCGCTTCGCCGATGATTTCTTCCGACATGCCGTTCGAATAGACATTGGCGGTGTCGATGACATTGATGCCGGCGTCGATGCAGAGATCGATCATCCGGCGCGCCTCGTCGAGGTCGGTCTTGCCGACAGCCGAAAATGCACCGGCGCCGCCGAAAGTCATGGTGCCCATGGTCAGCGTCGATACTTTCAGGCCGGAACGGCCGAGAGTGCGGTATTCCATGTCGGTCCTCGTGAGTGCATTGAGAAGGGGTTGGGAAGGGCGCCCGAATGTGGCTGCTATTTGTAGGACAATTTGCGCGGTATGTCTCCATGCCAGGGCGGCGGATCGATCATGCCTCGCGGGTTTTTGCAGTGATGGCGATCAGGTCAGGCTGCAATAAAACCGTCATTGCGGGCCTATATTGAAGTCGGCTCAGGCGTTGCCGTTCCGGGCTGTAAGCCGGGAGTTTGGGGCGCCGGACGTGGATCGACAGAGCTTGCAAGCGGAGCAGCCGATAGTGACCGAGCTAAAACAGAATTCTGCGGCCAGGGATTGGCTTGAAGCCGAACTCGCCGACACGCTCGACGAAGACTATGAACTCGAAATGTCGGAGCCGGCGCTGTCGATGGAGATCGCCAAGATCTACAATAATTCGCATCCGCCTTCGATCGATCGCATGCAATATTTTCGCGACCTGATCAGCCTGCAGTCCGAATTGATCAAGCTGCAGTCCTGGGTCGCCTACCACAAGAAGAAGCTGGTGGTGATCTTCGAGGGACGCGACTCGGCCGGCAAGGGCGGCGTCATCAAGCGCATCACCCAGCGGCTCAATCCGCGCATCTGCCGTGTCGTGGCACTGCCGGCGCCGACCGAGCGCGAAAAGTCGCAATGGTATTTCCAGCGCTATGTCCCGCATCTGCCGGCCGGCGGCGAGATCGTGCTGTTCGACCGCTCATGGTACAACCGCTCGGGCGTCGAGCGGGTGATGGGCTTTGCCCAGCCCGATCAGGTCGAAGAATTCTTTCACGACGTGCCGGAGTTCGAGCGCATGCTGGTCCGCTCGGGCATCACCGTGGTCAAATACTGGTTCTCGATCACCGACGAGGAACAGCAGATGCGCTTCCTGATGCGCATCCATGATCCGATGAAGCAGTGGAAACTGTCGCCGATGGACCTGCAGTCGCGCGTGCGCTGGGAGCAATACACCAAGGCCAAGGAAGAGACCTTCGCCCGCACCAACATCCCGGAAGCGCCCTGGTTCATCGTCGAGGGCAACGACAAGAAGCGCGCGCGGCTGAACTGCATCGACCATCTGCTCAAGCAATTGCCCTACGAGGAGGTGCCGCACGAGGAGATCACGCTGCCGGAGCGCGTCTTCAACCCCGAATACGAACGCCAAGTGCTGCCGCGCGAGCTTTACGTGCCGGAGAAGTATTGAGATAGACGAAGCTGCGATCTCCCCCCCGAGGGGGGGAGATTGGCTCTCCACCTACGCCCGCTTGATGATGACGTGCGTGGCGAGCGGCGTCGCCACCTGCTCGTTGCAGACATAACCGAGCTTGAGCATGTCCAGGCCGGTAAAAAGGTTCTCGCCCGTGCCCAGCAGCACCGGCGCGATCGCCAGATGCATCTCGTCGATCAGTTTTTCCTGCAGATATTGCCGGATGGTGGCGACGCCGCCGCCGACCCGCACGTCCTTGCCGCCAGCGGCAGCCTTAGCCTGTTCAAGAGCTGAATGGATACCGTCAGTGACGAAGTGGAAAGTGGTGCCGCCCTCCATCGTGATCGGTTCCCGCTTGTGATGGGTGAGCACGAAAACCGGCACATGATAGGGCGGGTTGTCGCCCCACCAGCCCTTCCAGCTGTCGTCAGGCCACTCGCCGCGGATCGGTCCGAACATGTTTCGGCCGAGGATCCAGGCGCCGACATTTTCGAAGCTGCGCGCCGCGAACGCCTCGTTGACGTCGGTGGTGCCGCCATCTTGTCCGAGAACCATCTCACGGAAGGTGCGGGTGTCGACAAACCACTTGTGCAAGGATTCCCCACCGACGCCGAGAGGATTTTGCAGATCCTGATCGGGACCGGCGCCATAGCCGTCGAGCGACAGGGTGAAAGCGTTGACGCGAAGTTTGGACATGCGAGCCTCCTCGATAACCAGTTGTATTTTGCAAGCAGTTGTTTTGTATCAAACTGATTGTGAATTGCAAGCGGTATTTCAAGCGCGAACGAAGCCCAGGCTAGGGGTCAAGCGACCCCCGCTATGGATTCCCCGGCCAGGAGCCGGAAATTGGTAGGGATGTCGAAGCGGATTCGCCGAAATTGGTTGCCGCGACCGGTCATCGTCGGAAGAGAAATTACCCCTTCAGCAGTTCCGCCACTTCGGGCGCGAAATAGGTCAAGATGCCGTCGCAGCCGGCGCGCTTGAAGGCGAGCAGCGATTCCAGCATTGCCTTCTCGCCGTCGATCCAGCCATTGGCGCCTGCCGCCTTGATCATCGAATATTCGCCCGACACCTGGTAGGCGAAGGTCGGCATCTGGAACTCGTCTTTCAGCCGTCGGATGATGTCGAGATAGGGCAGGCCGGGCTTGACCATCAGCATGTCGGCGCCCTCGGCAATGTCCTGTTCGGCCTCTCTCACCGCTTCGTCGGAATTGGCATGGTCGATGTAATAGGTCTTCTTGTCGCCCTTGAGCAGGCCGGCGGTGCCCACCGCCTCGCGATAGGGGCCGTAGAAGGCCGAAGCGAATTTGGTCGCATAGGACATGATCGCCACATCCTGGAAACCATTGGCGTCAAGCGCGTCCCGGATGGCGCCGATGCGGCCGTCCATCATGTCGGACGGCGCGATGATGTCGGCACCGGCGGCCGCCTGGATGACAGCAGCTGCGGTCACCTGTTCCACTGTCTCGTCGTTGACGATGATGCCGTCGCGCAGGATGCCGTCATGGCCGTGGCTGGTGAACGGGTCGAGCGCTGCGTCGGTGATGATGCCGATCTCCGGCACCGCATCCTTGATCGCACGGGTGGCGCGGTTGATGACATTGTTGGGATCGAGGATGTGCGAGCCGGTCTGGTCGCGCAGCGAGATGTCGACATTGGGGAAGGTGGCGAGTGCCGGAATGCCGAGTTTTGCCGCGCGCTCGGCCTCCTTGACGGCGAGATCGATCGACAGGCGGAAGACGCCGGGCATGGCGGCGATCGGCTCGCGGACACCCTTGCCCTCGACGACGAAGATCGGCCAGATCAGGTCGTCGACCGTGAGCCGGTTCTCCTGCACGAGGCGGCGCGACCAGTCGGCCTTGCGCATGCGGCGCAGACGGCGGCTGCCGGTGATCTCGTCGACGCCGCGCGCGCCGGCGGGCTTTGCGGGGGTGAATTTGTTCATCGCCAATACTCTCGTTCGGGCAGGCTTTTACCACGAGCTCCCGCCGCTGACCAATGCGGCACGATTGTGCCAGCGACGCGGTCGAGGTCTATTCGGGTTGCCCATTGCCTGACAGAATCTGTGCTGCGCCCCTGATGGCGACACGGAAAGCCTCGTCGAAGCCGACACCGCGCACCTGCCAGATGTAGGTCTTGCCGGCCATGGCCAGCCGCCAGTCGGCGATCCAGCCCAGTTCCTTGTCGCTCCAGATGAGACTGCCGGAAAGCGCTTGGTCGGCGCCGGCCTTCTTCGCGAGTGTGTCGAGCTTTGTCATCTGGGCATTGCGAAGCGCCCGATCGTCCAATCCGGCCTGCGCCAGCTGTGCTGCCGTGGGAAAAGCCACCTGCATGGCCAGCGGTACGGCGGCATTGCCGAACGATTCGCGCATCGGCATGCCACGGTCGCCATCGGCATCGAGCGCGTAATGCATTGTTCCGCGCTCCGTCGCCAAAAACACCGCCAGCCGTGGCCGCGCGGTCAGCCATGGCCTGCTGCCGAGCGAAGCAAGCACCGGGTCGATCACTTCAGGCTTGTACTGGCAGTAAAGGTTGTGAGGCCGGTCGTAGGTGCCTTGATCGTCATGGTTGGGAATGCCTTCCATGCGGTCGCGGTAGCGAAAGCCAGCGACGAAGCTGCCGGCCTTATCACGCAATACCGTCATTTCAGGTTTCGCCGGCAGGCGCTGATCACCGGAAATCCGCACCAGAACCGCGTCGAGACAGCGCTTGAAGCCGGACTGGCGGTTCTTCTCGTACTTGCCGTTGACGATGGTCTGCGAACTGTAGAGATCTTCCAAAGTCCCCGCCATGACAGGGTGAACAGCCAAGCAGATGCTCAGCCCAATTGCCACCGGCGCAAAGCGTGAAAATCGAGTCATAACCAATCGTCCCGTTCGAAGACCCGCCAGAGCTGCGCTTCAATGAACTCTATCCAGTTTTTCAGTATTGCAGCTCGATTTTTAGTACCGGCTCCTGGTCCGGGCCAGAGCTTGCACCGGTGTGCTCGCCATTGACGCACCCATGCGCCACGCTTTAGCACTTCAGTCCCGGCGGCCGGGGGAGGGATTCTTCACGATGGATTTTGGCGGAGGCGACGAGATCCGCTTCGAACATCTGGGCCGGGCCGGCGTCGTCACCTTGACGCGGCCGCAGGCGCTCAATGCCTTGACGCACCGCATGATCGGGGCGCTCGACGCTGCTCTTTCCGCCTGGGAGGCCGACCAGGGCATCGACGTCATCGTCGTCAAGGCAGAGGGCAGGGCCTTTTCGGCCGGCGGCGATATCCTGCATGTCTATGAGACAGGCCGGGCGGGAAAACCGCCGGTCGAGTTCTTCGCCGACGAATATCGCCTCAACGCCCGCATCAACAGTTATAGGAAACCTTATGTGGCCCTGATTGACGGCATCGTCATGGGCGGTGGTGTCGGCATCTCCTTCCACGGCTCGCACCGGGTGATGACCGAGAATGCCCAATTTGCCATGCCGGAAGTCGGCATCGGCTTCTTTCCGGATGTTGGCGCCAGCCACCTGCTGCCTGACCTCGGCGGCTCCTTCGGTATGTATCTGGCGCTGACCGGCAATCGCATCCGCTATGGCGATGCGCTGTGGTCGGGGCTGGCCACCCATACCATCAAGGCCGAGGACCAGGCTGGCTTCCTCGACCGCCTGGCGCTGACCGGCGATCCGGAATCGGTGCTGCGCGGCTTCTTCGTGCAGGCAAGGCGAGAAACCGACAGGCCGACGCTGGAGGCGATTGTTCGCCATTTTTCGCAACCGTCCCTGAACCGCGTCATCGACAGCCTCGAGCGTGCGGCCGCCGCCGACGAGTTCGCGGCAAAGACACTGGCGACGATCCGCACCCGCTCGCCGACCAGCCTGCGCGTCGCCTGGCGACAGATCAGCGCCGGACTGACGCTGTCCATGGAAGCCTGCATGAAAATGGAGTTCCGCATCCTCAACCGGATGCTCGCCGGCCATGATTTCTACGAAGGTATCCGCGCCGCCATCATCGACAAGGGCTCGAAGCCGCAATGGCGGCCGGCAAGCCTCGCTGCGGTCAGCGAAGCGGATGTCGATGCCTATTTCGCTCCGCTCGGCGAACGGGAACTCTTGATATGAGCGAGGTGACCTCGAGGCGCGTCGTGCTGCAGCCCTCCGGGGTGGAGGTGATCTTCGCCTGGTTCCAGCGCGTCATATCGGGCTACTGCCTGCTGTTCGGCATTCTCTACTGGATCAGGTTGATCGGCTTTTATCCGGGTACGCTGTGGCGGTTCGACCTGATGCCCGTGCACTGGCAGGTCGCGGCGGTGGTGCTCGCCGTGTTCTTCCCCTTTGCCGCTGCCGGCCTGTGGATGCTGGCGTCCTGGGGCCCGGTGATCTGGTTCATTTGCGCGGTGACCGAGACGGTCATGTATGCCGGCTTTCCCGAGCTATTCGGCCATCGCTTGCTGATTGTCGTCTCGCATGCGGCGGTGGCTGTCCTCTACATCGTCTTCCGCGTCGTCATCTACCTGCAGAAGCGCCCGGTCCGCCACTAAGCCCTTGAGCACATTGGCGGCCCCGCTGTCGCCTCGAATGAGCCCCGCAATCGTTGCCGAAATCTTTAGGTTAATTATCCTTGCTCGGGTGACCGTTCGTTAAGCCTCTTGCGAAACCTCTTACCGGTAAGCTCTTGTTAGCCCTAGCGTTTAAGTCGAATTTTATGAGTATTCGATAGTGTCGCGATCAAGGTGAAAAACAAAAAATCACCAGGGCGACAAACGAGAGGCAAAGACAATGATCAATTCGCGTCCGGCGGCGAAGACCGCCAACGTATCCGACGATCGCCGCGAGGCTATCCGTTCCCTGTACATGGAATCGCTGCAGCTTGTTGAGCGGCTGCACCGCCGCCTGCTTGATGTGATCAAGGACGAATTCGACCGCAATGGCCGTTCCGACATCAATGCCATCCAGGCGCTGCTGCTGTTCAATATCGGCAATTCCGAGCTGACCGCCGGCGAGCTGCGCTCGCGTGGCTACTATCTCGGCTCGAACGTCTCCTACAATCTGAAGAAGCTGGTCGATCTCGGCTTCATCAACCACCAGCGCTCGCGCATCGACCGCCGTTCGGTCCGTGTCTCGCTGACGCCGAAGGGCAACGAGGTGGCGGAGGTCGTTGCCGGCCTCTACGAGCGTCATGTCGGCTCGATCGAACAGGTCGGCGGCATCAACACCGACGAGTTCAAGCAGATGAACCGCGCTTTGCAGCGGCTCGACCGCTTCTGGAACGACACCATCGCCTACCGGATGTAAGGCGCCGCATCGGATCCGGCCCGCGCCACAGAAGCGCGGCCGAAATATCGACCTTCAGTCAGGGCCGGTGCCGAGAGGCATCGGCCTTTTCTTTTCCTGATCCCAAAGCCCAAATATCCGGCCAGGTTTGCTTTCGCTGCAGCAGTGCCTAATGTCACGGCCTGGAGGGGCGCGTTATGGGTGAGGGAAAACGCTCGAAGATTTGCTCGGTTGCCGCAGTGCTTTTGTTGGTCTCGCAAACGGCTTTTGCCGAGGAATGGTGGAAGGATTCTTTCGCTGGGGAAGGCAGCGAGCCCTGTGACAACAATGACTCGATAGTGACGTTTACCGACAAAGCAATGGAGATGTGGGAGGTCCGCTGCACGTTGGACAAGGTTCAGAAGATCAACCGCCTGGATGTCGTCATCCTGGATATGACGTGTACGGACGGCGAGAGCACAGACAAGAGGCGGGAGCTGCTGCTCAAACTCGAGGACAACAAAGTCCTGCGCTACCCCCAGCATGAGGTGTTGCAACGATGTTCGGAATTGAAGGCGAAGCCAGGTCCGGGCCCAAAGGTTGAAACCTCACACTGAGGGATCGTGAGGATAGGCAGCGCGTCTCGTGGAGCGGCCGAACCGCCGTCTGCTTGACGCGATCAAGGATGCCGATCGATACCGAAAAAGCACGGGCCTTTCATTTCGCTGCGGCGCCCGATGCAAATCGCGGGCCAAGGCCACGTTGCCGCCATATTCCAATGGAACCGAGAGTGGCAGTGATGCTGGTGTGAAGACCATGCGTTCACCCGCAATCCGTATCGCGCCTGGGCGCTGTCACACCAAGGTGATACGGAGCATGGTTGGCTAATTGTTAAGATTGCCAATTTTACAGTGCGGGCGAGATCGCCCGGTGATCAACGCAGCAAGTGATCGAACTGCTACAAATGTCTGGAACGTCCATGAGAACCAGCCGTCGTTTTTTCCTCTCCGGAGCCTCCGCGCTCGCAGCAGCGGTGGTCGCCGGCGGCGCCAATGCGCAAGATGTGATCGGTGATATCCTGAAATCCTCAGCGCGCGGCAATTGGGACGACCAGTTCGACGCCCGCGCCAGCGAGGGCGGCAAGGTGGCCTCGACGCTGCCGATCTTCAGCCCGCAGACCGTCGCCTTCACGGAACAGGCGGTCGGGCAATACCAGAACATTGTCGGGCAGGGTGGCTGGGTCGAGGTTCCCGCGACCAAGAAGCTGCAGCTTGGCGTCGATGATCCCGATGTGGTGCCGTTGCGCAAGCGGCTGATGGTTTCCGGCGACCTGTCGCAGAGCGCCGGCATTTCGACGGCTTTCGATTCTTATGTCGACTCGGCGGTCAAGCGCTTCCAGCTGCGCCACGGTCTGCCTGCCGATGGTGCGCTCGGCAAATACACCTATGCGGCGATGAACGTTTCGGCGCAGATCCGGCTCGGCCAGCTGCAGACCAATCTGCAACGGCTGCGCGAGAAGGCCGGCACGCTGGGCAGCCGCTACGTGCTGGTCGACATTCCGGCAGCGCAGGTCGAAGCGGTCGAGAACGATCGCGTCGTGCTTCGCCACACCGCGATCGTCGGCAAGATCGACCGGCAGACGCCGATCGTCAATTCCAAGATCAATGAGATCATCGTCAATCCATACTGGAACGCGCCCGTCTCGATCGTGCGCAAGGACATCATTCCGCTGATGCGGAAAAATCCCGATTATCTCAAGAACAGCCACATCCGCCTGTTCGCGCCCGATGGCAGCGAAGTCGATCCGATGAATGTGGACTGGTCGACCGACGACGCCGCCAAGTACCGTTTCCGCCAGGATCCCGGCTCGGAAAACGCCATGGCCTCGGTGAAGATCAATTTCCCGAGCCCTGACGGCGTCTACATGCACGACACGCCGCAGCAGAGCCTGTTCGGCAAGATGCTGCGTTTCGATTCCTCGGGCTGCGTGCGCGTGCAGAATGTGCGCGACCTCGTCACCTGGATCCTGCGCGACACGCCCGGCTGGGATCGCCAGCATTTCGAGGCGGCGATCAAGACCGGTGAAAACACGCCGATCCAGGTCACCAATCCGGTGCCGGTCCACTTCCTCTATCTCTCGGCCTGGTCGACCGGTCCAGGCGTGGTGCAGTTCCGCGACGACGTCTACGCGCTTGATGGCAACAACGAACTGCAGATCACGTCTGCGCTGTAAGCATTTGATTCTTATCTAAAAAGGCCGCCTCTCAGGGCGGCCTTTTTATTGATTGGGTGCCGCGGCGTTTTTCACGGGACGGGCGGCTGGACGGATCGGCCGGCTTTGCGCATGGTCGGCGGAAAGCCTGGAACCGGACCATGGAAGTCGCCGTCTTCATTCTGGTCGTGCTCGTCTTCGTGGCGCTTTCCGGCGCTCTGGTTCGCCTGGTGCGGGTGCCGTTGCCGGTGCTGCAGATTGCGATCGGTGCCGCGCTCGCCTGGCCGGTGCGCGGCATCCATGTCGAGATCAATCCGGAACTGTTTCTGCTGGTGTTCATTCCGCCGCTGCTGTTCGGCGATGCCTATGGCGCGCCGAAGCGTGAATTGATGGCGCTGCGCGGACCGATCCTCGATCTTGCCATAGGGCTCGTCTTCTTCACCATCGTCGGCTTCGGCTACGCCTTGCACTGGCTGGTGCCGAGCATCCCGCTGGTGGTCGCTTTCGCGCTTGCCGCGGTGCTGTCGCCGACCGACGCGGTGGCCGTGTCCTCGATCGTCGACAGGAATGTCGTCCCGGCGCGGCTGATGCACATTCTGGAAGGCGAGTCGCTGCTCAACGATGCTTCCGGCCTCGTCATGTTCCGCTTTGCAGTCGCGGCGGTGCTAACCGGCAGCTTTTCCCTTGCCGCGGCTTCGCTCAGTTTTCTCTATGCCGTGGCGATCGGTATCCTGATCGGCGTAGCGGCGCTGTTCGTTGCCGCCAAGCTGCTGCAACTGCTCAACCGGATCGGCGGCGTGCCGGCCGAGGCGCAGGTGCTGGTGATGGTCCTGCTGCCCTTCATAGCCTATCTCGGCGCCGAGCATGTCGGAGCTTCCGGCATCCTGGCGGCTGTTACCGCCGGCCTGCTCACCGGCGGCTCCGGCGTGTTTCGCTTCCTCGGTGTCTCGGCGCGCATGCAGACGATGTCGCTGTGGACGACGCTTTCCTTCGTTTTCAACGGCGCTCTCTTCATCGTGCTCGGCCTGCAGCTTCCCGACATCATCCGCCATGTGCCGCCGGAACTCATGAGCCTGCACCCGATCATCCAGCCGATCGCGACCGTCATCGCGCTGACGCTGTGCCTGATCGCGTTGCGCTTCCTGTGGATCTGGGTGGGCGATATCGCGGCCGGCATCGCCGCGCGTCTGGGCAAGCGCAAGGTGGAGCCGTTCGGGTTGCGCGTGCGGCTTGCCGGTTCGGTGGCCGGCGTGCGCGGCGCCATTACGCTGGCCGGCATCCTGTCACTGCCGCTCGCCATGCCGGACGGCTCGCCGTTTCCGGCGCGCGACCTGGTCATTTTTCTGGCCGCCGGCGTCATCATCTGCTCGCTGGTCATCGCCAGCCTCGCTCTGCCGACGATCGCCAGGGGGCTGGTCGAGCCCGGTGAGGATGCCGGCGCCGCCGAGGAGCGCCTGGCGCGCGTCGGCGCCGCCAAGGCGGCAATCGCGCGCATCGAGAGCATTGCCGGAGCCGCTGATGATGAGGGAGGCGATGTGCCCGGCGCCAGGCTTGCCGCTGCCGACAGCATCGTCGCTGGCTACCGGCGCCGCATCGCCGCCTCGGACGAAGCCGATGAGGCCCGCGCTGAGGCGCGCGAAGCCGGAAGGCTGGAACTCGAGCTGAGATTTGCGGGCATCGAAGCCGAGCGCGAGGCCGTACGCGCCATGTTTCGCCGGGGCGAGATCAACGACCACACGTCGCAGGCGCTGTTTACCGAGATCACGCTCACCGAGGCCTTGCTGAGAGGCCGCAAGGCGAGGAAATAGCGACCTGAAGGCTTCGCTGGCGCAATCCGGCCAGCAAATTTCGCGCCGCAAACGTGGCGGGGCGAAAACAACTGTGTTAATGGCCCGGCAAATGCAGGTCGCCCAAAAGTGTGCAGCGGTTTTGGGACAACGACTTGCATAAATCGAAAATTGCCCCCGAACCCCGAGGATTTCAGGCCATGGCAACAGCAGCGGCAGTGTCGAACAAATTCGAATCCTTCTTCGAAACCACGCTGGAAGATGCCGATCCAGAGATTTTTGGCGCCATCCGCAACGAACTCGGCCGCCAGCGCCACGAGATCGAGCTGATCGCCTCGGAAAACATTGTTTCCCGCGCCGTGCTTGAGGCGCAGGGCTCGATCATGACCAACAAATATGCCGAGGGCTATCCCGGCAAGCGCTATTATGGCGGCTGCCAGTTCGTCGATGTGGCCGAGGAACTGGCCATCGAGCGCGCCAAGAAGCTGTTCGGCTGCAACTTCGCCAACGTCCAGCCGAACTCCGGCAGCCAGATGAACCAGGCGGTGTTCCTGGCGCTCTTGCAGCCGGGCGACACGTTCATGGGCCTCGACCTCAATTCCGGCGGCCATCTGACCCATGGTTCGCCGGTCAACATGAGCGGCAAATGGTTCAAGGTCGTCTCCTATGGCGTGCGCCAGGACGACCATCTGCTCGACATGGACGCCATCGAGAAGACAGCGCACGAGACCAAGCCGAAGCTGATCCTGGCCGGCGGCACCGCCTATTCGCGCGTCTGGGACTGGAAGCGGTTTCGCGAGATCGCCGACGCGGTCGGCGCCTATCTGATGGTCGACATGGCGCACATCGCCGGCCTCGTCGCCGGCGGCGTGCACCCGTCGCCGCTGCCGCATGCCCATGTCGTGACCACCACGACGCATAAATCGCTGCGCGGCCCGCGCGGCGGCATGATCCTGTGCAATGACGAGGACATCGCCAAGAAGATGAATTCGGCGGTGTTCCCAGGCCTGCAGGGCGGCCCGCTGATGCATGTCATCGCCGCCAAGGCTGTCGCTTTCGGCGAAGCGCTGAAGCCAGGCTTCAAGGTCTATGCCGAGAGCGTTGCCGCCAACGCCAAGGCGTTGGCCTCCAGCCTCAAGGAGACTGGTCTCGACATCGTCTCCGGCGGCACCGACAACCATCTCATGCTGGTCGACCTCAGGCCCAAGAACGCCACCGGCAAGCGCGCCGAGGCGGCGCTGGGCCGCGCCAACATCACCTGCAACAAGAACGGCATTCCGTTCGACCCGGAAAAGCCGTTCGTCACCTCGGGCGTGCGTCTCGGCACCCCGGCCGGCACCACGCGCGGCTTCGGCCAGGCCGAATTCCGCGAGATCGGCAAGCTGATCGCCGAAGTGCTGGACGGTCTCAAGGTTGCGAATTCCGACGAGGGCAATGCCGCTGTCGAAGCAGCGGTCAAGGCCAAGGTCGTGGCGCTGACCGATCGTTTCCCGCTCTATCCCTATCTGGGCTGACGCGATAGGAAGTCTTACGGCCTGCTGCAACGACAAGGGTGGCTGCCCTAGGCCGGGGCGGCCGGCAGGAGCCTTGATGATGCGACCATTTCGTTTCGCCGACCTTGGCGCCGTTGGCGCTCTGGCTGCTTTGATCGCCGTGCCTTTCCCCGGCATCGCCTTGGCGCAAACCGCCCCTGCTCAAGCCGCGCCCGCGCAACCCGCACCTCAGCCCGAGCCCGCGGCGCCCGCCCAGGCGGCACCCAAGCTCGAAACCTTCGGCAGATGGTCGACCCTGGTCGACGAGGCCGACACCGGTGAGGATCTGCGCAAGACCTGCGCGGCCTCGACCGCCTTTATCGGCGCTGGCGGCGAGAGCGGCGTTCTGACGCTCATCATCACGAATGGCGATGCTCTGCCGCCGGATGCCTACCCGTCCGTAACGATCGCCGTCGACAACAAGGCCTTGCCGGCCGGCAAGTCGGTTGCCGCCACCTTCGGCGACGACAAGGGCCGCGTCACTGCCAAGCTCCATTCCGATGGCGCCGTAAACGGCCGGCTCAGCTGGACCGTGGACAACCAGGCCAAGACCAGCCTGTCGCTCCTGCGCGCCATGCGGCGGGCATCGGTGCTTGACGTCTCCTTCGGCGACGCGCCGGTTGGAAGCATATCCATGGACGGCTTTACCAAGGCCTATCGAAGTCTCGGCACATCATGCGGATTTCCGACCGCCGACGTCGCTCCCTGAAGACATCGGTACGCTGTGCGGCCGCCTGGCGAGGCTGGCAATCCTGCTTGCGCCTCGCTATCTCTGTGCGACGAGGGCCTCTGAAGGGCGATTGTTGGCGACACTTTGCCATCGCTGCAAAAACCTCTAAGCCTTTCGCTTCACCAGATTCGCCAACCAAAGGCTTCTCCATGCGCTGTCCCTATTGCCAGTCAGAAGATACGCAGGTGAAGGATTCGCGCCCCGCCGAGGATGGCGCGGCGATCCGCAGGCGGCGCGTCTGCCCCGATTGCGGCGGTCGCTTCACCACCTTCGAGCGCGTGCAGTTGCGCGACCTCGTCGTGGTCAAGAAATCGGGCCGCAAAGTACCCTTCGACCGCGACAAGCTGCTGCGTTCGGTGGAGATCGCCGTGCGCAAACGCAATGTCGATCCCGAGCGCATCGACCGCGCGGTGACCGGCATCGTGCGCCAGCTCGAAAGTTCCGGCGAGACTGAGGTTGCTTCGGGAGAAGTCGGCCGGCTGGTCATGGAAGCGCTGAAATCGCTCGACGATGTCGCCTATGTGCGTTTCGCCTCGGTCTACCGCAATTTTCGCGAGGCCAAGGATTTCCACGAACTGCTGGGCGAGCTCAAGGGCGACGAAATCAAGGGTGAAGAGGAAGCCAGCTGAGCATGACTGCAAGCGAACAGGCCGCCCTTGATCGCCGCTTCATGGCGGCGGCACTCAGACTGTCGCGAAAAAATGCCGGGCGCACCGCGACCAACCCCTCCGTCGGCACGCTGATCGTACGCGATGACGGCAATGGCCCGATGATCGTCGGCACCGGCGTCACCGCTGTCGGCGGCCGCCCGCATGCCGAGACCGAGGCCTTGGCCGAGGCCGGCGACCTCGCGCGCGGCGCCACCGCTTACGTCACGCTGGAGCCTTGCGCCCATCACGGCCGCACGCCGCCTTGCGCCAATGCGCTGGTCAATGCCGGTGTCGCACGCGTCGTCGGTGCGGCCAGCGATCCCGATTCGCGCGTATCCGGCAAGGGTTACGCGATCCTGCGTGCCGCCGGTGTCGAGGTGGTCGAGAAGGTGTTGGCCGAGCAAGCCGCCGAGCAGATGGCCGGCTATTTGATCCGATCATTGAGAAAACGCCCGGAAGTGATTCTCAAGCTTGCGCTTTCCAGCGACGGTAAGATCGGCAGGGAAGGCGGTGGGCAGGTGTCGATCACCGGAGATATCGCGCGCCGCGAAGTGTATCTGATGCGGGCCGAGGCGGATGGCATACTGGTTGGTATCGGGACGGCCCTTGAGGATGATCCGGCCCTGACGGTGCGTTTGCCGGGGCTGGAGAACCGTTCGCCTGCCCGCATCGTGCTCGACCGCCAGATCCGGTTGCCGGAGGCCTCGAAGCTGGTTTCGGGCGTCGACCGGGTGCCGCTCTATGTCGCCGCTTGCCTGGAGGCCGATCCGCTGCGGCGGGCAGCACTCGAACGCGCAGGCGTGCGCTTCATCGGCACTGAAACACATGAGGGCGGCATCGCTCTGCCGGAACTGCTCGAGGATCTGGCCGCGCTCGGCATGGGCAGCGTGCTGGTCGAGGGCGGCGCCAAGGTGGCGAGCGCCTTCCTGGCCGATGGGTTGGTCGACCGCGTTGTGCTGTTCCAGGGGCCGGAAGCGATCGGCGACGACGGCATTGCATCGCCGATCGACGCCGACCATATCCCGGCAGGATTTCGCAAACTGCGCGACATGCGTTTCGGCGAAGACAGCTACGCCGAGTGGATAAGAGACCTCTAGGGATCAACACCAATGTTTACCGGAATTGTCACCGATGTCGGCACTGTCGCTTCCGTCGAGCCGCTCAGGGAAGGGGTGGGGCTGCGCATCGACACCGCCTATGATCCGCAGACCATCGCCATCGGCGCCTCGATCTCCTGCGGCGGTGTTTGCCTGACAGTCACTGCCTTGCCCGACAGCGGCTCGAACGCGCGCTGGTTCGAGGTCGAGGCTTGGGAAGAGGCGCTGAGGCTGACGACGGCCTCGGGCTGGAAATCCGGCACCAAGGTCAATCTGGAGCGGGCGCTGAAGATCGGCGACGAACTCGGCGGCCACATCGTTTCGGGCCATGTCGACGGCATGGCCGAAATCGTCGAGCGCAAGGATGAGGGCGACGCCGTGCGCTTCACGCTGGAGGCGCCGCGCGACCTGGCGAAGTTCATCGCGCCCAAGGGCTCCGTCGCGCTCGACGGCACCTCGCTCACCGTCAACAAGGTCGAAGGCACGCGCTTCGACGTGCTTTTGATCCACCATTCGCTGACCGTGACCACCTGGGGCGAGCGCAAGGTCGGCGACCGCGTCAACCTCGAGATCGACACCATGGCCCGCTATGCGGCGCGGCTGGTGGAGGCGACGAAAGAGGGGCTTTGATGACCAAGGACAGGGTGAATTCCACGCAGGAAGACAAGTTGATGCGTGAGGTGCAGGCCGATGTGAACACCGAGGAGCACTCGCCACTCGATCTGTCCGTCAACGACAGCAGAGTCTTCGTTGAAGCCTTGATCAATCCTCGATCGGTGAACGATCGTCTGCGCGATACCGTGCGTGGCTACCGTCACAATACAGGCGTGTGAGCACTGGAAACCAATAAGTTCTGCGGACCTTCGGCAACGTGGACAATCTTCCGCTTGCGATGAACCCGGCTTCGGCCTAAGTCACCGGCAACTCCCCGGAGACTTTTATGGCTGGTACATCCCAACACGGCAAAGCCTTCATTCGTCCGAAGGCGAAGGCGCATCTGCTCATTGTCGAAGCGCGCTTTCACGACGATCTTGCCGACGCGCTGCTCGATGGCGCGACAAGCGCGCTCGATGAAGCGGGCGCGACTTATGATGTCGTCACCGTTCCAGGTTCGCTCGAGATCCCCGCGGTGATTACCTTCGCGTTGGACGGCGCGACGGAAGGCGGCACGAGTTATGACGGCTTTGTCGCGCTCGGCACCGTCGTCCGCGGCGACACCTATCATTTCGACATTGTCGCCAATGAATCCAGCCGCGCGCTCATGGATTTGAGCGTGCAGGACTCGGTCTGCATAGGCAATGGCATCCTCACCACCGAGAACGACGCACAGGCGTGGACGCGGGCCAAGCGCTCGGAGGGTGACAAGGGTGGTTTCGCGGCGCGTGCGGCGCTGACCATGATCGCCCTCAAAGAACAATTGGGAGCGCGATCGTGAGCGAACCCGCTTCGCCCGGCCAGCCTGCGGTGCGCCACGCCAACAAGCGCGGTGCTGCCCGTCTGGCCGCCGTACAGGCGCTCTACCAGATGGATGTGGCCGGTAGCGGCGTCTTCGAGATCACCGCCGAATACGAGGCGTTTCGCCTTGGCAAGGAAGTCGACGGTGCGCTCTACCGCGAGGCCGATGCGCAATGGTTTCGCGCTATTCTGGCGGGTGTCGTCGAGAACCAGAAGACCATCGATCCGATCATCCGCCAGGCGCTGACCGAGGACTGGCCATTGTCGCGGCTCGATTCGACGCTGCGTGCCATTCTGCGTGCCGGCGTCTACGAGTTGATGAAGCGCGAGGATGTCCCCGTCGCGGTCATCGTCTCCGAATATGTCGACATCGCCAAGGCCTTCTACGAGGAGGACGAGCCGAAGCTGGTCAATGCCGTGCTCGACCGTGTGTCTCGCCGGGTGCGTGGCGAGGGGCGCGGCAAGGACGCATCATGACGGCCATCGCCCTCGATGCCGGTCAGGAGGCGCGACGCACGGCGCTGATCCTGGCCGCCTCGCAGGCGATCATCGGCTCGGCGGCCCCCATCGCCATCTCCGTGGGCGCGCTGGCCGGGCAATATCTGCTCGGTCCCGACAAATCATTGGCGACAGCGCCGGTCACCGGCTTCAACATCGGCGTGGCGCTCGGCGCGCTGCCTGCAGCGGCCATCATCCGCAGCATGGGCCAGCGCGGCGGCTTCATGACCGGAACGATCGTCACGGCGCTTGGCGGCCTCGTCGCCACGCTTGCGCTTTTTCAAAGCAGCTTCTGGCTGTTTGCCTTTGGCTTGCTCACGATCGGTGTCGGCGGCGCCTTCGTCCAGCAGTTCCGCTTCGCCGCTGCCGACAACGCACCGCCGGAATTCAAGGCGCGCGCCATCTCCTTCGTGCTGGCCGGCGGCGTCGTCACCGCCATCCTCGGGCCGCAGATCGTCATCTTCACCCGCGAATTGCTTGCGCCGGTCATGTTTGCCGGTTCGTTCGTCTCCATCCTGCCGCTGGCCGCCGTCGGCGCCATCGCCCTGTCGTTCCTGCGGCTGCCGGCGAAAGCATCCGGCAAGGTGGAGATCGCCGACAGCGACGCCAGGCCACTGGCTGAGATCGTCACGCAGCCGCGTTTCGTCGCCGCGCTTTTCTGCGCGGTCGGCAGCTATGCGCTGATGAGCTTCGTCATGACGGGCGCACCGCTGGCCATGGTCGGTTGCGGCCTGTCGGAGAACGACGCGACGCTCGGCATCTCCTGGCACGTCATGGCGATGTTCGCGCCAAGCTTCTTCACCGGCTCGCTGATCCATCGCTTCGGCGCCGAACGCATCGTGGCCACCGGCCTGATCCTGCTCATCGGCTGCGCCATTGTCGCTCTGTCGGGCCTGGCGCTGTGGCAGTTCTGGACGTCGCTGATCCTGCTAGGCCTTGGCTGGAACTTCGGCTTCATTGGCGCGACCGCGATGGTGGCCGCCACCTACCGGCCGTCGGAAAAGGGCAAGGTGCAAGGCTTCCACGACTTCGTCCTGTTCGGCTCCGTCGCCTGCGCCTCGCTGATGTCGGGCATGGTCTACAACGCCTGGGGCTGGGAGATGCTGAACTGGATAGTCTTTCCGGTCACCGTCCTGTGCTTCGTGGCGCTCGGCGCGCTCAAGCTGACGAGCGCGCGCCCGGTTTGACGCCAAGCCTATGCATCCGGCGGCAACACCTGAAGCACCCGCGCTATGAACATGTGGAACTCAGCCATGTAGCTGCGTAGGAAGTCCTCAGTGGATTCGACCGTCACTTCGCCGTCGGCCGTTATCAGTCCCGGCGTGAACTGGATATAAGCTTCCGGCGCATTCATCTGGGGTGAGTTGCAGAAGCTCAGAACGCTGCGCAGGCTTTGTTGAGCGACAGCGGTGCCCGGCGATGTTCCGATGACGGCGGACGGTTTGCGCGCGAATGAATTCTTTCCATAGGGGCGGCTGGCCCAATCGATCGCGTTCTTTAATCCGCCAGGGATCGAGCGATTGTACTCCGGGGTAACGAACAGAACGGCCTGAACGGAAGCGATCGCCTTTTTGAAATCCCGGGCGACCGGTGGGAAATCCGCATCATAATCGTAGCTGTAGAGAGGCAGATCCCTGAAGGCGATTTCCGTCATTTCCAGTTCCGGAGGAGCCAGTTGCACGAGCGCCTTCGCGAGCTTGCGGTTAATGGATTCCCGGGCGAGACTTCCGATGAGGTAACCGACTTTGTGTATGGCCATGACACGCTCTCCGTGTTTGCCACCCGCACCCTCATTGCATTATCCGCCAGATGGCGGCAGATCGCCAGCGCCGCCTCGAAAACGGCCTTTGGAACAAAAATATTGCGCTGATCCCCCTTCTTATGAAACCGTGTGCCCCGACTGGCCGTTGAAGCCATGCTCATATGCGGTCACCGCGTTTCGGTTCATAGCAAGGGGTTTCACAATGTTTTCAGTCAAGTTTCTGGCCGGCGCGGCATTGGCGCTCGGCATCACGGTGGCTTCCGCCAATGCCCAGGTGGTTGTCTCTTCCAAGATCGACACAGAGGGCGGCGTGCTCGGCAACATCATCCAGCTCGTGCTCAACGCCAACAACATCAAGACATCGGACCGTATCCAGCTCGGGGGCACGCCGGTGGTGCGCAAGGCGATCACCGCCGCCGAGATCGACATCTATCCCGAATATACCGGCAACGCCGCTTTCTTCTTCGAAAAGGCCGACGACCCGGTCTGGAAAGACGCCGCCAAGGCCTATGAAACTGCCAAGAAGCTCGACTACGACGCCAACAAGATCGTCTGGCTGTCGCCGTCGCCCGCAAACAACACCTGGGCGATCGCGCTGCGCAAGGAAGTCGCCGAGACCAACAAACTTGCCACGCTCACCGACTTCGGCAAATATGTCGCGGGCGGCGGTCAGGTGGTGCTGGCGGCTTCCGCCGAGTTCGTCAATTCGGCGGCTGCACTTCCGGCTTTCCAGACCACCTATGGCTTCACGCTGAAGCCGGACCAACTGATCACCCTTTCGGGCGGCGACACGGCAGCAACCATCGCAGCGGCCGCCAACCAGACCAACGGCGCCAATGCAGCCATGGTCTACGGCACCGATGGCGGCATCGCACCGTCCGGCCTGGTCGTGCTCGACGACGACAAGGGCGTGCAGCCGGTCTACCAGCCGGCGCCGATCATCCGCGAAGCGGTGCTGAAGGAACATCCCGAGATCGAGACGCTGCTGAAGCCGGTCTTCGCCAAGCTCGACCTCGTCACGCTGCAGGAGCTGAACGGTCGCGTGCAGGTCGGCGGCGAGCCGGTCAAGGGCGTCGCCGAGGACTTTTTGAAGAAGAACGGGTTTTTGAAGTAGTCAGTGACACCGGTGCAAGGCACCCCCCTCTGGAAGCTGCTGATCTCCCCCCTTGCGGGGGAGATGTCCGGCAGGACAGAGGGGGGTGCTGTCCCGCCGACCTCCCAACCCGTCAAAGGTGCGTGCCTCGACAGGGTTGCTTCTGAACAAGCCGACACCCGAAAGTTGGCGATCCTTCACACCCCCCTCTGGCCTGCCGGCCATCTCCCCCGCAAGGGGGGAGATCGGATATCGCGTCGGTTTTCGCCAATCCCCAAAGAAAGCTGCGCGATGTGGCAAATCGCCCCTCATGAGGGGCAACCATGACTCCCCGCTTCGACAAGCTCGGCGTGGTCATCGCCGCGATATCAGCCTACGCGGCTTTTGCCGCGCCCTTTGCCACGTTCCGTGCCAACCGCATCGTCCCCGGCCAGGCGCGCTCGATTCTCGAGGCGCTGCCGGCAACGACCGGGACGCTGCTGCTCGCCATCATTGTCGCCGCAGCACTCATCGCGCTGTTCAAGACACCACTTGTGCTGCGCCTTGCCGCCAGCGTGATGGCGCTTGCCGCGCTCGCGCTGCTGATCGGTGTCGCCGGAACATTTCTCACGCCGGCGGGCAACACCTTCGCCAGAGTTTCGCCAGCCTCCGGTTTCTGGATTCTGATCTTTGCCTTCACGCTTTTGCTCGCCGACGTGCTGACAAGGCTGAACCTGTCGCCATTGGCGCGGGTTGGCGTGCTTGTGGTCGCGGCTTTGGCGATCGGGCTGCTGTTGATTTCGGGAAGCTGGGACAATCTGTCGATCCTGAAGGAATATTTCAACCGCGCCGACAGTTTCTGGGCGGAGGGCTCCAAGCATGTGACGCTGGCGCTCGGTTCGCTGGCCGCCGCGGTGATCGTCGGCCTGCCGCTCGGCATCCTGTGCCATCGCGTCGAAAATCTGCGGGCCGGGGTTCTCAACGTGCTCAACATCATCCAGACCATTCCCTCGATCGCGCTGTTCGGCCTGCTGATCGCGCCGCTCGGCTGGGTTGCCGCGCATGTGCCGGGGGCTGCCGCGCTCGGTATTCGCGGCATCGGCACCGCTCCCGCCTTCGTCGCGTTGTTCCTTTACTCGCTGCTACCGGTGGTGGCCAACACGGTGGTCGGTCTCGCCGGCGTGCCGCGCGCGGCCAACGACGCGGCGCGCGGCATGGGCATGACCGACAGGCAGCGCCTGTTCGGCATCGAGTTTCCGCTGGCTTTTCCTGTCATCCTCACCGGCATCCGTATCGTTTTGGTGCAGAACATCGGCCTCGCCACCATTGCCGCGCTGATCGGCGGCGGCGGTTTCGGCGTGTTCGTCTTCCAGGGTGTGGGTCAGACGGCAATGGACCTTGTGCTGCTCGGCGCCGTGCCGACGGTCGCGCTCGCCTTTGCCGCCGCCATCATCCTCGATGCGGTGATCGAAATGACCGCCACCAAGCGCAGGGTTGAAACGGCATGATCGAGATCGAAGGCATCACTAAGCGCTATGACGCGACGACCGTGGTCGATGACGTGTCGATGGTCATCGAGCCGCGCACCATCGCCGTCATTGTCGGCACGTCCGGTTCCGGCAAGACGACGCTGCTGCGCATGATCAACCGGCTGGTCGAGCCGACCTCGGGCATCATCAAGCTCGACGGCGCCGACAATCGTTCGCTGCCCGGTTACGAGCTGCGCCGCAGCATCGGCTACGCCATCCAGGGCCACGGCCTGTTTCCACATCGCACGGTGGCACAGAACATTGCCACCGTGCCGGTGCTGCTTGGCTGGGACAAGGACCGTATCAAGGCCCGGGTCGACGAGCTGATGACGCTCTATCAGCTCGATCCCGAAGCCTTCGGGCCGCGCTATCCGCACGAACTGTCCGGCGGCCAGCAGCAGCGCGTCGGCGTTGCCCGCGCACTCGCCGCCGAGCCCAACGTGCTGTTGATGGACGAACCGTTCGGCGCCCTTGACCCGATCATCCGCACCAAGGCGCAGGAGGATCTGCTGGCGATCCAGAAGCGCTTCGGCACCACCATCATCCTCGTCACCCACGACATGGAAGAGGCCGTGCATATGGGCGACAAGATCGCGGTCATGGATGCCGGCAAGCTGGTGCAATACGCCAAGCCAGCCGAGATCCTGGCAAAGCCGGCAAGCGCCTTCGTCGAGACCCTGGTTGGCGCCAGCGAGAGGCCGTTCCGGTTGCTGTCGCTCGGCCGGGTCCGCGATGCCGTGGAGAAGGGCTCCGCCGAAGGCGAGGCGATCCCCGGCGATGCCAGCCAGCGCGACGCGCTGGCCGAATTGCTGTGGTCGGGCCGGCCGGCGCTGCCGGTCTCAGGCACCGACGGCAAGCCGCTTGGCCGCGTGACCATCGACGGGCTGGTGAAGCGCGCGGCGAGGCCGGCATGAAGGCCTGGCTTCCATCGCTGCTCAGGCTAGCCTTGGTGGTGCTGCTCGTTGCCTTCGTCACCAATCCGGGCTGGTTCGAGCCGCTGCTGAAGCCGCTGACCGAAAACCATGCGCCGGTGATCTACAATCAGGGCAGCCTGCTGACACTGACATTGCTGCATTTGCGCACGGTTCTGATCGCCACCGTGGCCGCAACCATCGTCGCGGTGGCGCTTGCCATCCTGGTCACCAGGCCGGCCGGCGCCGAATTCCTGCCGCTATCGCGCAGCCTGGTCAACATCGGCCAGACCTTTCCGCCGGTGGCGGTGCTGGCGCTTGCGGTGCCGGCCGTCGGCTTCGGCGAGAAGCCGACGCTGATCGCCCTGTTTCTCTACGGCCTGTTGCCGATCTTCGAAAATGCGCTGACCGGCCTGACGACGCTGCCGGCCAATGTCGTCGAAGCGGCGCGCGGCGCCGGCATGACCGGTTGGCAAAGGCTCACCAAGGTCGAGCTGCCGCTCAGCGCCCCGATCATTCTCGGCGGCATCAGGCTGTCGGTGGTGATCAGTCTTGCCACCGCGACCATCGGTTCGACCGTGGCAGCCAAAACGCTGGGCGAAGTGATCATCGCCGGGCTGTTGTCCAACAATCTCGCCTTCGTCCTGCAGGGCGGCCTGATCGTGGCAGCCCTTGCCGTGCTGATCTATGACGGTCTATCGGCGATCGAGCGCTACACGGCGCGCCGCATGGGCCGGGAGACCGAGTAGCCGCGTCTTGCGTCAAGGCCAATTTCAATCGATCTAATAGGAGAGTGCTAACGGCAGCCGCCGCTTGGCCCCAACCATTTAGGCGAAAGCCGGGCAAAAACCGAACAATATCTTGACGTTCGCAGCCCTGTTTCGCATACACCGCTGCGAAGAGGCGGATTCCGTGCACGGAATCCGGTCTTTGTCTCAACGGCCCAGGGAGGGGTTCTTTTGGGCCATCAATCGAGGAAAATCCGGCAATGACAATTATTTCCGCCGTCATCGCCTGCGGCCTGCTTTCAATCCTTTACGCCATCTGGGCGACACGTTCGGTCCTTGCGGCCGATCAGGGCAATGCACGCATGCAGGAAATCTCCGCGGCTATCCGCGAGGGCGCACAGGCCTATCTGGCGCGTCAGTACACCACCATCGCCATCGTTGGCGTCGTCGTCCTCGTGCTCGCCTGGTGGCTGCTGTCCATCACCGCCGCGATCGGCTTCCTGATCGGTGCAGTGCTTTCAGGCGCCGCCGGCTTCATCGGCATGCATGTCTCCGTTCGCGCGAATGTTCGTACGGCGCAGGCCGCATCGAACAGCCTCGCTGCCGGCCTCGACATCGCGTTCAAATCGGGCGCCATCACCGGCATGCTGGTTGCTGGCCTGGCCTTGCTCGGCGTTTCGATCTACTACCTCATCCTGACCCACTTCATGGGCCTCCAGCCCAATGATCGCATCGTCATCGACTCGCTGGTCTCGCTCGGCTTCGGCGCATCGCTGATCTCGATCTTCGCCCGTCTCGGCGGCGGCATCTTCACCAAGGGCGCCGACGTCGGCGGCGATCTCGTCGGCAAGGTCGAAGCCGGTATTCCCGAAGACGATCCGCGCAACCCGGCCACCATCGCCGACAATGTCGGCGACAATGTCGGCGACTGCGCCGGCATGGCCGCTGACCTGTTCGAAACCTATGCGGTGACCGTTGTCGCCACCATGGTTCTGGCTGCCATCTTCTTTGGCGGTACCGCCGTTCTGGGTGCAGCCATGCTTTATCCGCTCGCTATCTGCGGCGCCTGCATCCTGACCTCGATCGTCGGCACCTTCTTCGTCAAGCTCGGTTCCAACGGCTCGATCATGGGCGCACTCTACAAGGGCCTGATCGTCACCGGCCTGCTGTCCATCGTCGGCCTCGGCGTCTCCACCCATGTCACCCTCGGCTGGGGCGAGATCGGCACCGTCGCCGGCATGGTCATCACCGGCAAGAACCTGTTCATATGCGGCCTGGTCGGCCTCGTGGTGACCGGTCTCATCGTGGTCATTACCGAATACTACACCGGCACCAACAAGCGCCCGGTCAACTCTATCGCCCAGGCGTCGGTCACCGGTCACGGCACCAACGTCATCCAGGGCCTTGCGGTCTCGCTGGAATCGACGGCGCTGCCGGCGATCGTCATTGTCGGCGGCATCATCTCGACCTATCAGCTTGCCGGCCTCTTCGGTACGGCGATCGCCGTCACGACGATGCTCGGTCTTGCCGGTATGATCGTTGCGCTCGATGCCTTCGGCCCGGTCACCGACAATGCCGGCGGCATTGCCGAAATGGCCGGCCTGCCCAAGGAAGTGCGCCAGTCCACCGACGCGCTCGACGCGGTCGGCAACACCACCAAGGCGGTGACCAAGGGTTACGCCATCGGTTCGGCCGGTCTCGGCGCACTGGTGCTGTTTGCCGCCTACTCTAACGACCTGAAGTTCTTTGCCGCCAATGGCGACAAATATCCCTACTTCCAGGGCATGGGCGAGATCTCCTTCGATCTCTCCAACCCATACGTCGTCGCTGGCCTGATCTTCGGCGGTCTGATCCCGTATCTGTTCGGCGGCATCGCCATGACGGCCGTCGGCCGCGCGGCGGGCGCCATCGTCGAGGAAGTGCGCAAGCAGTTCCGCGAGGATCCGGGCATCATGGCTGGCACCTCGAAGCCGAACTACGCACGCGCGGTCGACCTGCTGACCAAGGCGGCAATCAGGGAAATGATCATCCCGTCGCTGCTGCCGGTGCTGGCGCCGCTCGTCGTCTATTTCGGCGTGCTGCTGATCTCGGGCTCGAAGGCGTCCGCCTTTGCCGCCCTTGGTGCCTCGCTGCTCGGCGTCATCGTCAACGGCCTGTTCGTCGCCATCTCGATGACCTCTGGCGGCGGTGCCTGGGACAACGCCAAGAAGTCCTTCGAAGACGGCTTTGTCGACAAGGACGGCGTCAAGCATCTCAAGGGTTCCGAGGCGCACAAGGCTTCGGTGACCGGCGACACGGTCGGCGATCCCTACAAGGACACCGCTGGCCCGGCCGTCAACCCGGCGATCAAGATCACCAACATCGTCGCGCTCTTGCTGCTGGCCGTGCTCGCGCACGGCTGATCAAAAGCATCCACTCGAAAACAGAACCCGCGGGAGCGATCCCGCGGGTTTTTTGTTGAAGCGATGACAACGTCGACCCTTCAGCGCTTCGCTTCGCCTGGGTCCTCCAGTGCGTGGTGTGCAAGCATCTCATCCAGGCTCGGCTCGCGTTTCCTTGGCCACGGCCACACCGGTGACCGATCCCCGTAACAAAAACCCGCAGGATCGCTCCCGCGGGTTTTTGGTCGCCTGAGATGATGAGGCTTCCGGAATGAAAGCCGAAAGGAATTAGACGCCGCCGCCCGGAATGCTGGGTGCCAGCTTGCTGGCACCGTTGATGATCTGGCTGAGGAAGTTCTGGTCCTTGCCGCCGGTCGGTGTGGTGCGCGAGATGAAGTCGAACATCTTGCCGTCCTTCATCCCGTAATTGGCGATCTGGGTGACGCGGCCATCGGCGCCGAAATAGACCGCCAGCACATGCTGGTCAATCAGCCGTGGCTTGTCGAAGGCGACGTAGCGCTTGCGCGTCTGCGAAATGTAATAGAAGGCCTCGTTGTCGAAGGTCGCGGTCGTCGACGGCGTGCCGAGCGCCAGAAGCACCTGCTCGCGGCTCGAACCGACCGGCACCAGGTCGATTGCCTGCTGGTCTATGACGTAACCTTGCGTCAGCGTCTCACTTGGGCTGAGGTCGCCGATCATCTTGGAGGTGTGGCAGGCGGACAGTGCCGAAACGATCATCAGCAGCGAGATCGCGCCGGCGGGCCTGGACGAGAAGGTCGACTTGAAATTCAGCGCGCGCAACAACAACTCCATTAGCTGGCCGCAACTTGCGCTGGGCCGCGAAACCGGTAAACCAGCTTGCTTGCCGATGCAACAAGCCCACTTCAACAAACGGTCCCCAGGAGACCATCCCCAATGTTCCAGCGCTTTTTTGGCCGCGAACGCTACGCCAACCGCGCTATCACCGAGGCGCTTTACGCACAAATCGTGGCGGCGGCGCGGCAGACCGTGTTTTATTCCCACTGGAATGTGCCAGACACGCCGCTTGGCCGTTTCGAGATGCTGTCGCTGCACATGTTCCTGTTCCAGCACAGGTTGCGCGGGGAGGGCGGTGCGGCGCAAGAGGTCGCCCAGGTGCTGATCGACGAGTTCTTCCTCGACGTCGACCATTCGTTGCGGGAATTGGGCATTGGCGACGTGGGCGTGCCCAAACGCATGAAAAAGCTGGCAAAGATGTTTTATGGCCGAACCGCTGCCTATGACGATGCCCTGGAAAGAAACGACCATGAAGGGCTGACCGCGGCTCTTGCCCGCAATGTCCGGCCCGACGCGGGCGCCTGGCTGGAAGCATCGCTGCTGGCCAACTATGTTACCGACGCGCGCAGTCATCTGGCCGCGCAGACATCCGAATCGATTGTCTCCGGCACGCTGACCTTTGCCGCCGCCAAGGAGGTTGAACAATGAAGCATGTTGACCCGCAAAGCCCGGTCTCCTTCCGGGCAAACGTTACGCGCCTGCCGCAGAAGGGCCTGCCGCTGGTTATCGAGGCCGATGCCGCGCAGCGTGCGGCACTGGCCGAGGAGCACGGGCTGATTTCGGTCGAATCCTATCGCGCCGAGCTTCTGGTCGCGTCGTGGAAGCGCAATGGCGTGAAGATAAGCGGTCGCGTCGAAGCCGACATCACCCAGGCCTGCATCGTCACGCTCGAGCCTGTCGAGGCGCATATCGACGAACCGGTCGAAGCGCTGCTGCTGCCCGAGGATTCCAAGCTTGGACGGCAGGGTTTCGATGGTGGCGGCGAGATCCTGCTCGACGCGGAAGGCCCTGACAGTCCAGAGACATTTTCCGGTGACACGATCGATGTCGGGGCAATCGCCGAACAGTATTTCGGGCTCGCCATCGACCCCTATCCGCGCAAGCAGGGCGCATCGCTCAACACCGGCAGCGAGAACGAACCGGCGGAGAATGAATTTCAGCAAAAACTGCGATCCTTGCTGGGAAAATCCTGAAAAGCTCGCCCGCGACGGAAAAGTCGGTTGTGCGGCAGCCCAAAACCGTTATTTTCGCCGAACCTTCGCGGTCGCTAAAGCGACCTGCCGCCTAACCGTGAGATAAATACCGCGTGATCAGGATTTCCATCGATGCCATGGGCGGCGATCACGGACCAGCCGTGGTCATTCCAGCGCTCATGACGGTCGCGACCCGTCGTCCCGACATCCGCTTCGTCATCTTCGGGCGTGAGGAGGTCGTGCGCCCGGAGCTTGCCAAATTTCCCAAGCTCGCCGAGATCAGTGAATTCTTCCATTGCGAAATTGCGGTCAGGATGGACGACAAGCCGAGCCAGGCGCTGCGCCACGGCCGCTGGAAGTCATCAATGTGGAAGGCCGTCGAAGCGGTCAAGGCCGGCACGGCCGACGCCTGCATTTCCGCCGGCAACACCGGCGCGCTGATGGCGATGTCGAAATTTTGCCTGCGCACCATGGCCACCATCGATCGCCCGGCGATCGCAGCCCTTTGGCCGACATTGCGCGGCGAAAGCGTGGTGCTGGACGTCGGCGCGACCATTGGGGCCGATGCACAACAGCTCATTGATTTTGCCATTCTCGGCACCGGCATGGCGCGCTCGGTCTTCGGCATAGCCCGGCCCAGCGTCGGCCTGCTCAATGTCGGCGTCGAGGAGATCAAGGGCCAGGAAGAGGTCAAGGAGGCCGGGCGCATGCTGCGCGAAGCCAACATGGCCTCGATGAACTATCACGGTTTCGTCGAGGGTGACGATATCGGCAAGGGCGTGGTCGACGTCGTCGTCACCGAAGGCTTTGCCGGCAACATCGCGCTGAAGACGGCGGAAGGCACGGTGCGCCAGATCGGTGGCTATCTGCGCGCCGCGATGAGCCGGACTCTGATGGCCAGGATCGGCTATATCTTCGCCAAGGGCGCCTTCGATCGCCTGCGCGAAAAGATGGATGTCGGCCGCTCCAATGGCGGCGTTTTCCTGGGGCTGAGCGGCATCGTCGTCAAAAGCCATGGCGGTGCTGATTCTGACGGGTTCGCCGCCGCGATCGAACTCGGCTATGACATGGTCCGC
This sequence comes from Mesorhizobium sp. M0243, assembly GCF_040321775.1. NCBI lineage: Bacteria > Pseudomonadati > Pseudomonadota > Alphaproteobacteria > Hyphomicrobiales > Phyllobacteriaceae > Mesorhizobium > Mesorhizobium sp. M0243. The sequence continues at coordinate 5,277 of NZ_JAMYSF010000003.1, read as the reverse complement.
AACAACCTACTCGACCGCATCGAGGCCGATCTGGACCTGTTTCATGCGCGCAACCCGCGTGCCCTGTCAGCTAGGAAATCCGACGTCGTCACCGACGCAAAGGAATAGGAAAGAACTTTGATCAGATCAGTCGTGCGCGGCACGGGCGCCGCGCTGCCCCGCCGAATCATGAAGAATGCCGATTTCGAAGGCATGGTCGAGACCTCTGACGAGTGGATCGCCCAGCGTACCGGTATTCGCCAGCGACATATCGCTGGTGACGACGAGACCACGGCTTCGCTCGGGGAAGCAGCGGCACGTGCCGCACTTGCCAATGCGGGCCTCACGCCCGCCGACATCGATCTGATCGTGCTGGCGACCTCGACGCCAAACAACACATTCCCGGCCACCGCCGTCGAGATCCAGAACCGGCTCGGCATGCATCACGGCTTTGCCTTCGACCTGCAGGCGGTCTGTTCGGGCTTCGTCTATGCCGTGACCACCGCCGATCTCTACATCCGCGGCGGCCTGGCCAAGCGTGTCCTGGTGATCGGTTCGGAAACATTCTCGCGCATCCTCGACTGGAGCGACCGCTCGACCTGTGTGCTGTTCGGCGACGGCGCCGGCGCCATGATTCTGGAAGCAGGCGAGGGGGCGGGCACGATCGCCGACCATGGCGTTCTGGCGGCCAGCCTGCGCTCCGATGGCACGCACAAGGACAAGCTTTTCGTCGACGGCGGGCCGTCGACCACGGGTACGGTTGGCCATCTCCGGATGGAGGGTCGCGAAGTCTTCAAGCATGCGGTCGGCATGATCACCGACGTCATCGAGGCGACGTTCGCGCAAGCCGGTATCTCGGCCGATGATCTCGACTGGTTCGTGCCCCACCAGGCCAATAAACGAATTATTGACGCTTCCGCCAAGAAGCTCGGGATAGCTGAGCAAAAGGTGGTGGTTACGGTCGATTTGCACGGTAACACCTCGGCTGCTTCCGTGCCGTTGGCGCTGTCGGTGGCCGTCGCCGACGGCCGCATCAAGAAGGGCGATCTCGTCCTCCTGGAAGCGATGGGTGGCGGCTTCACCTGGGGCGCTGTCCTGGTTCGCTGGTAAGTGCCGAACGGTCCAGTTTCGGTCCTTGACCTTGACGGATCAATTACTTAGGCTCTGCCGTTGTTGTGCCGAATTTTATGTTTTGAGCTGATGGGACGGTCGCATGGGGGGAAAGACACTTACGCGCGCCGACCTTGCCGAGGCAGTTTACCGGAAGGTCGGCCTGTCGCGCACTGAATCGGCCGAGCTCGTCGAAGCGGTGCTGGATGAAATCTGCGAAGCCATCGTGCGCGGCGAAACGGTGAAGCTGTCGTCCTTCGCGACATTCCACGTCCGCTCCAAGAACGAACGCATCGGCCGCAATCCCAAGACCGGCGAGGAAGTGCCGATCCTGCCGCGTCGGGTGATGACCTTCAAGTCGTCGAATGTGCTGAAGAGCCGTATCTTGCGCTCCCATCAGAGCGGCAAGGCCAAAAGCGGCAAGTAGTCCATTGCGCGGTTGAAAACTGCCGCCGCCATGACGCCGGGCTTGAATATTGCTTCATAAACCGCTGAAATAAGCCCCGATTCGGCAGGTAGGCCGGATCATCGTCCAGCGTGAGGATTCGCCCATGGACAAGAGCCCCGACGCCTTTCGTACCATCAGCGAGGTCGCCGAAGATCTCGATCTGCCGCAGCATGTGCTGCGTTTCTGGGAAACGCGTTTCAACCAGATCAAGCCGATGAAGCGCGGCGGCGGCCGTCGTTACTACCGGCCGCAGGATGTCGAACTGATCAAGGGCATTCGCCACATGCTCTACGACCAGGGCTACACCATCAAGGGCGTGCAGAAGCTGTTGCGCGAGAACGGCAACCATTTCCTGGTTGCCATCGGCAATGGCGACATGGCCGCCGTCGAGGCGATCTCACAGCGAAGGCAGGCTGACCAAGTGCCGCTGACGCCGGCGGCCCAGCCGCGTGGCATGGACGACGAACTGGTCGGCCAGCCGCGGGTGAAGCCCAGCCGCCGCTTTTTCGGCCTGGGCAAGAGCGACGAGGACGGTCCGGTGCAGCCGGATGCATCGAAACTCTCGCGCGACAACAGGGCCTTGCTGCAGGAGGCGCTGTTCGACCTCCTGGAATGCAAGCGCCTGCTTGACCAGGTGCGCTGACCGCAGCCCGACGCGACATCGATAGTTCGAAACCGGAACCCGTCTTCCGGTGAGGCGTTACGTTTCCTTCTGCAAGTGAAGGAAACACATCATGGCATCATTTTCGACCCTCTCGGACATCGATCTCGACAGGCAGGTCGCGGTTCTCAGCAAGGAACTGGCCAGCTTGAAGAGGGCTGTGGCGAAGCGAGGCGGCGCCTACTACGAGGACGGTCGCGATGCCGCGCTCGACACCTATTCCGATCTTGCCGGCCGCCTGCACGATGCCATGCCTGCAATCCGCAAACAGGGCAGGGTGATCGAGAAGTCGGCCCGCGACCATCCGGCGGCTGCCGCCGCGGTGGGCCTTGTGGTGCTCGGTCTTGTCGCCAGTCTGCTGTTCAGCCGGCGCTGAATTCTAAAACCCAAATCCCACAGATACGAGCAAGAAGAAGTGACGGCTCGCCCTAAGGTGATCCGTCATTTTCCTTGCGATCGGCCATGTCTGTTGTCGCTCCGGCATCTGGCGAGGAGCGTGTCGGCATAGAGGCGCCCAGCACCTCTGTGTCGCCGGCGCAGGAATGCGGATTGGTCAAGCCGCCAGGGCCGCTCGATTTCGCCGGTGAACGCCGGATTGGTGGTGGTGCCATAGCCAGCGCCGGGATAGACGACGATCTCACCGGCGTCGCGCATTGGATTTGCGTGAATTGTCGATCCGCGATCGAGCCTCGCGGGGCGGAGTAGCCGGCCTTGGACAGGAAGCCAAGGCCGGTCTTCTCGGTGGCGGTCTGCGGAGCTTAGGCCTTGTTTCCGATCACATGGTGGTGGTGGCGGTGATGATGGTGGTGGCGGACATGGTGGCGATGATGATGGTGGTGACGATGGTGGTGACGATGATGCTTTGCCATCGGGGCGGCATCCGCACTCGTCGCACCGATGACGGGCACCGTGAAAGCCAATGCAACTGCAAGCCCGAGGGCCGAGAGGAGGGACTTCTTCATGGATCGTTTCCTTTTGTTTCGCGGGCGTATGGATCGGGGCGATAGCCCGGCCGCCGCGAATGGAATTACGCGCCTAAATTTTTTCGTCAGTATTTCCCGATTGTAGAATTTTGTTTCTGTACTGTTTCTGCCCAATTCAGCCTCCCGCCACCATGCACGGCAAGATCGAGAGGCGGCCATTGGCCGCCCGTCCCACTACATCGGCGGCACGACGCCGTTGTTTCCGACCACGACGCGGCTGGCGCTCAGCGCGCCGTCACTGCCCCGCTCAACGGTGACAAAGACCGTCGCACCCGGCTTGAGGTCGGTCGGCGTCGCCGGCGCGAAGGTCACGACGGGCGTGGTGTCGGGGATCGAAATCTTCTTGGTCTGGCCATTGTCATAGGTCAGCGTGACCGATCGCCCGCTTATGTCGGTAACGTCGGCGACTGTGCCGTTGGTCATCCGGCTGTTTGGCTGCAGGTCCCAGGGGCGGTCACCCTCGCCAGTGCCTTTCAGCGCGGCCGGAAAGACCACCACCTCCAGGGCGCCGCTGCCGCCATCCGCTTTCGAAACGGAGGCAATGCCGAGGAAATCCCCCTGCTTAATGCCCTTTGCCGAGGCGTTGGCGACGCCCGAGATCTTCCAGCCGGCCTTGAGCTTGATCGCGTCGGTATCGCCCCGGCGGGTTTTCACGGTGAGCAGCGTGGGCTCAAAACTGACCACCGTGCCGCGCACACGCAGCGCGTCTGCGGCTTGGGCGGCGCCCGCGCCGGCGACGGAAAGGCTGGAAATCGTGCCGAGCACGACCATGACTGTCTTCAAGTTCATTGCAAAAAATCCTTCCGGGAACGAGCTGGCTGGAACCGGATGGTTTCACGCCAGCGACCCGGAGATAACGAATGGGCGCGGCGAAACTGCCGGCAAAAGCCCGATCAGGCCTTCAAAACAACTTGATCGCGACGTGTACGCGAGAGGATCGCGCCAAGCACCTGGTTCACGATCCCGTGACGGCCCTTTTGGCTCTTGGCAAATCGCCGGCGAGAGGGCATCTTCCCGACCGTCTCAGGCAACACTCCTCATTTGATCAAACTCTTTCAGTCATGGAGTTGCCAATGCCCCATAATGCGAAAAGCGAACCCCACTCCGAACCGGCAACCAACGGGAGCGGGCCAGATTACAACACCCTCAGAGCGATGCGGGAGACCCGCGGTTACAGCGTGGAAGAGCTCTCCCTGACATGCGGCCTGGCGGTGGACGAAATTGAGGATATCGAAAGCGGGAGAGTGACCGACCCGTCGAAGCTGCGTCGTATTGTGTCCGCGCTTCACCTTCCCCAGGAGGCCCTGATCACCCCGGCTGCGCCGACGCCGGCGGCGCAAGGTCGATCGCTGGCTTAGATCCGCACCACGCATTCCAAAGAAACCCGCCAAGGCTCAGCGGGTTTCTTTGTACCTGCCGCAGCCTCTGCTTCAGCCTGGGGCTTGCCGATCCGTCTATCGCACGTGCTTATGCGTGCTGCGGCCGTGGCTGCTGGACCGTAATCCGCCGTCCATAACGTTTTTGAACCGTCGGTTTTTCGATATGAGCCTGGAATCCGTTCGTGCCTTCTTCGCCACCCATGCGCCCGACATCCATGTCATCGTCACGCAGGCGAGCTCGGCGACGGTGGCCCTGGCGGCTGAGGCGCATGGCGTGCTGCCGGCCCAGATCGCCAAGACGATCTGCCTGCGCGTCGGCGACCGCACCATGCTGGTGGTGACCAGCGGCATCGCCAGGCTGGACAACCGTAAGTTCAAGGACCAGTTCGGCGGCAAGCCGCGTATGCTCGACGCCACCGAGGTTGTCGAAGCAACCAGCCATCCGGTCGGCGGCGTCTGCCCGTTCGGCCTGCCGGCGCCGCTGCCGGTCTATTGCGACGTGTCGCTGCGTGAGTTTGAAGAGGTGGTGCCTGCGGCAGGCGCCACCAACGCCGCGGTGCGGATTGCACCGCAGCGCATGGTCGATCTCACCGGCGCTGAATGGGTGGATGTCTGTCAGGGCTAGAGCGTTTCATATTTTGACGGAAGCGTAGCCTGCGTTTTCGAAGTAGTTCTTGCATTCGGCTGCCTCGATGGTTTCGACGAGGTGGCCGATGT